>JBBRNM010000010.1:0-47756 GCA_038230295.1 Candidatus Limnocylindrales bacterium
CTCGTCCCAGATGCTCATGTGGAGATGGCCCGACGAGCCCGTCCACGTGTGATCCGGCTTGGCCATGAAGGTGATGCCCCAGCCGTTGAGGTAGGCGATCTCCTTCGCGCCGTGCTTGAAGATGACGCTCCGGTCGGCCGACTCGAGGACGTGGTCGTAGCGGATGTTGACCTCGTGCTGGCCCGGGGCGGCCTCGCCCTTCGAGAACTCGATCGGAATCCCGGCGGCGGTCATCTGGTTCCGGAGGAGCCGGTGCAGCGGCTCGGCTTTGGTCGCCTGGAGGAGGTGGTAGTCCTCGTTGTACGTCCCGAAGCGCTTCGGGACGCCGTAGCCGTTGTCGGCGATGTCCTGCCACGAGTCGCGGAGGACGTAATACTCGAACTCCGAGCCGGCCTTGACCGTCAGGCCGGCGGCCCGAGCCCGCTCGATCTGGCGCTTGAGGATCGTCCGCGGCGAAACCGGGATCTCCTCGTGGGTCTCCTCGTTGATCGTGTCCGAGAGGACCAGCGCGGTCTTCTCGAGCCACGGCAGGACCCGGAGCGTGTCCCAGACGGGCGCCGCGATCCAGTCGCCGTAGCCCGTCTCCCAGTTCATGAGCTTGAACCCGTCTGGCGTCTTCATCTCCATGTCCGTGCCGAGGAGGTACGTGCAGAAGTGGGCGCCGTGGTCGATGACCCCGGCGAGGAACGCTTCCGCCTGGACGCGCTTGCCCATGAGCCGGCCCTGCATGTCCGTGAAGGCCACGACCAGCGTGTCGATCTGGCCGTCCCGGATCTGGGCCTCGAGCTGCTCGAGCTTTGGATGCTTCTTGTGCTTGTCGCTCATGAGACCTCTCCGGGCACGGGAGTGCCAATGGTTGCGTGAGGGCCGGCCGGCGGTGCCGGCCGGCCCTGGATGACCAATTGCGATGAGCCCGGGGTCAGGCGGGGGACAGGCCCTCAGCCGCTCGCTCGAACTCCTTCTCGATATCGCTGAGCTGCTCGGCCGTGCCCTGCGCGACCGGTCCCCTGAACCGGGACCGAGCCCAGACTAGGTAGTAGACCACCAGCAGCACCATGAAGGCCCCGACGATGATCCACGAGGCGGGATTCAGCGCGAACGGATACAGGAAGACGGGGCTGAACAGGATGATCCAGATCACCGACAGCAAGGCGAGCGGCCGGCTCCAGCGGCCGAGGCTCCAGGTCTGGCGCTGCCGCCAGGACTGGTCGCCGCGCATGCCGAGCCAGATGCACACGCCATAGGCCCAGTAGAGCAGGACGGTGCTGACGGAGGTGATCCCGCCGATGAGGAACAACGGATCCCCACCGAACGCCTTCGTGAGGACATAGACGAGCAGGATCAGGAGCCAGCTCAGGACGCTGATCGCGATGACCGCGTGGCTCGGCGTCCGCCAGCGCACGCTGACCTTCTTGAGCCAGCTGCTCCCCGGGACGCCGTCATCGCGGCTGAATGCGAACAGCATCCGTCCGGCGGATGCGATCGAGGAAAAGCCACAGAACGTCATCGCGAACGCGACACCGGCGGCAAGCAGCCCGCCGAGGTGGTCGAGACCGGCGCCGAGGTTCTGTTCGAGGATGTACTGGACGCCGCCGCCGCCACCGCTGTTGGCGAGCACATCGGCTGGGCTCGTCATCTTCAGCGTCAGGGCCACGAGGACGATGTAACCGACAACGGCCGAGACCGCAACGGAGAGGAACACGCCCCACGCCGACGCGCGACGGGCGAAGACGGTCTCCTCGGCCACATGCGCCGAGGCGTCATAGCCGGTGTACGTCCATTGCGCCTGGAGAAGGCTGAGTGCGAAGGCGCCGGCGATGCCGAACGGAATGACCGATGTCCACGGCGCTCCATCGGCGTTCGTCCCGGGGGTCACCTGGAAGAGGAATCCGATGTCGTGCGTCGGCTGGCTGCCGATCGCGAAGAGCGCCAGGGTGATCGCGGCGACGAAACCGATGTGCCACCACACCGATAGGTCGTTCATGAATGCCACGACCCGAGTGCCGGCAATGTTGAAGAGGATCTCGATGAAGATGAGGACCCCGGTGATCCAGATCGCGTTCTGGACGCCGAGGGTCTCAAGGTTCGGATCAATGCCGAACAGGGGCTTGAGAATCGTCGCGCAAAGGTAGAAGGCCGCCGAGTAGTTGATCCCGGCCACGATCGACACCTGGCCGCCGAGGTTGAGCCAGGCGGTCCACCAGCCCCAATCCTTGTTCCGGAGCTTGCTGGCCCAGTAGTACAGGCCACCGGCGGTCGGGTAAGCGGAGGCGATCTCGGCCATCGTCGCCGCGACCATCAGTGTGAAGATCGTGACGAGTGGCCAGCCAAGCCCGACCGCAGCCGGTCCGGCCATGTTCAACCCGAGGTTGTAGAGGATGACCGCGCCGGTCAGGATCGAGATGATGCTGAAGCTGATCGCGAAGTTGCTGAACCCGCCCATGCTGCGCAGCAGCTCCTGGGCATAGCCGAGGCCGTGCAGGTCCTGGGTGTCCTGCCGAATTGCCTCTTCGCGGGACCGTCCGCTCATCGAGTCCTCCCTCAAGCCACTCGGTGCATCGACCGCGCTCCGGCCATGAGAGGGCGGCACGCCGCCGAGCCGGTGCGAACCCCGCGATCATACGCGGCCGTTCACGCGGGATTCGCAGATTCTTCGGCCCTTCGCGGGCCGATCCAATGTCTTCGGCCAGCTCGCTCAGTAGAGCATCGTCGCGTCGTCGGGGAACTCGAAGTCGAAGGTCGCCGGCGTGAGGCGAGCGTCGGGATCGAGGAGGACGACCTCGGCCAGGCGCGTGATCTCGCCGTGGACTGACTCGACCAATCGAGTGATCACGCCGGTCTCGCGGTCGGCCGCGATCTGGACGTGGTAGTCCGGCCGATCGACGTACAGCTCCACCGCTCGCGGGTGGTCGCATTCGACCAGGACCGCTTCCCGGCCGGCGACGACGTCTGTGCCCGAGACCCAGCATCGACCGGTGGCGAGCACGTTCTGGCAATACCCGCCGGGATGGATGAAGAGGTCGGCGAGCGTCTCGCTCGGCAGCAGCGTAATCGGCTCGTAGACCCGTGCCGTGCCCGGGAAGTCGCCCGCGTCGAGGCCCCGCGGCCGGTTCCGGACGGGGCGCGAGGTGCCAAGTCGATGGACCGCGGAGTACGTCCTGACGGCCGCTCCATCCGAGATCCAGAGCTCGCTCCGGCCGATCGCGCCGGGACCCGGCTCGCTCGTCACCACGCGGGCGTGGCCGGGGTGTCGGAGCGAGATGTCCATCGTGGTCAGGAGCTCACCCCGCGCCCCGAACGCTCGCTCCTCGATCCGCATCCTGAGCGTTGCGAAGCGGAGCTCCGCGTCACGCATGAACGTGAAGAGGTCCTCGAGCGAGGGCAGCCCCGGCGGCAGCGCCGCGATCTCCGGCAGCCGCTCGCCGCTCGGTGCGGGGAGCACGGCGGCGCGGTCCCACAGGCGGGTCGTCATCGTCGCCCGATTATGCTCGACCCGATGGAGATCGCGTCGGACACCTTTCGCCAGGTCATGGGCCGGTTCGCAACCGGGATCAGCGTCGTCACGACCTTCGAGCCAGGTCCGGACGGCGTGCAGCCCACGGGCAAGCCCGCGGGGATCACGGTCAACGCGCTGTCCTCGGTGTCCCTCGAGCCGCCGCTCGTGATGGTCGCCCTCGATCGAAGCCGGTTCATCACGCCGATGGTCCGCTCGCTCGGGCGGTATGCGGTCAACGTCCTGGGCGAGGATCAGCAGGCGCTCTCGGATTGCTTCGCGCACGCGCCGGTGAGCCCGGGCCGCGAGGCCTTCTGTGGTGCGTCCTGGGCGCCGGGCCCAACTGGCCTCCCCCTCCTCGACGGCGCGATCGCGACGCTCGAATGCACGGTCACGCAGACCTTCTCGGCGGGGGACCACGACCTGTTCATCGGGCGCGTGGATTCGCTCGGCGCCGCGGGCGACGACGCGGCCGCTGGGGATGACGCGGCCGCCGGCGAGGCGCCGATCCCGCTCCTCTACTTTCGGCGGCGCTATCTCCGGATCGAGCGGGGCGCCGACAGCCCCGTCGAAGGCAAGCCGGAGGGCTGAGTGCCGGTCATCCGGGCGAACGGGCTCGACATCGCCTACGAGGTGCTCGGCGCCGGGCCGCCGCTCGTCCTGCTGCACGGCGCAACGTCGCTCGGTCGTGAGGACTTCGCCGCCCAGCTGCCGCTGCTCTCGAAGGCGTTCCAGGTTCACCTCCCGGATGCTCGCGGCCACGGTGGCACCCGCTGGGACGCCGCGAACGGCTTCACCTATCAGTGGCTCGTCGACGACCTCGAGGCGTTCGCGGACGCGCTTGGGTTGCCGACCTTCCACCTCGTCGGCTTCTCGATGGGCGCGATGACGGCGCTCCAGTTCGCGGTTCGGGCGCCGCTGCGGCTCCGAACGCTCGTGGTCATCGGGATCACGACGCTGCGAGAGCCCAGGGCGAGCGTCGGGCGGCGACTCATGGATCCGGAGCGGATCGTCGCCAGCGACCCAAAGCTCGAGGCTCAGCTCGCGCGTCGTCACGACGCCGGCCAGGGGGTCGGGGCGTGGAAGCGCCTCCTGCCGGCGATTACGGCGGACGTGGCCGGCCAACCCCTCCTGACGGCGGCCGAGCTGCATTCCATCGACTGCCCGGCCCTGGTTGTCACCGGCGACCGCGACCCGTTCGTGCCCGTCGAGGCGGCAGCGGCGCTCGCCCGCCAGCTGCCGGGCGGGCGCCTGTTCGTGCTCCCCGATGCCGGCCACGAGGCCATGGTCAAACGGCCGGGCCTCTTCAACGAGGGGATGGGCGGCTTCTACCGGACCACCCAGGCGGAGGCCCGCAAGCGTGCGGGCGACGAGCCGCCCGGCTCCGAGCCGCCCGGTGCAGGCCAGCCGGAGACATCGCCCGAACCATCGCAGCCATTACGCGAAGGAGGCTCGACATGACCACCCTGCTCGTGCTCTACCGCCGACCGGACGGCGGACCCGAGGCCCTCGAGACGCTCGAGCGCCGCTATCGCGACGAGCATCTGCCGCTCGTCGCCCAGACCCCGGGGTTACGCGCGACTCGGGTCTGGCGGGTCAGCGAGGCACTGGGCGCTGAGACCGATCTCGCCCTCGCCTGCGCGATGGATTTCGACGATCGGGCGTCGCTCGACGACGGGCTGCGATCCGACGCGATGCGCGCTGGCGGCAAGATCCTCCGCGAGATCGCGCCCGGCCTCGCGACGTTCCTTGTCGTCGAGGAGGCCTCGGACCTCCTTTCCGGCTGAGAAGGAGAAAGGCGTGCCGCGAGGTCACCGCCCGACGATACTGTGGCAACACGCCGAGGGAGCTCCGTGACCCTGCCGCCACCGCCCGATCACGAATCGGTCCATGTGAGCCTGCCAGCCCCGAGCGCGGCGGGTCCCCTCGACGGCGTCGCCTTGATCGTCATCGACCGCCCGCAGGTCCTCAACGCGCTCGACTTCGGGCTCATCGCGGCCCTCACCGACGTCCTGGAGCGGCTCGACGGCGAGCCCAACTGTCGTGTCAGCGTCATCACGGGAGCGGGTGATCGCGCGTTCGCGGCGGGTGCCGACATCGGCGAGCTCGCCGCCCAGACCCCGACCAGCCTGTCCGCCGATGACCACTTCCATCGCTGGGAACGGATCAAGCGCATCCGAAAGCCGATCATCGCGGCGGTCCGTGGCTTCGCGCTCGGCGGCGGCTGCGAGCTCGCGATGACGTGCGACATGATCGTGGCCGGCGAGGATGCCCAGTTCGGGCAGCCCGAGATCAAGCTGGGCGTCATGCCCGGCGCCGGCGGGACCCAGCGCCTGACCCGGGCGATCGGCAAGGCCAAGGCGATGGAGATGGTCCTCACCGGCCGGTCGATCGGCGCGCGCGAAGCCGAGGCGTATGGCCTCGTGACGACGGTGGTGCCGTCGGAGGCGACGGTGCCGGCGGCCCTCGATCTCGCCGCCCGGATCGCCGCGATGCCACCGCTCGCCGTCCTCGCGGCGAAGGCGGCGGTGAATCGCGCCGAGGAGCTGCCGCTCGAGGCCGGCCTCGAGTTCGAGCGTCGCAACTTCTACCTGCTGTTCGCGAGCGAGGACCAGCGCGAGGGAATGGCGGCATTCGTCGAGAAGCGCGCGCCAAGCTGGAGGGGACGCTGATGACCTGGGACAACGACGTCGGCGACGAACCGGCTCCGGCCTGGCGCGACCAGGCACCGGACATCCTTTCCCCGATCGACGAGGCTGCGCCGGTCAGCGGCCATCGGCCGCACGCGGAGGCCCATGTCCCCTGGAGCGAGGCGCCCGAGCACGAATGGTCCGCCGCGTCCAGCCGGATCCTGCCCGTCCTCCGCCCGCCCGAGGCAGCCGGGACCGCGCTGGCTGGCCTGGACCAGGCGGCGCTGGCCAACGAGGGCCTCAAGCACCACGCCCTGCCCGTGCTCGACCCGGGCCCCGCGGACCTCCAGGTCGCCTACGTCATGCGGGTCTCGAGCTTCGATGTGCTCGTGAATGCCGATCACCTCCTCGGTTGGGGCATCGAGCCCGCCGCGTTGCGCGACGCGGCCATGGAGAACCTCGGCCTGTGGTCTTCGATCGCGCCATGGACCGACGAGCTCTCCGGCCACCGCCGCGTCCTCTCCTCCGACTCGGGCGAAGGCGGTGATGCCGCGCGCATTCTCCTGCCCGAGGTCCGCAAGCACCTCTCCGACGAGCTCGGGGGCGACGCTCGCGTCCTCGTCGGCCTCCCGGATCGCGATCTCCTGCTGGCGAGCGCCCTTCGAGTGGACGACGAAGAGTTTGCAGAGCTCTTCACGGCCTTCGTGGTCGAGCATTCCGACGACGCCGATGAGCCGATCGACCGACGGGTCTTCGAGCTCGTCGACGGCGAGCTCAAGCTCTTCGTCGCCTGAGGCCCTTCTCGGTGCCGAAGGGCGACTCACCAGCGGCGAGCCGGCCGACGGTTCGGCTCGAGGGCGCCGACGGGATCGCGACGATCACCCTCGACCGGCCGGATGCCTTGAACGCGCTGACCGTTCCCATGAAACAGGAGCTGCTGGCCGCCCTGCGGTCCGTTGAACGTGATCGCGCGGTTCGCGCGGTGATCCTCACCGGAGCGGGTCGCGCGTTCTGTGCCGGCCAGGACCTCGGGGAGCGCCTCGAGCCCGATGCGGCTCCCCTCGGAACCGAGCTCCGCGAGCGCTACAACCCGATCATCCGGGCAATGCGCAGCCTCGAGAAACCGATCGTGGGCGCGATCAACGGGGTCGCGGCCGGCGCTGGCGCCTCGTTGGCCTTCGCTTGTGACCTGCGCATCGCGGCCGAGGAGGCGAGCTTCGCCTTGGCTTTCGGCCGCGTCGGGCTCATCCCCGACAGCGGCGCGACCTGGCTGCTCCCGCGCCTGGTCGGAGGTGCGAGGGCCGCGGAGATCGCGCTGCTCAACGACCCGGTGCCTGCGGACGCGGCCCTGTCGATGGGGCTCGTGACGCGCGTGGTCCCGTCAGGAGAGCTCCTCGACATGGCTCGCGAGATGGCCGGCCGGCTCGCGAGGGGGGCGCCAGTCGCGATCGCGCTTACGAAGCGAGCCCTGAACGCGGCATGGGACCGCGGCCTCGACGGGGCGCTCGAGTACGAGGCCCTCCTGCAGGATCTCGCAGGCCGAACGAACGATCACGCCGAGGGCATCGCCGCGTTCATGGAGAAGCGGGCGCCGCGGTTCAGCGGCGAGTAGGCGACCTCAGCGGCGATCGGTGCCTGCCTGCCGGGTGCCGGCGAGCGTTCAGAGCTCGATGCGGCGCCGGCGGTCCATCGCGGCGCCCGCGAGCACGAGCACGACGAGCCCGAAGGCCAGCGGGAGGACGAGCCCCGGCGAAGCCACCGCTTCCTGCGCGGAACTGTTGTCGAAGGTCGCGGCCTTCGGGGCTGCCGCAAGGTCGGCCTCGACCTGGCCGGCACCGAGGCTGACGCCGTAGCACGGATCGATCTGCCCGAGCGGGAACGTCTCGCCGGCGGCGGGAGCTGGCGGCTGCGGATCGACCGAGCCGGTCTCGAGGGGCAGGTCGATTGCTGTCGCGGCAGGCTCGGAACCGGGGGTGGCGCCGGGCTCGGAGCCACTGGTCGCGTCCGGTACGACGACGACCGTGCCGGGCGAAGCTGTGCCAGTCCCGGTCGAGCCGCTGCTGGTGGAGCCGCCGCTGCCGGTCGAGCCGCCGCCGTCGACCGGGCTCGGCGGGCACGTCCAGGTCGGACCACCGGGCGGGGGATCGACGATCGTCGCGATCGGGCCGCTCGTAATCGGCTCGTCGGGCGGGCTACCTCCCGGCCCCGGGGCGTAGGTCGGAATCTCGACCGTGAGGATCTGCCCGCCGTCGGCATCCCAGGCGGTGGCCGTGATCTTGAATGTCCCGAGGGCGAGAATCTTGATGAGAATCGCCTCGGCATCGCCGTTGGCTCCGGGGCAGGCCATCTCCGTCATGGACGTCGGTCCGACGATCGTGACCTTGTCCCCGTCGACCGAGACTTCGCCACCGATCATGTTGCAACCGGCCGAGGCCATCAGCTTCGAGCCCTCGATCGCCAGCTTGCCGCCGACCCCGAGCTTCGTCGCGCCGAGGACAAGGCCCTTGATCTCGAAGTAGCGGGCCGTCGTCGTTGCGGGCGCCGGCGACGCAGCCATGGCTGCGGTCGGTGTCAGCAGTGCGGCAATCGCCAGGAGGGTAAGCGAGAGGGATCGCATCGGTTGGGAACCTCGACTGATGGCGGGGAGGGCTCAGTGGCCGCTTGACGCCTCGGTCACGAGATTGGTTCCGCCCGTCACGGAACCCCTCGTGAAGCCGGGGTGACGCGGCCACATTTGCGCCTGAGGCAAGGCTGTCACGGATTCTGTGACGAGTTGCCGCCTGATCCCAATTTGGCCACAACCCGAGCTCGAGGCGCGACCTGGCACGGAATTGGCGCCCAGGCCGGCCACGAGGCGACGGTACCGCTCTTCGAGCTGCTGATCGGGACACTGGGACACGATGCCTTCGCCGAGTTGACGCCCCGGTCGACGGCGTCGTATCGTTCGGCCCTAACGATCGTTCGTTAGTCGGCTCAATCGGGAGGTTAGCGAAACTGACCTTGGTGGAAGTCTCCCGTCGCCGCGCCATCGAGGACGTGGCGAGCGACCTGTTCCGCGCTCACGGCTACGCCGGCACGAGCATCCGCGACATCGCTCGGGCGCTGTCGCTCCAGGGCGCGAGCCTCTATGCCCACGTCGCCTCGAAGGAAGACGTTCTGTGGGCGATCGTCGATCGCGCGGCGACTCGCTTCGAGGCCGCCGCAGACGCCGCAGAGGCGCGGGCAGCCCTGGAACACCCCGGCGATCCCGTTGAAGCCCTTGCGGCCCTCATCAAGGCGCACGTTGAGGTCCTCACCGCCGACGTCCGGGAAGCGAGCGTCTTCGTGAGCGAGTGGCGCTCGCTCGGTCCGGAGCGACGAGCGGCGGTCCTCGATCGTCGAGACGCCTACGAGGCCCGGTTTCGGCGCCGAATCTCGGAAAGCATTGCGGTCGGCGCCTTCGCGCTCGTCGATCCCGCGATCGCATCCACCGTGCTGCTCACCGCGCTCAATGGCGTCGCGACCTGGTTCGATCCGGCCGGCCGGCTGCCGGCAAGTCGCGTCGCCGACAACCTCGTCGACCTGTCGCTCCGCATGCTGGAGGCTCCCCGATGACCGATCCGCTCGCCCTCGACCCCGTCCTGCCCGTTCGCGAGCGAAGCGACCGGCCGTGGAACGAAGATCTGCCGCATGACGAGCGGTTCGCCCATTTCGAGGCTCACGTCCTGGCCGGCGGCAAGATCGAGGCGACCGACTGGATGCCCGACGAGTACCGGACGGCGGTCCTGCGATTCGTCGAGATGCATGCGAACAGCGAGCTGATGGGCGTGCTGCCCGAACGCGAATGGATCATGCGGGCACCGACGCTCCGCCGGAAGCTCGCGCTGACTGCCAAGGTCCAGGACGAGGTCGGCCACGCCCAGCTGCTCTATCGCGTTGCTGAGGATCTTGGCAAGCCCCGCGAGGCGATGTTCGACGACCTGCTGGCTGGCAAGACGAAGTTCCACAACGTCTTCCATTACCCGACCCGGACCTGGGCCGACATCGGGGTGATCGCGTGGCTCGTGGACGCAGCCGCGATCGTGGCCCAGCAGGCCCTCCGCGACTCCTCCTACGCGCCGTACGCCCGGACGATGCAGAAGATCTGCTGGGAGGAATCGGTCCACATCATGCATGGCCGCGACGTTGTCGTGACCCTCATGACCGGCACGGACGCCCAACGGGCCATGGTCCAGGAGGCCCTCGATCGTTGGTGGGGGCCGCTCATGCAGATGCACGGCCCGCGCGGCGACCGGGCGAAGGATCGCGACCTCCACTGGCGAATCAAGGCCAAGACCTCCGAGGAGCTGCGACAGGAGTTCCTGACGATCTACGTCCCCCGCCTCCTCGAGCTCGGCCTGGTCATCCCCGATCCGGCGCTCCGCTTCGATGAAGGCGCTCGCGAGTGGCGCTACACCGAGCCGGATTGGAACGAGCTCCGGACGGTCGTGACGAACCACGGCCCGAAGTCCGAAGAGCGCCTCGAGTTCCGTCGCGTCAATCGCGAGGCGACCCGCTGGGTCCGCGACAGCATCCTCGCGGCACCGGTGGCCGCCGCATGAGCCCCACGGGAACTCCGGGTCGACTCGAAGCCTTCGAGGTGTTCCGCCAGGAGAAGGACGGCGACCCGATGCGCCACGGCGGCAACGTGATGGCGCCCGATCGAGATCTGGCGATGCACTACGCCCGCGAGATGTTCGCGCGGCGCAATGAGAGCACCCGCCTCTGGATCGTCCGCCGGACGGACATCCAGGTGCTCGAGGACCAGGATCTCCTCGATCCGCCGCTCGATCGGTCGTTCAAGAAGCCAGGCGGGTACACGATGCGCGACAAGCTTGCGGCCGCCCGCGAACGAGCGGGCACGTCGAAGCCTCCGGCTCGGGCCGAGGGCCACGACCGCACGGGGGGCCGAGGCAAGAGCGGGGACAAGGCCGGCCCCGAGGGCGTGAAATGACCGCCGACTCGGCTCCGACCGTCACGCGCCGCGACCCTGCGTCGATCGCCCAGGGGGCGGCTGCTGCACTCAACCCTTCGGCGCGAAGCGGCCTTGCCGAGCTGCTATTGACGATGGCCGACGACGAGTTCGTCTCGGGCTTTACGGATTCCGAGTGGACCGGCATTGCCCCGATCCTTGAGGAGGACGTGGCGATCAGCTCGATCGCCCAGGACGAGCTGGGACACGCTCGCGCGCTCTACGAGCTCCTCGCGAGCGTGCTCGACGACGGTCGCGACGCGGATGCGATCGCGTACGATCGGGCGCCCGAGGAATACCGCCACGCACGCCTGCTTGACGAGCCACGGGGCGACTGGGCCGACACGATCGCACGCCGCTTCCTGTACGAGCTGGCCGACGAGGCCCGCCTCGCATCCATCGGCGACGGGTTCGCACCACTGACCGAGCTTGTCGCGAAGCTCCGACGGGAGGAGCGTTACCACCGGATGCATCTCGTCACGTGGATCGATCGCCTCGCGAACGGCGGCGAGGACTCGCGAACGCGTCTCGAGCGGGCGCTCGCGGCGGCGGGAGCCGATGCCGCCACGGTCTTCACGCCGCTCGAGGGCGAGTCGGCGCTCATGCAGGCCGGGATCCTGACCCGGTCCATGGCGCACGCCGAATCAGCCTGGCGCGGTGACCTCACCACGATTCTCGTGCCGCTCGGTTTGGCGGTCCCACCCGAGGCGCCGCTGTCGAGCGCGGGGCGCGCCGAGCACTCGGACGCGTTCCGATGGCTCTGGGGTCAGTTCACATCCGTCCGGCGGCTCGATCCGGGGGCGGTCTGGTGATCGAAACCGCGCTCAGCCTCCGCGGGCCCGACCCGCGCAAGCCGTCACGGCGACTCGGTGACGAGGACATCCGCGCGGCGCTCGATTCGGTTCCCGACCCCGAGATCCCCGGCGTCTCGATCGTCGAACTCGGGATGATCGGCGAGATCGAGGTCGGCGCGGAAGGAATTCGCGTTGAGCTCCTGCCGACATTCGTCGGGTGTCCGGCGCTCGAGATGATTCGCGAATCGATCGAAGCGCGGCTCGCTTCGTACGGACTGCCCGTCGCGGTCAACGTGTCGTTTGCCACGCCCTGGAGCTCCGACCGAATCTCGCCGGAGGGCCGCGAGAAGCTCCGCGCCTCGGGTTTCGCGCCGCCGCCGCCGGTCCAAGCCGGCCGCGGCCTGCCGATGCTCGATGTCGCGCTCGAGCCGCCGATGGCCTGCCCGTACTGCGGCTCGTTCCAGACGACGCTGGAGAGCGTCTTCGGCCCGACCCAGTGCCGCTCCATCAGGCACTGCGAGGACTGCCGTCAGCCGTTCGAGTCGTTCAAGCCCGTCTGAGTCCGCGCCTTCCGCCGGGTGGCGAGCGTGATCCCGAAGAGGATCCAGCCGACGCCCACGAGGCCGATCCCGACGAGGGACGCCGGGCCGATGAGGTCCGTGAGGGGGCCGTTGGTGAGGCCCAAGGCGGGGTTGCCGATTCCCGCCAGGATCGCTCCCACGCCGAGCACGAGCCCGGCGATTCGTGGGCCGAGGCCGAGCCGCCACGCCCACGAGCCCGTAGACCACGTCTGCCAGCCAGAGCGCGCTCTCTGCAACGGCGACGATCGGGCGGAAGGTCGGGTCCGGCTCCGGGAAGACAGGTCGACCAATCGACGTCCAAAGCATGACCAGGTACCACGCGTTTGCGAGCACGACAGCGACGGTGGCGAGCGGCGCCGCGAGGCGTGATCGCGGGCTCTCGCGCAGGTAGACGCCCACGACGATCGCGATGGCCCCGACGTTGAAGAGGATCAGACGGACGAAGTTGAGCTCCGGCGCAATCTCCACGACGAATGCCGCCAGCAGAGGGCGGTACCGTGTCATCTTGTGAGCGAGACGCGCGCCTCGGTGGGCATCATCGGTGCAGGGACAATGGGCGCCGGCATCGCCCAGATCGCCCTCGAAGGCGGCTGGGCCGTTTCGATCACGGACTCGCTACCGGGTGCCGTGGAGCGCACTCGTGCCCGGATCGCCGATGGGCTCGCGCTCCGAGCCACGCGCCGGGAGCCGGATCCAAGCTCGCGTTCGGCATGGGCCGAGGAGCGATTGGCACGCCTCTCTCTGGCCCCGTCGACGGCGGCCGCGGCCGAGGGGGCTCAGCTCGTCATCGAGGCGGCGCTCGAGGATCTCGCGCTGAAACGGTCGATCTTTCGCGAGCTGGATGCGGCGGCCGATCCCGGCGCGATCCTGGCCTCGAACACGAGCGCGCTCTCGATCGGCAAGATCGCCGACGCCACCCGGCGACCGGACCGCGTGATCGGGCTGCATTTCTTCAACCCAGCGCCGCTGCTGCCCCTCGTCGAAGTGGTGGCCGCCGAGCGGACTGCCGAGGACGTCGTCGCCCGGGCGACCGCCATCATCGAGGGCTGGGACAAGACGGCCATCCGGTCGACGGACTCGCCGGGGTTCATCGTGAATCGAGTCAACCGCCCATTCACCCTCGAACCGCTGCGGCTCGTTCGCGCGGGCGCGACCTCCATCGAGACCATCGACGCCGCGATGACCGACGTGGGCTTCCCAATGGGCCCGTTCCGCCTGATGGACCTGATCGGCATTGACGTGAACCTGGCGGCCGCGCGCGGGCTGTGGGAAGGGTTCAATCGAGCACCGCGCTTCCGGCCATCGCCGATCCAGGAGGAGCTGGTCGCCACGGGCCATCTCGGTCGAAAGAGCGGCGAGGGCTTCTACCGCTATGGCGAATCAGGCGGTGTCCTCGGGCCGGCGGCGCGATTTGGCGGGGCGACACGGCCTCAGCCGGGCGTCGAGACCCTCGAACCGGAGGCGATCGCGGAGCGGGTCGTCCTCGCCATCGTCAACGAGGCCTATCGGGCGCTCGGCGATCGCGTCGCGAGCGCGGACGACATCGACCTGGCGATGCGCCTCGGGGCGAGCCACCCGTTCGGTCCCTTCCAGTGGGCCGGCGAGACGGGGCTCACCGAGGTCGCGGCGATGCTCGACCGCCTCAGCGACGACGACACGGATGCGTTCCGACCGTCGCTGACGCTGCTGCGAGCGGTTCGGGCGGGAGGCTGAGCGGGGCCCGCCTACAATTCCTGCATGAGCCGAGACCCCCACCGCGCCCTGCGCGAAGCCTGGATCGTCGAGGCCGTCCGGACGCCGGTCGGCCGCTATGGCGGCGCGCTGGCGTCGGTCCGGCCAGACAACCTGGCAGCCATCGCGATCCGCGCCGTCGTCGATCGCTCCGGTGTCGATGCTGCACTCATCGAGGACGTCATCCTGGGCTGCGCAAACCAGGCCGGCGAGGACAACCGGAACGTGGCCCGCATGTCCGCGTTGCTTGCGGGCCTGCCCGTTGAGGTTGCCGGCCAGACCGTCAACCGGCTCTGCGGCAGCGGGCTCCAGGCGATCAATATCGCGGCCCACGCCATCGGAGCCGGCGATGGTGACGTGTTCATCGCCGGCGGGGTCGAGTCGATGACGCGAGCCCCGTACGTCATGGCCAAGCCGGAAGCGGCCTGGGAGCGCGGCGCCCGGGAGCTGCAGGACACGACGCTGGGCTGGCGGTTCCTGAACCCGAAGCTCGCCGCGATGCACTACCCGTACTCGATGGGTGAGACGGCGGAGAACGTCGTCGATCGGTACGGTGACCAGCTGGACGTGACCCGCGAACGCCAGGATGCGTTCGCGCTACAGTCGCACCAGCGGGCGGTGGCCGCGATCGAGGCCGGCCGCTTCGACGACCAGATCGTCCCCGTCGAGGTGCCCCAGAAGAAGGGCGTGCCGGTCGTGGTGTCCCGCGACGAGCATCCGCGTGCCGATACCTCGATGGAGGCGCTCGGAAAGCTGCGGGCCGCATTTCGCGAGGGCGGATCCGTGACCGCCGGTAACTCGTCGGGCATCAACGACGGCGCCGCGGCGGTCCTCGTCGTCGAGGCCGAGCGCGGGCGGGAGCTGGGGCTCAAGCCGATGGCTCGCATCGTCTCGACCGCGGTTGCCGGCGTCGACCCCGCGATCATGGGCGTCGGTCCCGTGCCGGCCACCCGAAAGGCCCTGGCCCGCGCCGGTCTGACGGTCGCCGACCTCGATCTGGTCGAGCTCAACGAGGCATTCGCCTCGCAGTCGGTGGTCTGCATGGACGAGCTCGGGCTCGATCCAGAGAAGGTGAACGTCAACGGCGGGGCCATCGCCCTGGGGCACCCACTCGGGGCAAGCGGCGCGAGGCTGATGACGATGCTCGTCCACGAGCTCCGGCGCACCGGCGGCCGCTATGGCCTTGCGACGATGTGCATCGGCGTGGGCCAGGGGATCGCGACGATCGTGGAGCGAGTCGAGGCCTGAGGGTCAGGCCGCGCGATCAGCCGCGCCGCTCCGCGCCTGCCGGTCGCCCCGGGCCGATTGCCAGCCGCTCCGGGCCGGCCAGGCGCTCCGGGCCGGTTGCTCGGTCCGGGCCGGTCGCACGCTCGAAAGCCGCCGCGAGGGTTTCGTCGCTGGTAGCCGCAGCTACGGTGACCCTGAAATAGACGGGGGTCTGGGTTGCCGCGAGCCAGACGTCGCAGTCCTCAACGATCCGCTCCGCGAACTGGGCCGCGTCGTGCTCAGCCGTCTCGGGCAGCAGCACCATGAACCGCGCGTCACCGGCGCGCAGCACACGATCGGTCTCGCGGGACGAACGGGACAAGACGTGCGCGATCGCGCGGACAAGCCGATCCACGGAGACCTCGGCGTGGTCGAGTCCCGGGCGGAACTCGGCCCCGATCACCACGACCGAGGCCGGGCGCCGATACCGTTCGCTCCGGGCGCTCTCGTGGCGGAGCGCCTCGTGCCAGGTGATCCGATTGTCGAGGAGCGAGAGCGGGTCGGCACGTCGCCTGCCGGACGCGGAGTCGGTCGTGGGGCGGCCGCGACGCCGCTTCGGGCCGCTGACGAAGGTTTCGATCAGCTCGTCGGCCCGGGAATCCTCCATCTCGGGAAGGGCGAAGCGGCGAGTACGGGTCGGATCGGGCGATGCCATGGGCTCCAGCGTCAGGGTGCGGCGGCAGCCGGGCCGATCTTGCCGGCAGGGCTCGGGATGGCGGGCACCGAACCTTACCCCTGTTCACGTCGGTGCGCCGTCAGGCGCCTTAACCAGCGCGAGTACGTTCACCCGGGCGCGAGTACCTTCGTCCTCGCTGCCTCGCCACACGAGGGGTGTTGTCGAAATCAGTTGACGTGCGTACGATTGACGCGTTCGCCGAGCACGGTCCCGAGCGGCCGGGTGGAGCGGCCCAGAACTGAGCCCAGTTTTTCCTCCGAAGGAGGATGCACGCGATGATCGATCAGCAGCCGACGGTGGTCTCCCTCAGCGACGCCGCGGCGGTCAAGCTGCGCGAGCTGACCAAGGAAGAGACGAATCCGGCCATCGGCCTGCGGGTGTACGTGTATTCCGGAGGTTGCTCCGGCTTTCGCTACGGCATGATGCTCGAGGACCAGCCGACCCCCGAGGACAACGTCCTCGAGGCGAACGGCGTCCGCGTCTATGTCGATGGCAAGAGCGTTCCCCTCCTCACCGGAGCCGAGATCGACTACGTCGACACGCTCATGGGCGCCGGCTTCACCGTGAACAATCCGAACGCGGTGGCGGCCTGCGGCTGCGGCTCGAGCTTCCGTACTGCGGACGACGAGGGCACGGCTCGCTCCTGCGCCCACTGAACCCACCCGCATTCGCAGCCCTGAAGCCGCCGGGAATCCGGCGGCTTCGCTGATTCTCGGAGCGATCGAAACATGACGATCGACGACGCCCTGGCGGCCGCGGACGAGGTGGCGGCGAAAACCTTCGCGCGCTGGAAGGTGCCCGGGGTTGCCTACGGCGTGGTCCGCGACGGCGCGCTGATCCACAGCCGCGGTCTCGGGACGACCCGCATCGGCGAGGAGGGCCCGCCAGTCGCCGACAGCGTCTTCCGAATCGCCTCGATGACCAAGAGCTTCACGGCAGCGACGGTTCTCCTGCTTCGCGACGAGGGTCGGCTGCGCCTCGACGACCCCGTCGGGCAGCACGTTCCAGAGCTCGCGAACCTTCACGGACCCACCACCGACTCACCAACGATCACGATCCGGCACCTGCTGACGATGACCGCCGGCTTCCCGACCGACGATCCGTGGGGCGACCGCCAGCAGGGCCTCTACCTCGATCGCTTCGCCGAGCTGCTCCAGGAGGGCATCGCGTTTGCCTGGGCGCCGGGCGTCCGGTTCGAGTACTCGAACCTGGGGTACGGGATCCTCGGCCGCGTGATCAGCAACGTGGCCGGCCAGGAATATCGCGAGGTCGTGCGCGACCGATTCCTCGAGCCGCTGGGGATGGACTCGACAACCTATCTCGAGGCCGAGGTACCCGAGGGCCGGCTCGTCCACGGGTACATCTGGCGAGATGATGCGTTCGTTGACGAGCCGCTTGATCCGTACGGCGCGCTCGCCTCGATGGGCGGCGTCTTCACGACCGTTCGGGACCTGTCGACGTGGGTCGGCGAGTTCACCGACGCCTTCCCGCCGCGCGACGACCCCGAGATCGGTCATCCCCTCTCGCGGGCGAGCCGACGGGAGATGCAGCAGCCGCACCGGCCGTTCGGCCCGTCGGTCTCGCACGTATCCGCGGATGCCGCCCCGGAGCTCGGTGGCGGTGGCTACGGATTCGGACTCGTTGCGCTCGACCATCTCCGATGGGGCCGGATCCTGACCCATTCGGGCGGCTATCCGGGCTTCGGGTCAGACATGCGCTGGCACCCGGCGAGCGGCTACGGGGTCATCGTGCTCGCGAACGGTCGCTACGCGCCGTCGACGGTCCTTGCGCGGCAGCTCTTCAACGGGCTGCTCGAATCGGGGGTCGCGACGCCGCGAAGGATCCGCCCGGCGGCGCCGACCGAGGCCGCTCGCTCGGCCGTCGAGGCCCTGCTCGAATCGTGGGACGAAGCGGCGGCTGCGAGCCTGTTCGCCATGAACGTCGACCTCGACCTGCCGATGGCGAAGCGACGCGAGGCGATCGAGCGGCTTCGCGGGATCCATGGCCGGTTGCGGCCGGATCCGGATGAGCCCGCCGAGTCGCAGAGCCCGTTCGATGTCACCTGGTGGATGCGCGGGGAGCGGGGCCGGGTCAAGGCCGAGATCCAGCTCTCGCCGGAGAAGGAGCCGCTCGTCCAGACCCTGAATCTCACGTCCGTGCCAAACCCGGCGCCGGAGCTCGTCGGTGCGGCGAAGCGGATCGTGGCGGCGCTCGCCTCGGATAACGGCGCACCGCCTCGGTGGCCCGACGGCCTCGCCATCGGGCCGGAGGTCGATCGCGACGCCCTCGATCGAGCCTGTCGCGCCACGGAGGCGAGATTCGGGTCGGTCCGCCTCGGCCCGGCGATCGCCGGCGACGGCGTGAAGACCGCTACGTTCCGATTGGAGTGCGCTCGCGGGAAGGTCGACCTCCGCCTCGAACGCAATCCCGAAGATGGTGTCCTCACCGCGGTCGGCCTCGTCCCGATCCCCTTCGCCGCGCCGCTCTTCGCCGACTGAGCTAGAGAGTCAGCGGGCCGCGAAGGAGCGCTTCGAGAGGCCGTAGGCGTAGCCCTCGATCGCGTAGTCGGGCTTGTCATCGGGCTTCGCAACCGCGCCGAGCGTCACGAAGAGCGGCGCGAAATGTTCCACAGTCGGATGCGCATAGGGCATGCCGGGCGCCTTCTCGCGGAAGGCAAACAGCTCGTCGATGTCGCCACGGTTCAGGGCCTCGGTGGCCCATTGGTCGAAGTCGATGGACCACTTCGGGGCGCCGGGCTTGCCCATGAAGTACTCGTGGATGAACGGCAGCCCGTGGGTCAGGAAACCGCTGCCCACGATCAGCACGCCCTCGTCGCGCAGCGGCGCGAGGCGCTTACCGATCTCGAAGAGGTGCTGCGGGTCGAGGTCCGGCATCGACATCTGGAGCACCGGGATGTCCGCGTCCGGGTACATCGCCTTGAGGGGCACCCAGGCGCCGTGGTCGAGGCCGCGCATCTCGCGATCGAGGACCGGCTCGTTGGCGGGCATCAGGCTCTTGACGGTCGCCGCGAGCTCCGGAGCCGGCGGGGCATCGTAGGTGAGCTCGTAGAACTCGGGCGGGAAGCCGTAGAAGTCGTAGACGAGCGGGACGCGATGCGTCGAGCTGAGGGCCATCGGCGCGGTCTGCCAGTGGGCGCTGACGATGAGGATCTGCTTCGGGCGCGGCATCGATGCCGCCCACGACCGCAGCTCGCCCATCCACGCCTCATCCTCGAGCAACGGCGGCGCGCCGTGGCCGAGATAGATGGCGGGCAAGGGCTCGGTGAACGGCGGGATAGCGTCTGGCATCGCACGAACGAGTCTAGCGGGCACCGTCGGGAGCGGTCATACACGGCGATCCACGCGCCGACGGCTGTGCGAGACTCGGGCACGTGGACGCACCAGCGATTCGGGTCGGGCTCCTCGGCTACGGCCTCGCCGGCAGCGTCTTCCACGGGCCACTGATCGCGGCCACGCCCGGTCTGCATGTCGCCGCGATCGTCACCGCGAATCCCGCCCGCCAGGCACGAGCCACAGCCGACCATGCGGGCGTGCGACTTCTCGCCACGGCCGACGAGCTCTGGCTGCATGCGGGCGAGCTCGACCTCGCGGTCATCGCCACGCCGAATCGGTCCCACGTGCCGCTCGCGCTGAGCGCCCTCGAAGCCGGTCTCGCGGTGGTCGTCGACAAGCCGCTGGCAACGACGGTGGCCGACGGGCGCAGGCTGCTCGCCGCGGCCCACGAACGCGGGCTGCCACTGACCGTCTTCCAGAACCGTCGCTGGGACGGCGACTTCCTGACGGTCCGGCGCCTGATCGAGGAGGGCGCGCTCGGACCGGTGGGCCGATTCGAATCGCGCTTCGAGCGCTGGCGCCCGGAGATCGAGCCCGGGTTTCGCGAGCGCGGTGCGCCCGAGGAGGCGGGCGGCGTCCTCTTCGATCTCGGGGCCCATCTCATCGACCAGGCCCTGGTCCTCTTCGGACCGGTGGCGAGCGTCTACGCCGAGATCGATCGTCGTCGCGCGGGCGCTGAGGTGGACGACGATGCCTTCGTCGCGCTCCACCACGCGTCCGGCACTCGGTCGCACCTCTGGATGAGCGCCGCGACCCCGCAGCTC
The DNA here is from genome assembly GCA_038230295.1 of Candidatus Limnocylindrales bacterium. Lineage (GTDB taxonomy): Bacteria > Chloroflexota > Limnocylindria > Limnocylindrales > CSP1-4 > UBA5189. The sequence goes on from JBBRNM010000010.1 coordinate 20,279, forward strand.
GGGCCTCGGTTCCGCGTGCTTGGTGGCCGGGCGGGATACACGAAATGGGGCCTCGACCCGCAGGAGGCCGCGCTGGCCAACGGGCAGCGACCGAGCAACGTGGGCTTCGGCGAGGATCCGGAGAGCGGCTGGGGCCGGCTGGGCGTCGAGGGTGAGACCCGGCCGGTCCGGACGGAGCGCGGTCGCTACGACGCCTTCTACGGGAGCGTGGCGGCCGCGCTCCGAGGTGGCACTCCGTTGCCGGTCGACCCTGCCGATTCGGTCACCGTCCTCGAGATCATCGAATCCGCCCATCGATCGGCGGCCATTGGCCAGCCGATTGCTCTGGCGCCCAAGGAGCCGGACGTCGGCTACTCCGAGTAGCGCTCTTCCTTCCAGGGATCGGCGTCGTTGTTGTAGCCGTAGCGTTCCCAGAAGCCGAGCTGGTCGTGATCGAGGAACTCGAGGCCCCGGATCCACTTGGCGCTCTTCCAGAAGTAGCGCTTGGGGACGAGGAGCCGCAGCGGATAGCCGTGCTCGAGCTCGAGCGGCTCGCCCCCGAACGTGTCGGCGAGCATGACGTCATCGTCGTCCAGGACGGACAACGGCAGGTTCGCCGTGTAGCCCTGCTCGGAATGAGCGACGACATGCGTTGCGGTCGGGCGAACCTGCGCCAGCTGGAGGATCTCCTGGATCGGGACGCCATCCCAGTCGGTGTCGAGCTTCGTCCAGCGGGTGACGCAGTGGATGTCCGTGTGGACGGTCTTCCGCGGCAGGGCCTTGAACTGATCCCACGTCAGGGTGAGCGGCGCGTCGACCTGGCCGTACACCTTGAAGTCCCACGTCGCGAGGTCCGTTTTCGGCACGGAGCCGTAGTGGAGGACCGGAAACTTCTCGGTGCGGTACTGGCCCGGCGGGATCCGCGCCGCGAGGGCCGGGTCCTGCTCACGATTGCCGAAGAGACGCTCGAACATGCGACTTCTCCTGAGGCGCGAAGGCGTTGCGGGAGGCGCTGCCCGTAATGGTGGTCAGCGGCGTCGGGCTGTCAAACGGGCGGAGGATCAGCGAGCCCCCGGCCGGTGGCCGAGGGCTCGGAGCTTTCACGCGCGAACGGAACGGTTACGAAGCGGCCGGCCCGCCGGTGATGAAGCCGTTGGCCTGCAGCCAGGCCTTGGCCACGGCCTTGGTGTCCTTCTTGTCGATGGAGACCTGCTTGTACAGGTCGGCCAGCGTCGGCGTGTCGATCTTCGCGGAGACGCTGTCGAGCAGCTTCTGGAATGCTGCCTTGTCGACCTTGGCGAGGTAGTCGTTGCGGACGACCGGCGCAATCGCGTCGGCGGGTTGCGTCTTCTTGTCGTCCTCGAGGCGCACCCAGCCGTTGACGATGATCTCGGGCCCCGTCGAGCACAGCTCGACGACGTCGATCGTCTTGGCGGTCAGCGCGTCATCCATCGCCTTGGAGCAGGCATCAAGGAGCGTGAGTTGCAGCTTGGTGGTATCGATGCCGTATGAGTCCTTCAGCGCCTTTGCGCAGACCGGGCTCGTCGGGCAATCGGTGGCCAGGCCCCACTTCAGCTGCGTGGCAACGGCCGTGAGGTCGCTCCACTTCGTGAGGTGGAGCTGGTCCGCGGTTTCCTTCCGGACGACGAGGGCGTTCGTATCCTGACCTGGCGTGAAGCCGAGCACCGTGATCCCGCCGCCCTTGCCGGTCAGGATCGTCTGGAGCGCGGCCTGGTTCTTGGCCGGGTCGCTCGATTGGGTCCCGCCGAGCTTCGCGAGCCCGGACCCGATGTACTCGGGCTTCAGGTCGATCGAACCGCCGAACAAGGCGGCGTTCGTCACGTCGCGCGTCCCGAGGCCGATGCCAGCCCGATCTACCGTGTAGCCGTTCGCCTCGAGCACCTGGGCGTAGATCTCTGCGACCACGCGGGCTTCATCGAATCCGTCGGATCCGATCTTGATCGTTGGCTTGCTGCCCCCACCCGTCGTGCAGGCGCCCAAAAGCACCAGCAGCGACGCCCCAAAGGCGAGCTTGCGGATCATCCGCATTGGGTCCTCCTACCTGGTTCGCGCACGATTCCCGGCGCGATGTCGGCCGACGGTAGCACGGGACTCGTGACTCCGCCGTGACCGGGTCCCCCGCGATCACGGGTTACTTCTGGCTACGTTCGCGGGGATCGATTGGTTCACGCACTGAGTCTCGCCGCCATGCGGGCGACGTCATCCGAACGAACCTGGAGCACGCCTGGCGACGTCAGGCGGCGCTGGATCAGGGCGAATGCCCCCTCCTCCGCGACGAAGAGGACGCCGACGAGGATCACTCCGGCGAACATCATCGGATAGTCGAGCTGGGCATAGCCCTCGACGAGATAGCGTCCGAGGCCGGGCCCACCGAAGATCGCAGCGAGCGTCGCCGTCGCGATGATCTGCGCCGCTGCCGAGCGAATGCCGCCGAGCATCACGGGTAACGCGATCGGCACCTCCACGCGGGCGAGGAGGTCGCGCGGACGCATCCCCATCCCTCGACCGGCCTCCACGATGTCCCGGTCGACGCCCGCGATGCTCGCGTACGCGTTCACCAGCACAGGCGGGATGGCGAGGATCACGAGGCCGATGAGCGCGGGATACACCTTGAAGCCCAGCTGGGGGTCGATCATGGCCGTGACGGGTAGAGCGATGGCCATGACGGCGAGGGTCGGCAGCGCTCGCCCCATGTTCGCCAGGTTGACGGCGAGATTCGCGCCGCGCCCGCTGTGGCCCACGTAGATGCCTGCCGGCAGCCCGATCAGCGTCGCGATCAGCAGCGCGACGCCGCACAGGACGAGGTGCTCGCCCACGCGGGTCGGGACGCCGGCGCTGCCCTGCCAGTGCGTCGGGTCGAGGAACCACCGGGCGATGCCGGCGACGAGGTCCATCAGATGCCCACCGGCCGTGTCGGTTGTGCACGCTCGCTTGCAACCGGCTCACCGGCCGCGTGATCCGCGCGCGTCCACGGGGTCAGTCGGCGTTGCGCGAGGACGAGGAGCTGGTCGACGAGGATCGCCAGGAGGATCGAGGTGAGACCGCCGGTGAAGATCTCCGTCGGGAAGCCATGGCGGATGCCTTCGAAGATGAAGAATCCGAGGCCGCCGAACCGGTCGCCGAGGATGCCCGTGATCGTGACCAGGCCGATCGTCGAGACGCTGGCGAGCCGGATCCCGGCGACGATCAAGGGGATCGCCAGCGGCACCTCGACCTGCCAGAACCGGTCCCGCCTCGTGTAACCGATCCCGTTCGCGGCTTCGAGAATGTCTCCAGGCACGCCGTCGAAGCCGGCGACGATGTTGCGAACGAAGATCAGCAGCGAGTACAGGACGAGCGGCACTTCGGCCGTCAGGTCCGAGAGTCCCGTGATCGCGACGAGGATCGGGAAGAGCGCGAGGCTCGGGATCGTGTACAGGATCCCGGCGATCCCGACGATCGGTCCGTAAATCGCGCGTCGCCGGATGGACCACACCGCGAGGCCGAACGAGATCACGAATCCGACAACGACGGCGATCGAGCTCAGGTACAGGTGCTGGATCGCCCGCCCGAGGATCACGTCGAGGTGGTCGCCGATCCAGGCCCAGTCGATCACGGCGCTACGCTTCGACCACGTGCTGGGCCTCGAGTGCGACCGCGGGGAAGCTGGCCTCGCCGGCCGTCTCGCGCATCCGCTCGGCGATCATGTCGGCGGTCACGAGCCCGAGGACGGAGCCCGACCGGTCGACGACGATTCCCGCCTGGACGTCGGCGTCGAGCAGCATCGACAGGGCGTCCTTGAGCGTCGTCCGCCGATTCAGCAGTGGCGACATCGCGTTGGCCATCGACTCGCTCAGCCGACCGTCGGTCGGGATCTCCTTCTCGTCGATCCAGCCGATCGGCCGATTTTTCTCGTCGACGAGCAGCAGGTAGCGGAACGGGTCCGCCAATGCCCCTCGCCGCGCCTCGGCGGCATCATCGCCTGGGTGCGCGGTCGTCGGTGGGCGGAGCGCCAGCTCCTGGACCCGGCTGAGCGACAGGCGCTTCAGCCCGCGGTCGGCGCCGACGAAGCGGGCCACGAATTCCGACGCGGGATTCGCGAGGATCTCGTCCGGCGGCCCGAACTGGGCGAGGTGGCCGCCGACCTGCATGACCGCGACGAGATCGCCCATCTTGATGGCCTCGTCGATGTCGTGGGTCACGAACAGGATCGTCTTCGCGAGATCCTCCTGGAGCCGGAGCAACTCGTTCTGGAGTCGCTCCCGCACGATCGGGTCCACGGCCCCGAACGGCTCGTCCATCAGCAGGATCGGCGGGTCGGCCGCGAGAGCCCGGGCCACGCCGACGCGCTGGCGCTCGCCGCCGGACAGCTGGGTCGGATAGCGGTCGCGATAGGTGGCGGAATCCAGGCCGACGAGCGCGAGGAGCTCATCGGCCCGCTCACGCTGGCGAGCCTTTGTCCAGCCCATCAGGCGCGGCACCGTGACAACGTTCTCGCCGATCGTCTGGTGGGGGAACAGGCCGACCTGCTGGATGACGTAGCCGATCCCTCGACGCAGCTCGATGACATCACGGGTCATGACGTCCACGCCGCCGACGAGGACCGTGCCGGACGTCGGCTCGACGAGCCGGTTGACCATCTTCAGGCTCGTGGTCTTGCCGCAGCCCGAGGGACCGACCAGCACGCAGATCTTGCCCGCGGGTACCTCGAGCGAGAGGTTTTCGACGGCGCCACCCTGCGCGTCGGCGGTGCCCGGGTAGCGCTTCGTCACGTGGTCGAATGCGACGGGCTCGGCGGCACTCACCGGCGGAGGGACGTCATCGGCGGAGCAGCGTCGGGACCGCGGGCTCGGGACCCTGCCAGCGGACGAACTCCTCGGTCTGGAGCCGGCCGAAGCGGTTGATGAAGTGGCCGCCCGCGCTCACGAGCGCTTCGACCGCGCGCTGGGCCCCGGCGCGGCCCGGTGCCTGGACCCCGAGGACGACCCGTCCATCGCGCAATGCGGCCTCGTACCACGCGAGGTCGGGCATCTGGTCCATGAGGCTGAACTGGATCGCACGACGCACTCGGCCGATGGGCCCGTGAGCGCGACCCGTGCCGTCGAACGCGTCCGCCGCGGAGGGTCCTTCGAAACGATTGATGGCCCCATCGGCGAAGCCGGCATCGAGCAAGGCGCGGCGGGCGGCATCCGCGGCGGCTGGGCTGTCGAGCACGGCAAACACGCGATCCTGGAGCTCGAGGTCCGGCCGGGCTGTCACTTCCGGCAGTATCGCCCCTCGGGGCGCCAAGAGTCAGAGGGGCAGCGTCGCGAGGTCCTGCTCGATGATCTGGCGGTCCTCGGGCTCCGCGATCGCGGCGACCGCGGCACGGGCGCGGGATCGCCACTCCTCGGCCGCGGCGCGGTCGCCGGCGACGGCCAGGGCGCGGGCCATCGCCTCGTACGATGAGGGCACGTCCCACGACTCCGCTTCGCCCGCTGTCGCGGCGGCCTCGGAGTACTCGACGCAGCGACGGGCGTGCCAGACCGCAGGCTCGCCACGGCCGAGAGTCGCGTAGACGCGCGAGCATTGCCACTCTCCGCGCCCGAGGTTTGCGGTCGTCCCGGCCTTCGACCAGTGATAGCGAGAGGCGTGGGCGGCGTGGATCATCTCGTCGGTCTCGGCCGGCGTTCGATCGGCCTTCTCGATGAGTGTCCACGTGTGGTTGAACAGGTCGACCCCCAGGCGTCGATGGGTCGCCGCGTCGAGATCGCCGGGGTCGGCGGCTTGATCGGGCACGAGGTGCTCCTTCCCGGTGCTGATCTGGGTCAGTTGATGGAGGACGAGGTGGAGGCGGTTCGAGCGGGCCTCGACGCGCGCCCGCTGGTCCGCGATGCGTTGGCGCTTGTCCGCGGGGTCGTCCGCCGCGAGGACCGCCCGGACCCTCCGGCGGGTCGAGAGTCAAGAACCGAGATTCGTCGGCTCAGGATTCCGGCATGGGTGCCGTGGCGCGGTAGGCGATGACCTCGACCCGCTCGAGCGTGATCAGACCGTCCCCGACCATCGAGTCGAGTTCGGGGAGAACGGCGCGCAGCCGGTCTTCCTGGTCGACGATCTCGATCAGGATGGGCAGATCCTGGGACAGCGACAGGATTCGCGTCGTGTGGAGATGCTGCTTCGCGCCGAATCCTTCGATCCCGCGGATGACGGTCGCACCGGCAAGGCCGCGCTCGCGAAGGAGATGGACGATCGCCTCGTAGAGCGGGCGACCGTGCCATGTGTCGGACTCGCCGATGTAGATCCGCGCCAGCAACCCGGTTCCCTCGGTCTTCAAGGGATGGCCCTCCCGACGGCGAGGCCCACGACCACCGCTGTGAGGCCGAGCACCGCCGAGCCGACGACATTCGCCAGGGCCAGCCCGATCGCACCGCCGTCGACGAGCCGCCAGCTCTCGAGCATCAAGGTCGAAAACGTCGTGTAGGCGCCAACGAAGCCGACCATCAGCGGCAGCCTCGACTGGGCCGGCAGGACGTCTCGCTCGACCGCCAACGCGAACAGCACCCCGAGAACGAACGAACCCGAGATGTTCACGACGAGCGTCCCCCACGGAAACGCGCTGGCGGTGCGTTGCGCGACCCAGCTGTCGACGAGATATCGAGCGACGGCGCCGGCGGCACCGCCGAGCCCGATCAGGACAAGCGGCATGCGTTTCGCCTCGCCGCGGAGTCAGGCATTTTCGAGCTCGCCGTCAACGGCGCGGAGGATGAAGCGGGCGGCCTCGGAGCTCTTGCCGCCGAGCTTCTGGCCGTCGTCCTGCTCAAGGGCCGGCGCGAGGTCCGAGAGGAACAGCATCAGGTCAGGCGTACGCTGGAGATCGCCGGCCTCGAACGCGGCCTCGAGCCGCGTGATGGCCGCCCGGGCGTTGTCGACGACGTGGCCCTTGGCCTCGATCAATTCGCGAATCTCGCGCCGTGCTGCGTCGGCCTTCGGGCCCGTGCTCGCCACTACGAACGGCGTCCGAACCAGCCCGCGCCGCTCGCAACTCGGGGCCTCCCGCCGGATCGCACGTCTCGCGCCTCGGCTCCAGCTGGGGCGCTCGTATCGCGCGGCGTGGCGCCTAGGCCTTCGCGGGTCCGCCACTCGGATGCGAGGACGCTCATCGACAGCTCGTCCCACCAGCGCCCGTCGCGCCAGATCGACTCGCGCGCCCGACCCTCGATGACGAAGCCGCAGGTCGTGTACGCGCGGATCGCGCGCTCGTTGAACTCGAAGACCGCGAGCGCGATCCGGTGGAGCCCCAGCGTCCCGAACGCGTGCCCGAGCATCAATCGCGTCGCCTCGGTGCCGAAGCCATAGCCCCAGGCGTCCTTCTCGCCGATCGTGATGTGGTACATCGCCGAGCCGTTGTCGCCGTCGAGCTGGCTGAAGGCGCAGGTTCCGATGAGGCGATCGGTCGATCGCTCGTGGATGGCCATCGTCATCGAATCCGGCCCGAGCGCCCGGACCTGGAAGTAGCGGGTGATCTCGTCCTCGCGCATCGGCGCGTCCTGGTAGCGCGCGAGGCGGGCGACCTCGGGGTCGGCATACCAGCGCCGGAAGGCGCTGACGTTGGTCGGCAGGTGCCGGCGCAGGATGACGAGGTCACCCTCGATTCGATCGGGAAACCATCCGCCGCCGGCCACGGAGGCACGGTATACCATCGCCCGCATGCGGCGCTGGAGCGACCTCGCCGAGCGCGTCGCCGCGACGACGCGGACCTCCGAGAAGACCGGCTTGCTCGCCGATTACCTGCGCACCCTCGACGAGGACGAGCTGCCGATCGCGGTTGTCTTCCTGACGGGGAGACCGTTCCCCGAGGCCGACCAGCGATCGACCGGAATCGGCTGGGCGGCGATCGCGACGGCCGTCGCCGAGATCGCGGGCGTCGATCGAGCCGAGCTCGGCGCCGCCTACGACCGGTTCTCTGACCTCGGCCTGGCGGTCGGGGACGTCCTGGCGAACGCCGGCCACGCGCCCGCCCCGGCGGGATCGCCCTCGCTCGTCGAAGTCTCGGCGACGTTCGTTGCGATCGAGGCTGCGTCCGGTCCCGCTCGCAAGGCCGCGCTGCTCGCGACGCTCCTGGCCCGCTCGGACCCGAAGACCGCCCGCGGAATCGTCCGGGTCATTTCCGGTGATCTCAGGATCGGGCTGCGTGAAGGCCTCGTCGAGGCGGCGATCGCGAAGGCATTCGATCGGCCGCTGGACGCGGTGAAGCGCGCGGGGATGTTGACCGGCGACATTGGCGAGACGGCCGTTCTCGCTCGCGAGGATCGGCTGCACTCGGCCCAGCTGTCGCTCTTCCACCCGTTGAAGTTCATGCTCGCCTCGCCGGCCGAGGACGCGGCCGCGATTCTCACGCGGCTCGGGCCGGTCGTCTGGGTCGAGGACAAGTACGACGGCATCCGTTGCCAGCTGCACCGCGAGGGCCGTGAGGTCCGGCTGTACTCGCGGGACCTCCACGACATCTCGAACCAGTTCCCCGAGGTCGTCGCCGCGTCGCGTGACCTGCCCTGGGACGGCATCCTCGACGGCGAGATCCTCGCCTGGCGCGATGGCGCCGTGCTGCCGTTCATCTCGCTCCAGGCGCGGCTCGGGCGGAAGGACCCATCGCCGGCCGTCCGGGCGGAGGTACCAGTGATCTACGTCGCCTTCGACGTCCTCGGATTGCGCGGCGACTCGGGCAACGGGAGTGGTGGCGACGTGGTCGCGCCCCTGCTCGAGGTCCCGCTGGAGGAGCGACGCCGGCGCCTCGAGGGCCTCGGCCTGCCGCTGGCGGACAGCGACGGGGCGTTCGCGCTCTCGTACCTGACGGAGGCTGGCTCGATCGACGCCCTCGAGGCCGCGTTCACCGAGGCGCGCGCCCGACGCAACGAGGGCCTCATGGTCAAGGATCCCAAGAGCCTCTATTCGCCCGGCCGGCGCGGCTACGGCTGGCTGAAGATGAAGAAGGCGCTGGCCACGATCGATTGCGTCGTCGTCGGGGTCGAGGTCGGCCATGGCAAGCGCCACGGCGTGTTGTCCGACTACACGTTCGCGGTGCGAGACGAGGCGAACGACCAACTCGTCACGATCGGCAAGGCGTACAGCGGCCTGACCGACACCGAGATCGCGACGATGACCCGCTGGTTCGAGGAGCACACGATCAGCCAGCACGGCCGCTATCGGGTCGTCGAGACGACGATCGTCGTCGAGGTCGCCTTCGACGTGATCCTGCGCTCGAACCGCCACAAGTCCGGCTTCGCGCTGCGCTTCCCGCGCATCGCGAACCTCCGCCTCGACAAGGACGCGAAGGAAGCGGACACGCTCGAGACGGTCGAGCGACTCTACGAGGGCCTCCAATCCGGCGCCGAGCACCTGGTCACGGCCGGCGCCCGGAAGTCCAGGTGACATCGGGCTGAGTGAGCGGGTCTGCGCCCTTTGCGTTAACCGGCCCGGCGACGGATGCGAAGGCCGCGGAGCGTGATCCAGCGGCTCGGTTGCCCGACGGACTCCCCAAGTTCGACCGGTTGCTCGTCGAGGTACAGAGCCTCCAAAGGCCAACGGCCGGCCGAGTCGGCCTTTGACTCGACGATGTCCAGGGTCTCGGTCATGCGTTCGTCGGGCTTCGGTCGGGCGGCGCGGAGGTAGTCGAGTACACGCACGACGTCGTATTCCCACGAGTACGGGAACCCCGCCTTCAGCCAGCGGTCCTGCGGGATCTCGCCGTCCGATAGCCGGTGGAGGAGGCGCCGCTCCAGCAGGTACTCCTCGCCTCGTAGTCGGGCCGCGCGCACGTCGCCGTTCGCGCCTGCCGAGCGTTCGAACTCGAGGAGGCCTTCGAGGACGTTGATCGTCGTATCGAACGACCCGCGGGTCGAGCCGTTTTCCTGCTCGCAGTTCCAGCCGCCGTCGGCCATCTGCTCCGTCAGAAGGCGATCCACGATGCCCCGGATGTCCTGTCCGAAGTACGCCCCGAGCGCGACGACGCGGCCGTTGATGCAGGGCTCGGCCCCACCCTCCCAGAACCGGAGGTTCGGGTCGTAACCCCAGCGGGCGGCGTCGTGGACCGGCGCGATCGCCCGCCGCGCCTCATCGCTCGCCGGGTCGAGGCCGAGGAAGTAGAGTAGGTGCAGCGTGTCCAGCGTGCCGGTGCCACGGGGGAAGAACGTGCCACCGCCCCACCCCCCGTCGGCATCCTGGGAGGCCAGCAGCTTCGCGCCCCAGCCTTCGCGGGCCACGAGCGCCCGCTCGGCCGCCACCTCGTCGGCGGGTGCATCGGTCAGGTCGCGCATGACCTGCCAGCGAATGGCCGGGTCGGCGTCGAGGAGCCAGTCGATCGAGGCTTGGTCGGTGACGTTCATCGGTCCATCCTACGTATCCTTCAGCGCCTGATGTCCACATCCGGCAGCGGGCCCTCGACGCGGTGACCACGACTCGACTCGATCTCACGCGAGAGCAGATCCTTGCGTATCGACGAGCCGTCAATGGGCTCGACGAGCGGCTTCCGATGAGCGAGAGCTCGCTTAGGCGCGCGGCGTGGGCGGGCCTCCAGGACAGCATGCCGCGGGCGGCGGTCTTCTCGATCCACGCTCGGGTCGACGGGACCCAGCCGTCGACCTGGGAAGATCCGTCGCTCGTCCAGCTGTGGGGGCCGCGGTTCAGCGCATACGTCGTCGCCGCGTGCGATGTCGGGGTGTTTTCGCTCGGCAGGCTGCCCACCGCGGACAACGGCCGAAGGCGCGCCGAGGAGACCGCCGCCCGACTGCACGCATTCCTCGACGGCCGGCGGATGACCTACGGCGAGGCGGGCCACGCGCTCGGCCGGAATCCGAACAGCCTCCGATACGCCGCGCCGACGGGGACTGTCCTCATCCGTTGGGATGGAGCCCGACAGCCGACCGTCTGGACGGTGCCGCCACCGAACATCGACGCGGCCGAGGCCCGGCTCGAACTCGCCCGTCGGCACCTCCACATCTTCGGGCCGACCACGTCGGAGGCCTTCGCGCGGTGGGCTGGCATCAAGCCACCCCGCGCCCGTGCCGCGTTCGACGCCCTCGCGGACACGTTGACGCCGGTGCGAACGCCGTTCGGTGCCGCCTCGATCCTGACCGCCGACGAGACACTGTTCCGGACCTTGCCCCAGGCCGCCACTGGAGCGCGGCTCCTGCCGAGCGGGGACGCATACTTTCTCCTTCAGGGAGCGGATCGCGTGCTGCTCGTGCCCGAGCCCGATCGGCGTCGCCTGCTCTGGACACCGCGGGTCTGGCCTGGCGCCGTCCAGGTCGGCGGCGAGCTCGTCGGGACGTGGCGGCGGGCGCACGCCGACCTCGGGATCGAGCCCTGGCGACGCCTCTCACCGGCCGAACGGGCCGCCGTCGAGGCCGAGGCGGAGTCCCTGCCGCTGCCCGGCCTCCCGACGGGAATCCGCGTCCGCTGGGTCGGCTGAGCCGGGCGGCGGGTCGGAGCGGTCGATCGCGGGAGTCGCGCCCACCGGCGGTTTGTGCACGTGGAGCACCAAAGCGACGTGGACCGGTCGAGATGTGCGGGACAGCACGATTGCGACGTGATTTGGGTCATTCGGGGTCGATTACGCCGTCGTCGGGGTGCTGGAGCGTCGTTCCCGTGCAACCACGGCACAAATCGACGTCCTTTGGGGCTCTGACAGCCTCAGGCCGTCGAGTTGGTGCAGTGGGTGCACACGGAAGCCTAACGACGGCGCCAGAGCGGCCGCTAGGCGGGCTTCGAGGCCTTCAGCGAGAAGAAGAGGGGCAGCTCGCCCTTCGAGCCCGCCGGGAGGCGATATCGGCCGTCCTCGCCTTCGGCGAGGAACTCGACCGGCCAGCGGACGAAGTCGAACTCGTGGAGGAACTCGATGCGGAGGCCCACGTCGGCGAGCGATGTGACGATCTCGCCGAGCGAGTGATCCCAGCCGGATTCGACCAGGCCCTCGGTCGGCGCCTCCCGGTCCGCGTAGGAACCCTTCGCTTCGATCCGAATCGGCTCGGCGTGCGACCAGTACGGGTACGCGAGCCGGAGCTCGCCGGGCTCGACGCCCTCATCGGCGAAGACGAGTGCGACCGGATGGATCTCGGTGATGTACAGGAACCCGCCGGGCCGAACGAAGTGCGCGGCTACCTGGCCCCAGCGCACGATGTCGGGCAGCCAGCCGAGCACCCCGCTCGACGTGTAGACGATGTCGAACTGCTCGTCGAGGACCTCCGGGGCGCGATAGACGTCCGACTGGACGAACGTCCCCGGGACCCCCACCTCGGCCGACAGCGCCCGAGCCGCCGCGATCGCCTCCTCGCTGAAGTCCAACCCGGTGACGGTCGCCCCGAGCCGCGCCCATGAGAGCGTGTCGAGGCCGAAGTGGCACTGGAGATGGAGGAGCGTCTTGCCCTCGACGCTGCCGACCTCCTCGCGCTCGTACGCCGCGATCCGGATCGGGCGGTCGCCGTTCTTGAACGAGGCGACGTCGTAGAAATCCGATCCCACATGGATCTTCGTCCAGGCGTTCCAGAGATCGCGGTTGCCCCGCAGTGCCTCGTCGGGTGCCTCGTCGGGTGCCTCGTCCATGGTCGCGGAGCGTACGTCCTCGAGCCTGGATCTCGCGAGCGCGAATCGCTTCGGGCCTCCCGCGGGATCGTCTCGCAGCTGACGGCCTCCCCGAACGGCACGCTGCTCGTCTCGTCGTACTCGATCGGCAGCTGGATCTACCGCAACGGTGGCGGGACGACCTGGACGACCTCCGAGGACCTCGGTGACGGCGGCATCGGCTGGAACGACATCGCGTTCACGACGGACCAGGTGGCGTTCGTCGTCCATGGACCCGCCGAATGCTGTGGCAACCATGGCCCGGGTGAGATCTGGAAGTCGACCGACGGCGGTCTGACCTGGCGCCAGGCGCAGGTCACCCCGCAGGGCTAGGGCCCTCGCTAGCGTTCGACGGGCAGATCCAGTCGATCGCCCCACTCGGCCCAGCCGCCGTCGTAGACCGCGACGTCGTCGTGGCCGAGGAGGGTGAGGACGAACGCGATTCGGGCGGCGCCGACACCACTGCTGTCGTAGCAGATCAGGCGCCGCCCCTTCGCGATGTTCGCCCTGAGCAGCTGGCCACGCAGCGTCTCGGCATCCCGCAGTCGCTGCGTGCCGGGCTCGTGGATCGCGCCGGCCGGCAGGTTGACCGCCCCGGGGATGTGGCCGAGCCGGCGCGCGCTCCCCTCATGGCCGCGGAACTCGGGGACCGCTCGGGCATCGACGATCTGGGCATCGGTCGATCCGAGCAACGCGCGGACGTCGGCGGTCGTCAGCCGAAGGCGCGGGTTCAGGCGGGCGGTGAACGCGGCGTAGGGGTGGGGGAGTGACGCGGTGCTGATGATCCGCTTCTCCTGCTTCCACGCGGGAAACCCGCCATCGAGCACCCGTGCCGACTCGAAGCCGTAGACCCGCAGCGTCCACCAGACCCGGGCGGCATAGAGCCCGTTGGAGTCGTCGTAGATCACGACGCTCGAGCCATCGCCGACACCGGCTCGCGACAGCGCCGCGGCAACCTGGTCGGAGCCGGCGAGGCGCAGCGCCGGGCCATCGTCCTTGCCGAGGACCTCGTTGAGCTCGTTCCGCCAGTCGATGTGGACGGCCCCCGGGATGTGACCGGCCTCGAATGCCTGGCTTCCGGTGCCATCTGGCCGCCAGCGGACGTCGACGACTCGAGTCTCCGCGCGGTTCAGCTCGTCGGCGAGCCAGGCGGTCGATGCCACGAGCTCGGGACGGGCGAATCCCGCCGCGCGGGCCGTCAACGGTCGGCGCTCCAGCGCGAGGCGCCGGGGCCGGAGAGAGCGGGCATCGTCGGTATGATACGGCCGTGGTTTCCCCGTTCATGGCGGACGACGAGAAGCTCGCCGCCGTTCGGGCGGCGCTGCCCTCGCTCGGAGCCGGCATCCAGCTGAACACGGGCTCCGCGGGCCCGATGCCGGCGGAGGTTGCGGCCGCGATGGCCGAGCTCGAGGCGTACGAGCGCGACATCGGCCGAGCGGACTTCGCCTACTACCTCGACAGCCTCCAGCGGATGGACGAGGCTCGCGCCGGCGTGGCCGCGGTCATCGGCGCCGACCTGGACGAGGTCGCGTTGACCCACGCAACGACCGACGGCATGAACATCGGGACCTGGTCCATCGACTGGCAGGCCGGCGAGCGAATGGTCACGACAAACCAGGAGCACGTCGGCGGCCTCGGGTCGCTGTACGTCGTGAGGGACCGGCTCGGGGTCGAGCTTTCGTTCGCGACCTTCGACGGCGACGCGGAGGAAGCGGACGTGATCGCGGCCTTCGACCGGGCGATCGTTCCCGGGACTCGGCTCGTCTCGATCTCGCACGTGCTCTGGACGACCGGGATGGTCCTGCCGATCGCGCGGATCGCGGCGCTGGCCCAGTCCCGCGGCGCGCTGCTGCTCGTCGACGGGGCGCAGGCGGCGGGGGCCATTCCGGTGTCGGTTGCCGATCTGGGTGTCGACATGTACTCGGTGCCGGCGCAGAAGTGGCTCCTCGGGCCAGAGGGCATGGGCGCGCTCTGGATACGCCGGGAGGTCATGGCGGCATCCCTGTCGACGTTCGCCGGGCATTTCGGATGGGAGTCGTACGACTTGAACGGCGGGTTCGTCGGCCACCCGGACGCGCGCCGATTTCAGACGGCCGGCTACCACCGACCATCGGTGCTCGGGATGGCCCGCAGCATCGGCTGGCTGACGATGTACGTGGGCCTCGAGTTCGTCCATCGGCGCGGGATGGCGATGGCCCGTCGAGCGGCCGAAGCGCTCGCCGAGATCGAGGGGGTCACGCTGCTGACGCCGCGGGCCCGGATGGCGACGCTCGTCACCTTCCGGATCGCGGGCTGGTCGGCCCAGGACGCGCTCGATGAGCTCGCCGCTCGAACGTTCGCGATCGCCCGAACGCTGCCGCTCGTCGACGCGCTACGGATCAGCGTCGGCTTCTGGACCAGCGAGGACGAGCTCGATCGCTTCCTCGACGGCGTCCGCCTCCTCGCGGCGCACCCCCCCGAGACGATCCCAGCACGTCGCACGCTCGCGATCCTGCAGTGACGGCGCCGCGGCGTCGTTCGTGGCTCGAGATCCGCTGGCGTCAGTTCCGGAACGCTCCGCGACCGGTCTTCCGGGCGGTCGCCGCGAGCCTCGTGGTCGCGTCCGTCCTGGGAGTGCTGTATCTCGGCTACGACGTCGCACTGAGCCGCGGCGCGCAGCTGCCCGGCGGCGACCTCCGCTTCCTCGCGGTCGTGCTCGACGTACTGGTGGTGCTGATCGTCGGGTCGTTCGTGACATGGCTCGTCGTCCCGCTGCCGCGCGGATCGCGAGAAGCGCGCTCCCGCTCCCAGCGGACGCCCTGGAGCGCCGCGCTCGGGCTCTTCGCGGCGATTCCGATCGCCTATCTCGTCCTCGTCGTCGCGACCCAGATCCTCAAGCCGCTGCTCGTCTGAGTCGCTGTGGCGCAACGCCACCGGCGGAGTCCCCACGTGATCGGATGTAGTTCCACTGCATCAGAACGAAGCGAGCGGCCGGTCGTGGCCGCTGGGTCCCGCAGGCGCGCGGCGGCAGTACGATGCTGCGGGGGAGTAGCCCAGTTGGTTAGAGGCGCCGAGCTTATACCTCGGAAGTCGGAGGTTCGAGTCCTCCCTCCCCTACCAGTTCTCACCGGGCCAGCGGCGATTCGTGCCGTGAAGCTGCGCGAACGGCCTCGGGATCAGAGGGCCGCGCGCACCATCTTGACGATGCGCTCGCCGCGACCGGCGTCGATCGTGCGCTGCGGTGGGAGCGAGGTCAGCCATTCGGCGACCTGATCCGGAGCGAGGACCGCACAGGTCGGGCTGCGCTCGGCGCGAGGATCGGTCCCGACGACCGCGGCGTAGACCTTGATGACGTGATCGTTGTCGTCGCCCGAGAGCCACGAGCGGACGCGTTCGCCGTCGCGGCTCGCGCGCTCGAGCGGATTCTCGATCGTCCGGACCTGGCCGCTGCCGACGCGGACCTCCCAGCTTCGAACGCCCCGCGACATCACGGCGCCGGCGGGCGGTAGCTCGTGGATGACGGCGGCTCCGAACGGTCCGACCACGAGCTCCGGGACGACCCGGCCGCCGTCAGGAAGCTGGAGACCGGTCGCCACGACGTGGTCATCGCCGATGGCTCGTGCGAGTCGAACGGCAGGCGTGATGCGGGCCCGCCGAGCTCGTTGGCGGTCCCGGGCAGCCAGGAGTCGGAGGACACCGAGCAGGCCGGCTCCGGCCGGAGCGACGAGGGCGAAGGTCCACGCGATCGCGCCCGAAACCTGCTGGAACGTCGTCGGCCGGCCGGAGGGCGTGAAGCTCCCGAGATAGCCGGCGAGGAACACGACGTAGACCAACCCCCCGGCGATCGCGAGGAGGAGGAAGCCGACCGTGTAGGCCGATGCGACCTGGACGCGGGAAGGGCGACCCTGGATCGGACGGTGGGATGCGAGGACTTGCATGGCCGGATCGTCGTCGTCGCCGGTCCGGAGCGCTATGGCCTGTTCGGGTCAGGTACGTAGATCCGAGAGAACCACCCACCACCCATGACCCATCCGCACCCCAGCCTGGGCCTCCGCACCGACATGACCCCCGTACCATTGCGACGACTGCCGTTCGCCGACCATCCTCGACTCCGTCGCAGGGGCGTCAGGTCGCCCCACGAATCGCCCTGTCGGAGAGCTGATGTTCGGTCTGTTCAAGGGATCAAAGGCGGCCTCGAACGTCGTGGCCACAGCGCCCGAGCCCGCGCCGTTCGAGCCGGAGCCAGAGTTGCGGGACATGGCGCCGGAGGCGGCCGTGGCCGTAGCGACGATCGATCCGGAGTCGCTGATGCCCCGCTGGCGGCGGCCATCGCTCCTCGCCGCGCGCCATGCCGATCCCGGGCGGCGCGAGGTATCCGAACGCCTCGTCATGCGCTTCAGCCCCGACACCGCCCCCACGACGGCCGAGCTGCGAGTGGTTCGCTACGCCGTCGTGCCCCTGCTCGATCGACCCGACGAGGTCCTCGGCCTCCACCTCATGGATCTCATCGCCGGCGACGAGGTGCAGGTCATCGAGGCGTCCAGCGCCTACTGGGAGATCGTCTGCGCCGACGGCGAGCGTGGGTTCGTCCATCGCGCGACCCTCGGGCTCCCGAGCGTGATCGGGCTCGAGCCCGACGACCAGGATGGATCGACGGAGGCGACCGACGTGCTGACCGCGCTCCTCGCCGCGCGAGGCCTCAACTAGCCTTTTCGCAGCACCAGCAGGTGCTGGTGGGCGATGTTCGGCACGAAGCCCGTCGGATAGCCATACGGACGCAGTCGCGTCCCGGCCTGGTACCAGATCAGGTCGCCTTTCGGGACGAGGCCGACGCTCGAGCCTCGGGCCGCCAGGTCGGCACCGGTGAAGATGTATCGACCGCCCTGGTACGCGTCCCGGACGATGAGGACCGCGTAGCGCCCGGGCCTGAGAACCCGCTCGATCTCGCGGAGGGCGTCGGTCATCCGGTCGAGGAACGCCGGGTAGTCGGGCAGGTTCGCGAGGTCGGCAGCGTCGTCGCTGACCATCGCATAGTCGGTCCGCCGGTTCGTGAAGGTCTCGGCGAGCTTGCCGCCGGCCATCGTCATCGGCAGCTGGACGTTGTACGGCGGATCGGTCGCGACGAAATCGATCGAGCTCGACTCGATCGTGGGGAGGATCGCCAGCGAGTCGCCGACTCGCATCTCGCTGCCCGATGGATCGAACGAGCGCGCTCCGCCCGGATCGGACGGCCCGAGATCCGCCAGCAGGGCCGACTCACTGCCCGCCTGGGCTTCATCGACGACCCGTCGATAGACCTCCGCCCACACCGGCGAGAGCTCGATCCCGAGTGCCCGCCGTGGCCCCCGCGCGATCGCCGCGCCGAGGAGCGTCCCGCCGACGCCGGCGAACGGGTCGAGGACGAGCTCGCCGCTCTTCGTGAAGAACTCGATGAGCCGGGCCATCAGGCGCGGCGGCTTGTTCGCGCCGTGCTCTTTGCGGAGCCGGTGTCCGAGCTCGGATGGGTAGGCCGTCGTCCAGAGCGACTTCGTGAAGTACAGCCACTCCTCGCCGGAGAGCTCGTTCAGCGTGTTCCGCGGATGCGGAGCGCGCCGCTTGGGCACCGGGGCAGGGGCAGGGGCGCGAGCGGGAGCGTCGGACGGATCGGCCATCGGAGCGAGCGTAGCCGCTACTCGGAGAGTCGCCCGAACGCACCGCTTCGCCAGATCGTCGGCTCCGAAACGCCCATTCGACGGACTCCGGTGCGCGGCCGTATGGCAGGATGGCGGTGATGCCGGGGCGATACGTCAGCGAGCGACTGGTCGGCCGGGACCGCGAGCTATCGCACCTCGCGGTCGCGCTGGATGCCGCCGCGGACGGCCGCAGCCCGCGGCTCATGATCAGCGGCGTCGGGGGGATCGGCGTGAGCCGCCTCGTCACCGAGACCGCGCGGCGGGTCGAGAAGCTGAGCGAGCCATTCCGGGTCGTCCGTTGCGTCGCCGTGCCGGCGCGTCGCTCCCAGGCCTACGGACCGATCGTGGCGGGCCTCCGGCCGTGGCTCGCTTCCATCGACGACGCGGAGCTTCGACGAATCGTCGGCCCGGGGGCGGAGCCGCTCGCGCGGCTGCTGCCCGAGCTCGGGCCACGCCTCGGTGACGCGATGCTCCGGAGCCGACGGGCCGGAGTCGCCCCTGAACGCCGCGCCGCCTGGATCAACGAGGCGATCCACGGCCTGCTCGAGCGCAGCGGTGAGCGCCAGCCCGTGCTTCTCGCGCTCGAGGACCTCCACGACGCCGATGCCGGCACTCGCGGGCTGGCGACCTTCCTCGCCCGCGTGACGCGACCCGCGCGCCTGTGCCTGCTCGCCACCTACGGCACGGATCGCCTTGCCCGCGGGCATGCGCTCCTGCCGGATCTCGCGTCCATGGCCGCCGCAGCCGTGCCACCCGACGCGCTGGTCCTCCCGCCACTCAGCCGCCTCGAGCTCACCCAGCTGGTCTCGGAGATCGAGGGCGAGCGACCCACCGCCGCAACGCTGCTCCTCGTCGCCGAGCACTCGGGTGGCGATCCGCTGGTCGCCGAGGAGATCCTCGCCGCTCGCCGCGAGCTGCCGGGCGTCTCGCTCGGGGCGTCGCTCGGCGAGCTCGTACTGGCACGGATGAGCCATCGGACCTCGGAGTCCCGGCGTGTGCTGCGCCTCCTCGCCCCCGCGGGCGAGCCGCTCGATCGGGCGGTGATTGCCGCGATCGCGGCGACCTTCGAGACGCTCGCGGACGGGCTCCCGCCCCGGACCGCCACCCATCCGCGGCGGGGCGATGGCGTGCTGGACGCGGACCTGGCCGCCGGGGTCGCGGAGGGCCTCGAGCACGGCTTCCTCGTCGAGGACGGCGACGGCCGGCTGGCGATCCGGCACGAGCTCGTCGCGCGCGCGATCGAGGAGGACCTCCTGCCGGTCCAGCGCCGCCGACACCACCTCGCGCTGGCGGCCGCGCTCGGCAGCGATCCGAGCTCCGCGCTGACCCACTGGCTCGCGGCGCATGAGGCGGGTCGCGCCCGCGCGGCGGCCTTGGCGGTTGCCGCGGAAGCCGAGCGCCTCGACTCCGCCGCCGATTCTCTGGTCGCCCGCGAGCTGGCCCTCGAGCTCGGTCCCGGCACGGCTGCCGAACGACCGATGACCGGCCACCTCCTGCTCGAGACCGCCGGCGTCGCGCTGGCCGCCGGCCGGCCCGATCGGGCGCTCGCCTACCTCGAGAACGCGGCGGGTCGGTTCAACGAGCGTGACGAGGCCGAGACGAACGCCGGTCTCCACGAGACGCTCGGCATCGTCGCCCGAACGCTCGGCGATCACGACCGGGCCCTGGCGGAGCATCGCCGGGCTGCGTCGATCGTGCCCCGCGGTGTGTCGCTCGCACGGGCCCGGGTCCTCGGGTCGCTCTCGCAGACGCTGATGCTGCTCGGGCATTTCGCCTCGGCGGCGACCTTCGGCCTCGAGGCGATCAAGGTGGCCGAGGCCGTGGGGCCCGAGGCTCGGTCGATCGAGGCCCACGCGCTTTGCACCGTCGGCGTGGCCCGTGCCTGGGGCGCCGATGGGCGGGACGGAATCGAGCTGCTTGAGACCGCGCGCGAGATGGCCCGCGAGCTCGACGATCCGGACGTTGGCTTCCGGGCGACGCTCAACCTCACGACGGCCCTCGCGCTCCTGGGTCGCCGCGATGAAGCGATCGAGGTGACCCGCGAGGCAATCGAGCAGGCCCGCCTCGACGGCCTCGAGGTCGCCTACGGCAATCCCCTCCGCGGCAACATCGCCGAGGCGCTGTTCAACGCCGGCCGCTGGAGCGAGGCGCGGGAGACGATCCGAATCGCGCTGGAGTGGAGCCCGGACGCCGTCGCCTTCGCCGACGCATCGGTGACGGCGGCGATGCTCGAGGTCGAGACCAGCGTCGATGAGCGCGCGGCGAGCCTTCTCGGCTGGCGGCCGCTCGACATCGATCACGCCCCGGATCCCCAGCTGGAGGTTCCGGCGACACGGGCCGCCGCCGCGTTCGCACTGTGGCGGGGCGACGTCTCGGACGCGCGGCGCGCGGTCGAGCGCGGCTGGGCCCTCGTCCGACGCGCGGAGGACTGGGCATTGACCGCCCGGATGACCTCGACGTATCTCGAAGTTCAGGCCGCGGCCGTGGCCGACGCCCACGAGCGTCGAGCGCTCCCGGAGATCGCCGGCGCCCGGCAGCGAGGCCGCCGCGTCCTGGGCGAGGCCGAAGCGGTCCTGCTCGCGAGCGGCGTTCCGGCCGGCGCGATCGGGCGCCGGGAGGCCGACGCGCACCTGTCGACGGCGCGCGCCTATGCGGCTCGACTTGAGGCCCGCGACGACCCCGTGCTCTGGGACGCTGCGGCCCAGGCCTGGGAGCGGGCAGGGGAGCCATACCAGGTCGCGCGGGCGCGGTGGCGCCAGGCGGAAGCAGCGCTGCCGGGGCACGACGCGCGGGTTGGCCGCGCCGCGGCCCGGGGTCCGCTGCTCGAGGCGGTCCGGATCGCCCGCGAGCTGGGCGCGCGGCCCCTCCTCCGCGAGCTGCTCCAGCTCGCCCAGCGGGCCCTGATCACGGTTCCCGAGGGGCCGGCGGGTCTCGAGGACAGCGCGCCGGTCCTCGGCGGCGTGGGCATCGGCGAGCCAGGTCCGCGCGATGGCCACTCGGGCGCCGACGACCGGCATGGCTCCGGCGGCGGTCAGGCCGGGAACGGACGCCCGGAGGTCGACAGCCACGCGGCGGTCCGCTCCGCGATCGCGGTGGCCTTCTCGGCGAACGGCGGCGAGAAGCGGGCCGAGCCCACCTTCGGCCTCTCCGGCCGCGAGCGCGAGGTGCTGGCGCTGATCGTGCAGGGCCGAACGAATCGCGAGATCGGCGAGCGCCTCTTCATCAGCCAGAAGACGGTCGGCGTGCACGTCGGCAACATCCTGTCGAAGCTTGGCGTATCGGGCCGAGTCGAGGCCGCGATGGTCGCCGTCCGCCTCGAGCTCGTCCCGAGCGGCTGACGAGGTTCGGCGCGGGTGGCGTCACGCGCCGGAAAGCGTTCCGGAGCCGGACGACGAACAAGGCCCGGAGGAGGATCCGGGCCTTGTTCAGTAGCTGGGCCGGTCGGGAGGAAGGAGCCGACCGGTCCTGATGTGGTAGTTCGCTGGTCTTACCAGCGGCGCATCGCACCTTCGACGAGGGCGACGGCGACGAATGGGGCGACCGCCAGGGCGAGGCGCCAGGCACGCTTGATGCGTTCGTTCATTTGGGCAATTACTCCTCGATGATGGCGCCCCGTCCAGTGACCGGAGAGGGAGACCAACGTACGGACGGACCGAGCGACCGTCGATGCAACAAAGGTCCCGGGTGGAGATAGGACCATCGGGCTATTCGCCCGATGGCGGACTACACCGCTGGGCCCCTGACCGCCCTGCGATGCCCTCAACCGAGGGGCCGAAGGTACCGGGGGCCGCTCACCGCCGGCTTATTTGTGGTGATCGCGCGCACCGCGGCTCGGTACTCTTCCCCGTGATGCACCGTCAGCTCGCGTACGAGGATGCCTATCGGCGGTCTGTCGACGCCCACGTTGTGGCGGTCGAACGGGGCGTCGATGCGTCCGGAGCGCTCGTGACGCTCGACCAGACCGTCTTCTACCCGGGCGGCGGTGGCCAGCCGGCCGATCGCGGCTGGCTCGCGGGCCACGATGGAGGCACGTGGATCGTGTCGACCGCCCGGAGGCAGGGTGGCGAGATCGTCCACGAGCTCGACGCGGGCGTCGAGCCACCAGCGGTCGGCGCGGCCGTGACCGCGGAGGTCGAATGGACCCGCCGTCACCTCCTGATGCGGACCCACACGGCGCTCCACGCCCTGTGCGGTGTCGTCTGGCGCGACTACGGCGCCCTCGTGACCGGTGGCAACATGGAGCCCGGCTCGGGCCGGATGGACTTCGAGTTCGAGCGGATGTCCGCCGAGCTCGTCGGAGAGATCGAGGCACGGGTGAATCGCGAGCTGGCCCTGGGCCGCGAGGTGCGGGTCAACGTCCTCCCGCGCGAGCAGGCGTTGGCGATCCCCGATCTCATTCGCACGAAGATCAATCTCCTTCCGCCCGGTATCGAGGAGATCCGGACGATCGAGATCGTCGGGCTCGACCTCCAGGCCGATGGCGGCACGCATGTCGGCAACACGAGCGAGGTCGGCTCGATCCGCGTCACGGGCTACGAATCGAAGGGTCGGATCAACAAGCGGATCCGGATCGAGCTCATCGAGCCGGCCTGACGGCCTGCCGCGCCCGTGTCACGATCCAGCCCCACGGGCGCGTGACCAACGAGGGAGGTGCTGATGCCCGGATCGCGGCTGCCCAGGCCGACGCTCGTGCTCGCCAGCCCCCTCCTGCGCCGAATCGCCTGGCATGCCCGCCGGATCGCGCGCGGGGTCGACCGCAAGTTCTTCCTGGCGCTTGCCGAAGGCGCAGGCGCGATCGTCCTCGTCGCGGCGATGCTCGTGACCCTGCTCGAGAAGCCCTGGACCGAGGGCCTCGGAAAGGCCGTCCCGGCCTTCGGCCAATCCGTGAACTGGGCGATCTTCACCGTTCTTGGCCAGGGCGACGCCGGGTACGTGACGACGATCGGCGGCTACGTGGTCAGCTGGCTCCTGGTCGTCTTCGGCGTCGCCATCGTAGGCACGGGGAACGCGACCGCGCGCGAGCTCATCGCGGAGCTCCGGGGTGACGAGTACAAGACGAAGATCGTCGTCCTCGCCGACGTCGAGAAGAACCCGGTCGGGAGCGACTTCTACTTCGTTCGGGGTGACACGACGAGCGCCGAGGATCTCCGACGGGCCGGGATCGAGGAGGCGGCCGCCGCGCTCGTGTTCCCGGACGCCCCGACGAACGAGGCGGACATGCACTCGATCCTGACGGTGATGGCGATCGAATCGATCGCGCCCGATGTCCGGACGGTCGCCGAGGTGATCAACCCGCGCCACGTCGAGCATTTCGAGCGGGCCAAGGCGGACGAAGTCCTCGTCACCTCGAGCCTGGCCTCACACCTCCTGGCGCGCTCGGCGCTCTACCCCGGCCTGAGCGCGCTGGTGACCGACATCGTGTCGGGCGGCGAAGGCTCGGAGCTGTATCGGGTCGACCTGCCATCGGCGTATTGCGGCCTCACCGTGGATGACCTCAGCGCGCGCCTCCGGAGCGAGCACCACGCCACGCTGCTCGCGATCAGCCGCGGCAGCCGGACCTATGTCAATCCGCCCTCGGACTTCGTGCTCCAGCCGTTCGACGACGCGCTCGTCGTGGCGGAGTCGCTCGGGACGCTCCAGCCGCTCCGGCCGGGCCGGGCGATGCCCGCGCCCGCGTGACGGCAGGCGGCGGAGGTTCGGGCGACGCGGGAGACCCGAGCGACGCGGGGACCCCCGGCGAGACCACCCCGGCGCTCGAGGCGATCGCGGCCATGGGAGTGACGCATCGAGTCGTCCGGACGGCGGCGGCTGGATCCGCGGAGGAGAGCGCGTCGCTGCAGGGGATCCCGCTCGAGGCGCTCCTTCGGACGATCGTCGTCCGGCGCGGCACCTACGACTATGTCTTCGTCCTGATCCCGGCGGGCCGGCAGTTCGACTGGCCGAAGGTGCGATCGGCGCTCGGGGTCAAGCGCCTGTCCCTGCCGGACGCCGACGAGGCCCAGGCGGCGACCGGCTACGTCCGCTACACGATCACGCCATTCGGCTCGACGACGGCGTGGCCGGTGCTCGTCGACCAGGCGGTCATGGGCCAGCCCGTCGTCGCGATCGGGGGCGGCGCCCGGGGCGTAAATCTGCACCTCGCGCCAGCCGACCTCGTCGCGGCCCTCGAGGCGACGGTCGCCGACCTCTCGGGCTAGAGCGCCTTCACGGCCGCGACGAGATCCGCCAGACCCTGCTTCGCGTCGGCGAAGAGCATCCCGGTTTTCGGGTTCACGTAGAGCTCGTTATCGATGCCCGCGTAGCCGCGGCCCATCGAGCGCTTGATCACGATGATCGACTTCGCGTGGTCGACGTCGAGGATGGGCATGCCCGAGACCGGCGAGCCGGGTCGGCGCGCCGCCGGGTTCGTGACGTCGTTCGCCCCGACCACGAGGGCGACGTCCGCCCGATCGAACTCGGGGTTGATGTCGTCCATCTCCTTGAGCTGGGGATACGGCACGTTCGCCTCAGCCAGCAGGACGTTCATGTGCCCGGGCATCCGGCCGGCGACCGGGTGGATTGCGTAGCTGACGTTCACGCCGCGCGACTCCAGGAGCTCGGCGAGCTCGCGAACGGCGTGCTGCGCCTGGGCGACCGCGAGGCCGTAGCCCGGGACGATGATGACGTTGGCGGCATAGGCCAGCTGAATGGCGGCGTCGTCGATCCCGATGGAGCGGACCGAGCCGCCCTCAGCACCGACCACGGGGACGGTCCCTTCGCCGCCGCCGAACCCGCCGATCATGATGTTCAGCACGGACCGGTTCATGGCATCGGCCATGAGCTTCGTCAGGATCGCGCCCGAGGCGCCGACGAGCGCGCCGGCGATGATCAGGACCGTGTTGTCGATGACGAAGCCGGCCATCGCGACGGCCGTGCCGGTAAAGCTGTTGAGCAGGCTGATGACCACCGGCATGTCCGCGCCGCCGATCGGCAGGACCATCGTGACGCCGAAGATCAGCCCGGCCGCGATGATCGCGAACAGGACCGCGACGTTCGTCTCGCCCGTGATGAACAGGAACAGCGAGCCGGCAACCGCGACGAGCGCCAGCAGGATCGTGACGATCCGGCCACCCGGGATCAGGATCGGCTTGCCGGGGATCAGGCCCTGGAGCTTCCCGGACGCCACGAGCGATCCGGTGAACGTGATGCACCCGATCACGACGTCGAGGACGGTCGCGACCTGGATCTCGAGCGGCAGCACCTGGCCCTGGCCGGCGATCCGCAGGTAATCGTCGATTGCGATGAGGGCAGCGGCACCGCCGCCCACGGCGTTGAACAGCGACACCAGCTGCGGTATCGCGGTCATCTTCACGGTCCGTGCCGTGAACAAACCGAGGCCGCCACCCACGGCGATCCCGACCACGATGATGATCCAGCCCGCCACGCTGACGCTGCCGGTCGAGATCAGGAGGACCGCGGTCCCACCGACCGCGAGGGCCATCCCGGCGGCCGAGACGAGGTTGCCGTTGCGGGCCGTCGCCGGCGAGCTCATCCGCATGAGCCCGAACACGAACGCGGCCGCGCCGGCGAGCCAGACGAGGCGGACGACGGTCTCGATCGGCGTCACCGACTCAGGCCTTCGACTCGTCGGCGGCTGCCGGCGCCTTCGGCGCGGCCTTCTTCCGGAACATCTGGAGCATCCGGTCGGTGACGACGTAGCCACCGACGACGTTCATCGTGGCGAAGGCGACGGCGACGAGGCTGAGCACCTGGCTCAACGGATCGGTGGCCGATGCGGCAATGAGCATCGAGCCGACGAGGACGATGCCGTGGATCGAGTTCGCGCCCGACATCAGCGGCGTGTGGAGCGTCGCGGGGACCTTCGAGATCACCGCGAAGCCGCACAGGATCGCCAGCACGAAGACCGTCAGGGCCGCGAGCAGCTCGGTGCTCATGCGTTGGCCTCCGCCGGCGCGAGCAGCTTCCGCACCGCTTCGGAGCGAATCTCGCCGCCGTGCGTGATCGTGACCGGCCCGGCAATCTCGTCCGCCGGGTCGAGGTTCAGCTGGCCGTCCTTCACGAGGGCCAGCAGCAACGACGACAAGTTCCGCGCGTAGAAGGCGGACGATCCGACGGGCATCGTCGCGGGCAGGTTGTCCGGCGCGAGGATCGTCACGAGGGTGTCGGTCACGACCGTCTCGCCCGTCTTCGAGAGCTCGCAGTTGCCGCCCAGGGCGGAGGCGGCCATGTCGACGATCACCGATCCGGCCCGCATCTTGCCAACCGCCTCGGCGGTCACGAGGATCGGTGGCTTGCGTCCCGGGACCTGGGCGGTCGTGATGACGACATCCATCCCGCCGATCACCTCGTTCAGCTCGGCCTGCTGGGCCGCGCGCTCGTCGGCCGTGAGCTCGCGGGCATAGCCGCCGGCGCCCGTCGCGTCGATCTGGGTCTTGAGGGTCACGAACTGGGCGCCGAGGGATTCTGCCTGCTCGCGGGTCTCCGGCCGAACGTCGTACGCCTTGACCACCGCCCCGAGCCTGCGGGCCGTGCCGATCGCCTGGAGGCCGGCCACGCCGATCCCGAGGATCAGCACGTTCGCGGGCTTCGCGGTCCCGGCAGCGGTGGTGAGGAGCGGGAAGTAGCGCCCGAACGCGTTCGCCGCCAGGAGGACCGCCTTGTACCCTCCGACGTTCGCCTGCGAAGAGAGGGCATCCATCGTCTGGGCGCGCGAGAGGGTTCGCGGGATCGCGTCGAGGCTGATCGCCGAGACGCCGCGCTCGGAGAGCGTCGCCATGAGCTTCGGGTCGAGAAGCGGCTGGAGGAGCCCGATCACCGCCTGGCCCTTTCGGAGCTGCTTCGTCTCGGACTCGCTCGGCTTCTGGACCCGGACGATGACATCGGCGTCGCGGTACAGGTCGTCCTGCGAAACGACGGTCGCGCCGGCGTCCGTGTAGGCCGAATCGGGGATGAGCGCGCCTACGCCCGCGCCCTGTTCCACGAGGACCTCGAGCCCGGCCGCCGTGAGCTTCGCGAGCGCGTCAGGCACGAGCGCGACGCGTCGCTCTCCGGGCGCGGTCTCGCGCGCGACACCAATCTTCATGGGGGCCAAAGGATAGCCGACCAAGACGCCGAGACGCGCTGCGCCGCGTTCAGCCGATGGCGCCGACCGCGAGCAGCATCAGGGTCAACACATAGAGGTGCCCGAGCGCGCTCCAGACGATCGAGCCGGTCCGCCAGTCGAGCCACGCGAAAATCGTTCCGCCGATGAACGTGGA
>JBBRNM010000011.1:0-45476 GCA_038230295.1 Candidatus Limnocylindrales bacterium
CAGAAGCCGAGCGACGCTACCGCCAGGCGAGGGAACAGGCGTGATGGGCCGTATCATCGCTCCCACCATGCCAGCGATCCGACGCGACAAGGGCAGCGGAGAGCAACCGCACTGGGTGCCGGCGATGGGCAAATGGCGTGCTCGCTACGTCGACGCCGACGGGCGGCGGCGGGCGGTGACCTCGTCCAAGCCGGGGCGGGCGGGTGCCCGAGAGGCGGCGGCCAGGCGCGACGAGGCGTTGCGGCGTTCGGCCCTCGGCCTCGTCGATGACCCGCGGCTGACGGTCGAGCACTTGCTTGAACGTTGGCTGGCCGACGTGGCCGCGGTCAAGCTCCGTCCGCAGAGCCTGGAGCGCTATCGTGGCATCGTCCGCCGCCACCTGATCCCGGCCATCGGCACCGTCCCGCTGCGCGCGCTGACCCCCCAACAGATCGCCACGGCCTACGCGGCGCTGGCTGCACCACGCCCGGTCACCACCACGCACGCCGGATCCCGCCAGACGACCCTGCGCACTATGTCGGCGGCGTCGCTCCGCTACGTGCACGCAGTCCTCCACGGTGCGCTCGAACAGGCCGTCGCCTGGCGGCTCATCGAGCGCAACCCCGCTGCCGGCGCAAGTCTGCCGCGGGTGGCGACGCCGGAGATGCGGCCGTTGACGCCGGCGGAGGCCCGCCGCTTCCTGGAGGCGGCCCGCGGCCACGCACTCGAATCCCTGTTCACACTGGCGCTCACGACCGGCATGCGCCAGGGCGAGCTGCTGGCTCTGCGCTGGCGCGACGTGGACTGGTCGGGGTGGCGCGTGACGGTCCATCACACGCTGATCCGGCTGGACGGTCGCTGGTGGCTCGGTGAGCCGAAGACACCCAAGAGCCGGCGCGCGATCGAGCTCACCGGCCCGACCCTCGATCTGCTCCGGACCCACCGGGCCCGGCAGGCCGAGCGACTGCCGGCGATCGGCCATGCCCTGACCGACGACGACCTCATCTTCTGCGACGCGGCGGGCGAACCGCTCTGGGGCCGCCACGTCACGACCCTCCAGCTCAAGGCGCTGCTGCGCCGGGCCGAGCTGCCGCCGATCCGCTTCCACGACCTGCGGCACACCTTCGCCACCCTTCAACTGGCCGCCGGCACCAACCCCAAGATCGTCAGCGAGGTCCTGGGCCACAAAGAGATCGCCATCACGCTCGACCGCTACAGCCACGCCCTGCCGACGATGCAGGCCACGGCGATGGCCCGGCTCGACGCGATCCTCGGCCGGGGCGACGACGCAGCGCCGCCCAGCGACGGCGATAAGGGCTCCAATAAGGGCTCCCCCACCCCAGACAAGGCAAACGAAAGGCCCGATCCGAGCGTGGATCGGGCCGAAAACGGCGGGATTGGTACCGCATATCGGATTCGAACCGATGATCTCCGCCTTGAGAGGGCGGTGTCCTGGGCCTCTAGACGAATGCGGCCTGGTCCCGGCCGCAGGGCGGCAGGACGGCGGCGATGATACCAAGGATGCCCCTAGAGGCGGTTCGCCTCGAGGAAGCCACGGATGCTGTCCGCAGCCTGCTGGTAGCTGTCCTCGCCGAGGATCAGGCCATAGTGCGAGTGCGCGCCGAACGGCTCGAACTGGGCTCCGAGCCACTCCGCGAGCCGCTCGGCAGACTCGATCGGCACCGACCGGTCGAGGCCACCGCCGATGACGAGGCGCGGGACCGACTGAAAGGCGCCCGGATCCACCCTGACCCCACGCAGCATCGTTCGCCGGGCGCGACCCGATTCGTGCGGCTTCTGGCCCATGAGGTGCTGGATGCGAAGGATGTCGGCGAGCGTCAGGTCGGCGTCATCGCGCTGGAGCCGCTCGGGGAGGACGGACCAGCCGATCGTGGACTGGCCGTAGACGTCCGGGACGTCCCGGATCTGGTGCGGCTGGGCTCGGTCGCGGACGTCGAGCGGCGGCTCGGCGGAGATCAGGACGAGACCGCCGACGGGCCGGCGCTCGGACGCCTTCATCGCCAGGAGCCCGCCCATCCCATGGCCGACGACGACCACGCCGGCGCCAAGCCGGTCGATGGCGGCCCCGACGTCGTCGACGTAGGACTCGAACGAGAGCTCGGTGGGGTCGGCTGTTTGGCTCCAGTAGTGGTTCCGGAGGTTGAGCGCATGACCCTCCCAGCCGCGGGCCGCGAAGTAGCCGAGATATCGCTCCCAGGACCACGACCCTCCGAGCTCGCCGTGGACGAACAGGAGGGGCCTCCGCCGCGATCGCCGCTCCGGCAGCCAGGACTCGATGTACAGGCCGCGGTCGTGGAGCTCGATCTCGTCCTTCCGGATCGGGCGGCCGTTGACCGAGGGCGACTGAGCCCTGGCGAGGATCTCGTCGGGCGTGGTTTCGGGCATGGGGCTACTCCAGCGGATTGATGACGAGACCCGTAAGGGCCTTCGGGTAGATGTAGGTGCTCTTCTGGGGCATGAGATCGCCCTCGGCCGCGACTGCCACGATGTCCCGCGCCGGCGTGGGCTCGAGCAGGAGGGCGATAGCGGCACCGTCCTGGGCTGCTTCGACCCAGGCGACGGCCTCATCGGGATCCTTCGTGTAGCCGACCCGGTCGCCCACGGCGACCGCATCGGCGTCGATGTCGGCCAGGCGCTCGATGGCGATGCCGGCCAGGGTGACGTCGAGGCTCCGCAGCGCCCGGCCGCCGGGCGGGAGCCACGCTCCGAAGGCCGAGCGTCGGGCCCGCAGGATGATGCCGCCCTCGCGCGTCCAGAGCCCGAACCGTCCCCGCCCACCCGTCGCCCGAATCGGATCGCGAAACGCTGCGGCCAGCGTCGGTCGATCGACCTCGGCCTCCACCTCGAACAGCTCCGGGATCCCGCGCAGGAATCGCTGGACAGCCGCGGCATCGAGGCCACGGAGGACGCGGTGCGTCGCGAGGACTGTCAGCGGCCCCTGGACCGGCTCCAAAAGGAGCATGAGGATCTCCGTCCAGGCCGGAGATTCGTGCTCGACGGCGCCCGTCATCCGCTCGTCGCGATAGCGCAGCGCCGTCTCGTAGCGGTGGTGCCCGTCCGCGAGGGTGATCGGCTCGTCGCCGATTCGCGCGCTGAGGTCGTCGAGCAGCTCCGGATCCTCCGTGACCATCCACAATCGGTGGTGCGTGCCTTCGTCGTCGATCACCTCGGCGGTGGCCCTCTCGGGGAGCCTGGCCAACCACTCGGGGACACGGCCGCTCGGATCGTCGTACATCCCCACGATCGGGCTGGTGTTCACGCCGGTGGCTCGCAGGAGCCGATAGCGATCCTCGCGCGGCTCGGACAGTGTCCGCTCGTGCGGTCGAATGCCGGACCCAGGCCCGAACGACTCCAGCCCGACGCGGGCGAAGACGCCCCGCCGGACGCGCTCCTCCGACGTACCCGGGATCGTGTAGGTCTGCTCGTAGGCGTAAAGCGCCGGTCGTGGATCGCGATGGAGCGTCCCGTTCGAGCGCCAGGTCGAGAGGAGGCGGGCAGCGCGGCGGTAGCGCTCGTCGGGTTCGTCGCCTGCCTCGGCGATCGGGTGATCGAGGCGGACGACGTTCCGGGGATCGCGGGCAAGGAGCTTCCGAACATCATCCGGATCGATGACGTCGTAGGGTGGCGCCACCACGGAGGCGAGGTCCGGCACGGCGTCGGGCGCGTAGCGGAGCGCGCGAAAGGGCCGGACGACGGGCACGCAAACCTCGGACGAGGCCGCTCAGCGCGGCGGATGGACGGGTGGAACCAGATCGTACGACAGCCGCCCCGGGACCGGGGCCCGAAGCGCGCGATTCAGCTCCGGGCAGCCCCGAGGCGCCGGATCGCATCGAGCAGCGCGGGGTCGTCGAGGGACGACAGGTCGCCGGGATCGAGGCCGAGGTAGGCGGCTCGGATCACCCGTCGCATGACTTTGCCGGAGCGGGTCTTCGGGAGGGCCGGTATCAGCTCGATGACATCGGGCTTGAGCGCCTTGCCGAGCTCGCGCACGACCTCGGCGGCAATGGCGACTCTCACCGCGGGACCGCTCGATTCCCCCGGCCGTAGCACGCAGAACACGGCGATCGACTCGCCCTTGACCGGATGCGGGATCCCGATCGCGGCAGCCTCGACGACGGCCGGGTGGGCCACCGCGGCGCTCTCGACCTCCGCCGGTCCGACGCGCTTGCCCGCGACCTTCAGCGTGTCGTCGGAGCGGCCCTGGATGTACCAGTAGCCGTCGGCGTCGACCAGGGCCCAATCGCCGTGGACCCAGACGCCGGGCACCTTGGACCAATACGCCTCGAGATACCGATCCGGATCGTTCCAGAAACCGCGGGTCATTCCGGGCAGGGGTTGCCGGATCGCGAGCTCGCCGACCTCGCCCCGCACCGACCGCCCGGCAGCATCGATGACGTCGGCCGCCACGCCCACGTTCGGTCCCCCGAACGAGGTCGCCCGCACGGGCGTGAGCAGGTTGCCCGAGACGATCCCGCCGGAGACCTCCGTGCCGCCGCTGTAGTTCACGATCGGGCAGCGGCCCTCGCCGATCTCGCGAAAGAACCACCACCAGGGGTCGGGGTTCCAGGGCTCGCCGGTGGAGCCGAGGACGCGAAGGGAGGTCCGGTCGTGGGCGCGGACCGGATCGCTGCCGTGCGGGATGAGCGCCCGAACCACCGTCGGGCTCAGTCCCAGGTGGGTGATCCGATGCCGGGCGACGATCGACCACAGGCGATCCGGGCCCGGAAAGTCCGGTGTCCCTTCGAACAGGACGAGGCGGGCACCGAGCAACAGCGAGCCCGAGATCGACCAGGGACCCATCATCCAGCCGAGGTCGGTGAACCAGAACAACGTCTCCCCGGCGCGCAGGTCGAAGCTGTGCGCGAGGTCCTGGGCGGCCTTGATCGGGAAGCCACCGTGGACGTGCACCGCGCCCTTGGGCTTCCCTGTGGTCCCGGACGTGTAGATGACCATGTACGGCGACTCGGGATCCGTGTCCGGTCGATCCGGGTAGGCTCGATTGGGACCGCCGGCCTGGGCCCACGCCTCGCCCTCGGCCTCGTGCCACCAGCGGTCGCGGGCGGGACTCCACGGCGGCGCTGAGCGTTTGTCGCCGAGTCGTCGCACGACGATGACCCGCCGTACGGACGGTGCCATCGCGACAGCCTCGTCCGCGGTCTCCTTGAGCGGGACCACGCCGCCACGCCTCAGGAAGCCGTCGGCGGTGATCAGGACGCTCGCTTCACAGTCGATCAGGCGGGCCGCCACCGCCGTCGCTCCATAGCCCGAAAAGATCGGGGTGAAGATCGCTCCGAGGAGCCCGAGCGCGAGGACGGCGATCGCCGTCTCGGGGAGCATCGGCAGGAGGATCCCGACGCGATCGCCGGGGCCGACGCCCTCGGCGCGCAGCATCAGGGCCGCCCGCTCGACGGTCTCGCGGAGTTGGCGAGCCGTAAAACGGCGGACCTCGCCGTCCTCGCCTTCCCAGACGAGCGCCTCGGCGCCCGGTTCGCGATCTGCTCGTGGGTCGATCGCGGCAGCCGCGTGATTGAACGCTCCGCCCGTCCACCAGCGAGCCCATTCCGGGCCGCGCGACAGATCCACCACGCCGGCCGGGCGTCGCTGCCAGGGCAGGGCCAGATCGTCCGCCGCAGCGCCCCAGAACCACGCCGGGTCGGAGGCCGCTCGAGCCTGGAGCGACTCGAGGTCGGCCATCCCCGACGCCTTGACGAACGTCGCCAGGCGGCTTTCCGCGAGATCGGCCGGCGAGGGTCGCCACGCTGCATCCGGGACATCGCGGCCGAAGACCGGCCAGCTCGGGGAGGGCATCAGGGGTCGATACTAGTCGTCCGGAGGCAGTGCTAGCCTCGGGCGGATGTTCCCGACTCCCCTTCCACGTGGCCGTGGTATGGCGCTTGCGACGGTCCTCTGGTCCCTTGCCGCCGTCGTCCTGCTCGCGGGCTGCTCGAGCCTCGTCGAGGCCCGGCCGACACCAACGCCGCTGGATTTCGGCGGGATCCAGGGCACCCTCGACCACGCCGGTATCAGCCTGACGAATGTCGTGTCGGGCGATGCTGGCTGTTCGGATGCGAACCTGATCCCGACGGCCATCGGCTTCGACGTCGTGGGACTGGGCGTGACCACACCGGTCCGCCTCCGCATCTACATCTTCACCGACCGCGCCGCCTGGCAGCGGCGCCAGGGCGACGTTGATGCCTGCGTCACGGCCTGGGCGACGGACCACGGGGTTGACCCCGCGACCGTCGAGACGATTGGCCAGTCGCCGTACGTCGTCGCCGGTCAGGGCCCATGGCCCGCGGCGTTCAAGACGGCCGTTGCCGGCGCGCTCAGGGAGGCCGCCGGGAACGGCGACTGACCGATAGTCGGGCCTCGACCGCCATCGGTCCCGGTCCCGCTCGGGACGAGCGGCGGGTGGCGCGCCGCGCGGCCCGGGTGGGTATGCATGGGTCCGGGATACGTAGGTGGCATCCGTACGTCATGTCGCCCTCGGCGATGGGCCCCCGGACCCCCATCGCTTCGTAAGGTCCCGATTTCCCCATCGAGGGATACCGCCGAATGAGGTCGCTGCCTAGGGTCGTAAGCATCCCGGTCGTGCTGCTGTCGAGGCCCGAGGTCCCGCGACTGGACCGCCGAACCGATGACGTTCACCTGGCGGTTCTCCCAGCGCAGTGGCTCAAGTCGAAGGGACTTCTGCATGGACAGAATCCTTGCTCGCTCGCCGCTGCGCGTACGCATCGCCGTCACCCTGATCGCAACGGTCATGACCCTAGGCAGCGCCGCCTCCGTTGGCGCGATCGGTTCGTACGCGACATCCACCGGCCCCAGGCTGACGGCAACTGCCGCCGATGCCGCCATTGGCGCGGGCGCCAGGACCACAGGCGACCTCGCTCCGATCGCCGACTCGCCCGCGCTCCTGTCGTTTGATTCGGTCCCAGCGACCCCATTGCCGGCGAGGCCACAACGGGCGCCGGAGCTCACCGCGCAGCGAGCCCCAACGACGCCTGCGGCACCGCCGGTTCGTCGTACGGTGACGGTCGTTCGAGCCGCGACGTATGTCGGCACGAACCACATGTGGATGCCCGCGCTCGGCATCAATCGCTCCGTCTACGTCTACGCCTGCACGCGGTCGACAGTGCTCTCGAACGTCGTCTATCGGTGGGGCTGCGCCGGGCGAAACAATATCTACCTCATGGGCCACGCCTGGGGTGTCTTCAAGCCTCTTCACGATGCCTACGTGCAGGGTCGCCTGCGCATCGGCATGGAGGCCATCTATGCCGACGGCGCCGGACGGATCCATCGCTACCGGATCACCACCTGGCGGGTCGTGCTGCCGACCGACATTAGCTGGATCGGGGACATGAGCCGACCGACGATGATCCTCCAGACCTGCGTCGGCGCCACCAGCACCTATCGGTTGAACGTGAAGCTCGTGGCCGTGTCCTGAGTCACCGGCTCAGCCGATCCGCAGGCCCAGGATCTTGCGGGCGATGACGAGCCGCTGGATCTGGCTCGTGCCCTCGCCGATCTCGGTGAGCTTCGCATCCCGCAGGAAGCGCTCGACAGGGTACTCGGTGACATAGCCGTAGCCGCCGTGGACCTGGATGGCTGCGTTCGTGACCCGCGAGCTGACCTCCGAAGCGAAGAGCTTCGCCTGCGCCGCCGTCAGCGAATAGTCCCGATCCTGGTCCTTGAGCCAGGCGGCCTTCCAGACCAGCGCTCGGGCGGCCTCGATCTCGGTCGCCATGTCCGCGATCATGAACGCGACGCCCTGGAAGCTCCCGATCGGCTTGCCGAACTGCTCGCGGGTCTGGGCGTACCGCACCGCGGCGTCGTAGGCCGCCTGGGCGAGACCGACCGCGAGGGCGCCGATGCTGATCCGGCCGCCGTCGAGGATCTTCAGGAACATCCGGAAGCCCTGGCCACGCTCACCGAGCAGGTTCGCCTCGGGAATCCGGCAGCCCTCGAAGACGAGCTCGCCAGTCGCCGACGCGTGCAGGCCCATCTTGTCCTCGATGCGGGCGACGCGGAAGCCGGAGGTGTCCGCCGGCAGGATGAAGGCCGAGATCTCGGCATTGCCATCGGGCTTATCGCCGGTCCGGGCCGTGACGATGTACGTCCCGGCGTGGCCGGCGTTCGTGATGAAGCGTTTGCCGCCATCGATGACCCAGGTCCCGCCATCCGGGCCATCCTCGAGGCGCGCGGTCGTCCGGGTCCCACCGGCATCGGAGCCGGCGCCCGATTCCGTGAGCCCGTAGGCACCGATGACGCTGCCGCCGGCCATCGGGACGAGGTAGCGATCCTTCTGCTCCTTCGTGCCGGCGAGGTGGAGCGGGCCGCAGCCGAGCGAGGTGTGAGCAGCGACGATCAGGCCCAGTGAGCCCCAGACCCGGCCGATCTCCTCGACCGCGATCGCGTATGCCAGTGTGTCCATCCCCGCCCCGCCCTCGGACTCGGGGATCGGGATGCCCAGCCAGCCCATCTCACCGAGGCGCCGGACGACCTCGACCGGAAAGCGGTGCTCCCGCTCATGCTCCTCGATGACCGGGGCGACCTCCTTGACCATGAAATCGCGGATCGTCGTGCGCAGGAGCTGGTGCTCGGCGGAGAGGTCGAGGTCCATCGGCCCGAGCGTACACCGGCGTCGGTGCGTCGCGTAGGTGGCGTCGCCGGGTTCTCTGCTAGCCTCACGGCGATGCCCGAGCCAGTCCTCCTGGCCGGCCTGCCGACCGGCGACGCCACCCCCCATCCGGCCTCCGGCCGCCACGAATCGGCTGCGCTCTCGCCGACTTCGCCTTCGTCACCGTCTTCGCTGCGGCGGGCGATCCTGCTCCATCTCCGCCAGGCCGGCCCGACGTCGCCCGACGCGCTCGCCAAAGCCCTCGGCGCGAGCCGGACGGGCGTGCTCCAGCAGCTGCACGCCCTCGAGGAGGCTCGGCTCGTCAACCACGCGGCGGAGAAGCACGGCGTCGGGCGCCCACGCCACCTGTACGACGTGACCCCGGACGCGCAGGAGCTCTTTCCGGCCGACTATGGCGGCTTCGCCGGCGGCCTTCTCGCGGCCATCGAATCGATCGGGGGCGAGGATCTCGTCGAGCAGGTCTTCATCGCTCGTCGGCAGCAGATCCGCGATCGCGTCCGACAGCGGCTGGCCGAGCGATTGCCGGGGCAAGCATCCCTCGAAGACCGGGTGCGCGAGCTGGCGGTGATCCAGGACGAAGGCGGCTACCTGGCAGAAGCGCTCATCGCGGCGGACGGCGCCATTCGGCTTCGCGAACATAACTGTGCGATTTATCACGTGGCTCGCCGATCGTCCGCAGCGTGCGACGCCGAGCTCGCCCTCTTCCGCGATCTCCTGGGCCCGGACGTCGTGCGCGAGACGCACATCGCATCCGGCGACCGCTGCTGCACCTACCGGGTCATGACAGCCCCGGACTGAGGCGCTAGGCCTCTTCGCGCTCCACGACCTTGCGGGTCGCCGGCGGGCGCGTCGGGAGCGGAACGTCAGAGACGTTTGGGACGAACGACGCCGCCATCGAGACCGCGGCGACCCGCTCCTGCTCCTCGACCGACATGATCCCGAGCCGGCCGAGCGTCTTCATCTCGTCGCGGATGTAGGTCTGGAGCATCTCCGGCCCATCGGTGCTGATGGTGAATCGGACGTCGTTGCGGCGGAACGTGTCGAAGATCCAGCGGAACTCGTCCCAGCCCGAGACGACCCGAGTGTTCAGGTTGGATGTCGGGCAGATCTCGAGGACGATCCCTCGCTCGCTGAGCATCGCCATCGCCCGCGGGTCATAGGCGGCCTTCACGCCGTGCCCGATTCGGTCCGGCTCCAGGAGTTCGACGACCCGGGCGACCTCGTCGGTCGGCCCGGCCTCGCCGGTGTGGACGGTGAGCCCGAGCCCGAATTGTCGCGCGCGACGGTAGAGATGGCGGTAGTCAGCCACCCGGAAGGTCGCCGACTCGGGGCCCGCGATGTCGATGCCCACGACGCCGCGATCGCGCCAGCTGATCGCCTTCTCCACGATGATCTCGTTCAGCTCGTATGGAAATGCCCGGTCGAGGCAGAAGATGAGCCCCGGCTTGACCGGATACTCGAGCATCGCCCGGTCCATGCCGCGTGCAGCCGCGGCGATGATGTGGTCGAGGTCCTGCTCGCCGCCCCGGTTTCGCTTCATCGGGTTGAAGCGGAGCTCCATCGTGGTCACGTTGTTCTTGCGATAGGCCCCGCCGATGACCTCGTAGACCGACCGCTCGACCGCCAACGGCGAGCTCTGGATGAGCTCCGTCCAGTGGAACAGCTGCAGGTAGCCGTCGAACGACTTCGAGCCCTTCGGCCCGACGGTGATGAGCTCGCGGAACTCCCAGTAGTCCTTCGTCGGGAGCTTGATGCCCTGGGAGTGCGCGATGCCCCACATGATCGCAGGGGTGACGGCGGCGCCGAGGTGGCAATGCAGCTCGGCGAGCGGGATCGATCGGGATAGCTGACGCGCCATTGCCCCAAGGATAGCGGCCGGGCTCACGAGGTCGCGGATCCCGATGCCCGATCGGGCCCAGCGTGTACTCTTCGGGCCTGCGTCGACACAGGAGGGATCTCGCCGAGGATCAAGTCCCGCGGCTGGTCGAAGGCGACGCATATTGGAGGATCATCGATGGACTCGCACCGACGCCGCGGAGCTGCCCTGCTGGGCGCTGCGCTGTTCCTGGTCACCGCATGTGGCGGTGGCGCGACCACCGCCCCCTCGATCGTTGCAACCGCCGCACCGAGCGGCACCGAGATCCCGGCCTCCCAGGCGCCGACTGCGACGCTCGTGGCGTCGGTCCCGGCGAGTCAGCTGATCACCGCCGGCAAGCTCACGATCTGCTCCGACCTGCCCTATCCGCCGATCGAATACTTCGACGAGCAGGGCAACCCGACGGGCTCGGACATCGATCTCGCCGCGGAGATCGGGAAACGGCTCGGTCTCGGCCTGACGGTCAACAACACGGTGTTCCTCACGATCATCCCGGCCCTGCTGGGCGGCAAGTGCGACATCATCGTCAGCGACCAGAACATCACGCCCGACCGGGTCAAGCAGGTCGACATGATCCCGTACTTCCAGGCGGGCCAGGCCTTCCTCGTTGCGAAGGGCAATCCCGGCAACTTTCAGACGACCGCCGACCTCTGCGGCAAGAAGGTGGCGGCCGAGACCGGCACCACCGAAGTCGATTACGTCGACGGCACGGGCGACTACAAGGGCAGCGGGCTCAGCGCCGCCTGCACGACCGCCGGTAAGCCGGCGATCGATCTGAAGCAGTTCGAGCACGATTCGGACGCGATCCTCGCGATGACCGCGGCCCAAGTCGACGTCTACTTCGCGGACTACCCGGTCGTCGCGAACTACGCGAACGCCCGACCGGACGCGTTCGAGGTTGCGCCGATCCCGCAGCTCGCCCCCGCGCTCGTCGGGATCAGTGTCCCGAAGGACGACGCCCACAAGGACCTCAAGGCCGCCGTCCAGGCTGCCCTGATCTCGATGATCAACGACGGCTCGTACCTCGCGATCCTCCAGAAGTACAAGGACGACGCGGGTGCGGTCACGGCCGACGTGGCCTCGCAGCTCAACAAGACGAAGTAGGCCCCGACTCGTCATGGCGGCTTCGGTCCGCCGACCGCGCATGAAGATTCCCCGGCCGGCCATCGTGGTCGCCCGGGGACTGCTCCTGTCGTTCGCGCTCGCTGGTTGTGCAGCCAGCGCTTACCACTACGACTGGAGCATCTTCGTCAACTCCATCTTCCAGCCCGATGGGCTGATCCTGACGGGTGTCTGGCTGACCCTGTCCATCTCCGTCGTGAGCCAGGTCCTCGGCGTTGCATTGGGCGTCTTCGGGGCCCTCGCGAAGACAGCGAAATTCCTGCCGGCGCGGATCATCGGCAGCCTGTACGTCTGGCTCTTTCGCGGCACACCGCTGCTCGTCCAGATCGCGTTCCTGTTCTTCGGCCTCTCGATCACCGGGATCTACAGGTGGCCAGACATCAATCTTCTCGGCGTCCAGATCCCCGGAGCCATCCAGGCGGGCATCGCCGCGCTGGGGCTCAACGAAGGTGCCTACATGAGCGAGATCGTTCGCGCCGGGATCCTGTCGATCGACGCGGGCCAGATGGAGGCGTCGAAGTCGCTCGGCATGACGTACCGGAAAGCGATGCGCCGGATCGTCCTGCCGCAGGCCGCCCGGGTGATCGTGCCGCCCCTCGGCAACGAGTTCAACAACATGCTCAAGACGACCTCGCTCCTGAGCGCCCTCTCGGTCCCGGAGCTGTATGTCACGTTCTCTCGCAAGAACGCGAGCGGCCCAACGGTCTTCCACCCGTTCGAGCTCTTCCTGGCCGCGGCCGTCTGGTACCTCCTGCTCACCACGATCTGGAGCGTCATCCAGTCCTGGATCGAGCGCCGCCTCGGCGCGGGCTTCGGCACGGAGCGGCCACCCGGCCTTTTCGATCGCCTCTTTGGCAACCGGCTCCGGCCCGATCGCGATGCGGGCCTCGTCAGCGGCGGTCGCTGAAGATGGAGCCCGGAATCGAGGTAACGCCGTGGCGGTCGGCCCGGCGCCCACCCGCGCACGACATCCTCGAAGCCATCGGCGGGCCGTCGACGGACGCCGCCGAGATCGTCGTCGAGGCGACCGACGTCCACAAGTCGTTCGGGCGGACGGAGGTCCTCAAGGGCATCGACCTGACGGTCCAGCGCAGGGAGGTGGTCGTCGTCATCGGAGCCTCGGGCTCCGGCAAGACCACCTTCCTTCGCTGCATCAACCATCTCGAGAAGATCAACAGTGGCCGCATCAAGGTGAATGGCCACCTCATCGGCTACCGCGAGGACGACGGGAAGCTCGTCGAGGACAAGGAGCGGAACATCGCCCGGCAGCGCCAGGAGATCGGGATGGTCTTCCAGCGTTTCAACCTGTTCCCGCACCTGACCGCGCTCGAGAACATCATCGAGGCGCCGATTCAGGTGCGCGGTACGGATCGGGACCAGGCGGTCGAGATGGGGATGGCCCTGCTCGATCGGGTCGGGCTGGCGGTGAAGGCCGATGCGTATCCGTCGCGCCTGTCCGGCGGCCAGCAGCAGCGCGTCGCGATTGCCCGGGCGCTGGCGATGAAACCGGCCCTGATGCTCTTCGACGAACCGACGAGCGCCCTCGACCCCGAGATGATCGGCGAGGTCCTGGAGGTCATGCAGGAGCTCGCTCGGGAAGGCATGACCATGATCGTCGTGAGCCATGAGATGGGCTTTGCGAGAGAGGTGGCCAATCGCGTCGTGATGGTCGACGAGGGTCGGATCATCGAGGAAGGCACGCCCCAGCACTTCTTCGACAACCCCGAGCACGAACGAACGAAGGCCTTCCTCTCGAAGATCCTGTAGGCGAGCCGGCTGTCGAGCGGCGGCAGGAAGGCGCTACCTCGCGGCGGCGATGACCCTTCCGTCGGGCCCGATGGTCGCCCGGCGGCGGAGCGCCTTGAGCTCCGCGCCGGGAACCTGGTCGCGGGCGTGATAGCTCGACCGGACGAGCGGCCCGGACTCCACGTGCTTGAAGCCCAGCGCGAGCGCCTCGATCTTCATCTCGGCGAACTCATCGGGGTGGTAATAGCGCTCGAGTGGCAGGTGTTTCACAGACGGTCGGAGGTACTGGCCGATCGTGAGGATGTCCACGTCGACCTCGCGGAGCGCCTCGAAGGCCTCGGTGAGCTCCGGTCGGGTCTCGCCGAGACCGACCATCAGCGAGCTCTTCGTGTGGGCCGGGTGGCCGTACTCGGCGGCGTAGACCTTCGCGCGTTCAAGGACGCTGAGCGTGCGGTCCCAGCGGGCGCGCTTCCGGACCGGCTTCTGGAGCCGCTTCACCGTCTCGAGGTTGTGGTTGAGGATGTCCGGTCCGGCCTGCATGACGTCGCGCAGCGGTGCTTCCTGGCCGTTGAAGTCCGGGATGAGGACCTCAATGCCCATGCCCGGAACCCGATCGCGGACGTGGCGGATCGTCTCGGCGAAGACATGCGCGCCACCGTCCGGGAGGTCGTCGCGCGCCACGCTCGTGACCACGAC
Organism: Candidatus Limnocylindrales bacterium; assembly: GCA_038230295.1. Lineage (GTDB taxonomy): Bacteria > Chloroflexota > Limnocylindria > Limnocylindrales > CSP1-4 > UBA5189. The sequence goes on from JBBRNM010000011.1 coordinate 14,079, forward strand.
GTGCTCGAGGCCGAGCCCCGACAGCGCCTCGGCGACCCGCCGCGGCTCGTCATCGTCGAACCATGTGGGCCGGCCCGTCTTCACGTTGCAGAAGCCACAGGCGCGAGTGCAGGTGTCGCCGAGGATCATGATCGTCGCGGTCCGCATGTCCCAGCACTCGCCGATGTTCGGGCAGTGGGCCTCCTCGCAGACCGTGTTCAGGTTGAGGCCCCGCAGGAGGCGCTTGAGGTCCTGGTAGTTCTCGCCCGAGGGGATTCGGGCCTTGATCCAGTCGGGATGGCGGCGCAGCGGGGTGGTGCCGTCGGCCGCGTCGGCGAACGTGCCGCCGCCCATCGCGATCGAGATGGGCGCGTGCGCGCCATGGCCGTGACCGGCCGCGCCGGCGGGTTCGAACATCGGAAGCTCGCGGGCCATGGTGGAAGTCTATGGCCTCATGCGTCGATCGAGCCTGGGGCGAACGTGTCGGCGAACCCTTCCTCGATCCCGCGCGGCGCGAATCCGAGCTCGGCGACGGCCTTGTCCGCCGAGGCGAAGTACGTGACCCCGGCGCTGGCCGAGACCACTTCCCCGAGGCCGGGCTGGCCGATCAGACCACCGAGCGGCCGCACCAGTCGGAGAAGGCTCGTCGGGACACGAAGCCCCGGCGCTTGCCGGCCACCGAGTCGGGCGGCGACCGCGATGGCCTCTCCGAGCGTCGCCCGAGGCCCCGAGAGCACGTACTTCTCTCCGACGCTGCCACCGTCGAGAGCGGAGACGATCCCGGCAGCCACGTCGTCGACGTGGACCAAACCGAGCCCGACGTCTGCTAGCGCCACATATCTCAGCCGTCCGTCGTGGGCGAGGCGAAGCTGCTCCCCGAAGCCCGAGTGGTCAGCCGGTCCGTAGACCTGGCTCGGGAGGACGAAGACGATCGGCGCACCGGCCTTGGCCCGTTGCTCGGCGACCTCCTGGGCGCCGAACTTCGTCTCGTCGTACCAGCTCAAGAAGCCTTCCCGCAGGTCACGCCGATAGCTCTCGTCGACGACGCGGCCGTGGGTATTGCCGAAAACGTTAACCGTCGAGACGTAGACGATCCGCTTTGTCCCTGCGGCTTCGGCGGCGTCGAGCACGCGGGTCGTCGTCCCGACATTCGCATCCCACATGGCGCCGCGCTCGCTCTTCCGGATGCCGACGCGATAGCTCCCCGCGGCGTGGATCACCGCGTCGGCCTCGCGAAGGAGCTCGGCCAGGCGCAGGATGTCGGAGAGGTCATCCTCGACGACGGTCGCGCCGAAGTTCGTCAGGTGCTGGGCGCGCCGGGAGTCACGGACCGGTGCGACCACGTCATCGCCGCGCCCGGCGAGGATTCGGACGATCGCGCCGCCGATGAAGCCGCCACCACCGGTGACGACGATGCGTCGGCGGGCGGGAGGTTCGGGATCTGCCGCGGTGGCGGCCGCCGGCCCCGGCGCGGCGGGCTCGGGCGACGCCGGTTCCGGCGCGATTGGCGTCGCTGCCTCGGGCGTCGCGGCCTTGGCCTCGCGGCGCCGGCGAGGCGGCTTCCCCGGCTCGAGTGGCCCGCTCAGTAGATCGACGTGTCGGGCCCGACCGATTCCAGCCAGGCCTTGATATCGCGCAGCAGGGCGGCGCCGCCCGCCCCGTCGTTGGCGCGGTGATCGACGCCGAGGACCATGTTCATGATCGAGCGGATGCCGATCACGTCGCCGTCCGGCGTCTCGACAACGACCGGCCGCTTCGTGATTCGGTCCATGGTCACGATGCCGACCTCGGGCACGTTGATGATCGGCATGACCATGTTCGTCCCGAGCCAGCCGGTGTTGTCGACGGTGAACGTCCCGCCGCCGAAATCGTCGACGCGGAGATGCCCGGTCCGCGTCCGGTCCGAGACCTCGGCGATCGCCTTGTTCAGGCCGCTGATCGACAATTGGTCGACGTCCCGGATCACCGGGACGATGAGGCCCCCTTCGACGGCGACCGCGACGCCGATGTTGATCCGGCGTTTCGCCAGGAGTCCGCCGTCGGTCCAGTGCGCGTTGAACAGCGGGTTGCGCTTCAGCGCCTCGGCTGATGCCTTGAGGACGAACGGGACGAAGCTGAGCGAGATTCCTTCTCGCGCCTGGTAGTCCTGTTTCTCCCGGTCGCGAAGCCTGACGAGGCTCGTGACGTCGACCTCCATCTGGACGTAGGCGTGCGGGACGAGCAGCGCGCGGGTCATCTGCGCGGCGATGCCCTTGCGCATCTGCGTCATCGGGACGAGGACCTCGTCCGCGCCCTCGGGGAACTCGATCCCCTGGCCGGCCGCCGCCGCGGGAGACGACGTCGGCTGCCGCGCGGGTGCGCCGCTCGGCGCGGGCGCGGGCGCGGGCGCGGGACCCGGGGCGCTCGAGGCCGCTGGCGCGCCGACCCCTGCCGCCGGCGTCTGACCGTTCGAAGGCGCCGCCGCAGCGTCCTGACGGCCGACGGGCTTGCCGGTCCTCTGGCTCTCGACGTAGTCGGTGACGTCCTCACGAGTGATCCGAGCACCACCACCTGTCCCCACGATCATCGCCGCGGTCAGGCCGTGCTCACGGAGGAGCCGCCGGACCGCAGGTGTCATTCGAGCATCCGGATTGCCGGGCAGCTCATGCGGTGCTCGCTCGTCGGAGCCGGCCGGGCCCTGGGCGACCGACGCGGGGGTGTTCGACGAGGCCATGGTCGGCACAATCGGGGCCGGCGTGCTGTCGGTTGGCGCAGCCGGCTGGGCGGCTTCGTCCGGCGCGGCGGCCGTTGCCGGCGTCGGGGCAGATGACGCGACCGCCGAAGTGGCTCCGGCTGCCGGAGCAGCAGCGGCGATCGATGCATCGGCCGTCGCGACCGGGGCCTCCGCGCTCGCCGCAGCGCCCGCCTCCTCGATGACGGCGATCTCGGTGTTATTCGGGACGGTGGCGCCCTCCTCGACGAGGATCTCCTTCAGGATGCCCTCGAACGGCGACGGCACCTCGGCATTGACTTTGTCGGTGATGACCTCGAGAAGCGGCTCGTACTTGGCGACGTGGTCGCCCGGCTTCTTGAGCCATTTGCCGATCGTCCCCTCGGCCACGCTCTCGCCGAGCTGGGGCATCGTCACCTTGGCCACTGGTCTGCTCCTCCGATCGGGACGCTGCCAGGAGGTCGGCCGGTCAGGTCGCCGGTCTGTCGTCGCCTAGTGTCGCGCATCGCGACGCCGAGCGCCGGAGCGTGCAGGGTCGCGAATCCGTTGCGACTCGGGGTTTGACAGGCTCGCGTGCGGGCCGGCCGGGCTGCGCCTCAGTACGCCGCGAGCTTCCGGACGCCGTCGGCGATCTTCTCGGGGTTGACCATGAACCAGTCCTCGAGGACGTGGTTGTAGGGCACGCCCGGGACGTCCGGCCCGGCGACGCGCGAGACCGGCCCGTCCAGGTAGTCGAAGGCCTCCTCGGCGACGATCGCGCAGATCTCGGCGCCGTAGCCCAAGAACCGATTGTCCTCGTAGACCACGAGGCACTTGCCGGTCTTTCGAACCGAGCCGAGGACCGTCTCCTTGTCGAGCGGCCGGAGCGTTCGCAGGTCGACGACCTCGACACTGATCCCCTCCTCCGCGACCACGTCGGCCGCCTCGAGCGCGTAGTGGGCCATCAGCCCATACGCCACGACCGTGATCTGCGTGCCCGGGTGGGTGATCGCCGCGCTGCCGAGCGGAACCACGTAATCCGTGTCGGGCACGTCGCCGCGGACCGAGCGGTACATCTTCTTGTGCTCGAAGAAGAGCACGGGATCGTTGTCGCGGATCGAGGAGCGGAGCAGGCCCTTCGCGTCGTACGGCGTCGAGGGAATCACGATCTTGAGGCCCGGAACGTGGGCGAAGAAGGCCTCGACCGATTGGCTGTGATACAGCGCTCCATGGACCCCGCCGCCGTACGGCGCCCGCACCGTCATGGGGACCGAGAAACCGTTGTTCGAGCGGTAGCGGAGGCGGGCTGCCTCGGAGACCAGCTGGTTGAACGCCGGCATGATGAAGTCCGCGAACTGGATCTCCGCGACGGGTCGGATGCCATTCATCGCGGCCCCGATCGAGGCGCCGATGATCATCGACTCGCTCAGCGGCGTATCGATGACGCGGTCGTCCCCGAACTCCGCCCAGAGGCCATCCGTGGCGAGGAACACGCCGCCCTTCACGCCGACGTCCTCGCCGAGGACGATGATCGAGTCGTCCCGTCGCATCTCCTCGAAGAGCGTCTCGCGGATCGCCTCGATGAATGTCTTGAGAGCCATCTACTCCGTGGCCCCCTCGGCGGCCGATCGATCGTCGGGGCCACCGTGGCCCTCCAATCCGTGGGTCTTGCCGAAGCCCCACGTAGGCGGGGTCTCCGAGGGCCAGTCCTCGGCGTAGACCCACTTCATCGCGGTCGCGGGGTCCGGATCGGCGGCGTTCTCCGAGTACTCGGTGGCCTCCTCGACCTCGGCCTTGATCTCGGCCGCGATCGTCGCCTCCTGCTCATCGGACAGGACCCCGGCCTCGCGGAGCTGGGCCCGGAAGCGCGGCAGCGCGTCGTTCGACTGGAGCTCTGCAAGCTCCTTGGCCCCGCGGTACTTCGTCTGCTGGTCGTCCGAGGAATGGGCCGTAAGGCGGATGACCTTGGCCTCGATGAGGGTCGGGCCGTCACCTCGCCGGGCCCGATCCACGGCCTCCTTGGCGACCCGGTAGCACTCGAGGACGTTCGATCCGTCGACGACGACACCGGGCATCCCGTAGCCCTCCGCCCGGATGGCCACATTCTCGACGGCCATCTGCTTCGACATCGGAACGCTGATCGCCCAGCCGTTGTTCTCGACTACGAGGATGAACGGCAGCTTGTGGACACCGGCGAAGTTGAGGCCCTCATGGAAGTCGCCCTGGTTCGCGCTCCCCTCCCCCATCGAGCTCATCGCCACCTGGCCGGTCTTTCGGATCTTCGCGGCGAGCGCGATCCCGACCGCGTGCAGCATCTGGGTCGCCACCGGTGACGAGAGCGACACGAGGTTGTTCTCGACCGAGCCGTAGTGGCCCGGCATCTGCCGCCCGCCCGACGACGGGTCGATCGCTTTGGCGTATTGCGCGGTCAGGATGTCCCGGGCGGACATGCCGAACGCCAGGCAGGTCCCGATCGATCGGTAGAACGGCGCGATCCAGTCCTTGTGCTTCTCGAGCGGCCAGGCGATCCCGACCTCGGCGCCCTCGTGGCCCTGGCCGCTGATCACGAACGGGATGCGCCCGGCCCGGTTGAGGATCCACATCCGTTCGTCGACCGCCCGGGCGAGCGCGATCGTCCGATACATCCCGACGAGGTCCTCGTCAGTCAGGCCCACCGATGCGGCGAGCTCCGAAACGCCGGCCCTGGCCGCAGGCTTCGCGGCCGGCTTCTTTGCCGGCGCCGAAGCCGCGGGCTTCGTCGCGGACGCCTGGGACGCGGCCTTCTTCGTCGCTGCCATCAGAAGTTGATCGCCCGGCCGTCCACCGCCAGTGCCGCTTCGGCAAGCACCTCGCTCAGGGTCGGGTGGGCGTGGGTCGTGCCGCCGATCTCCCACGGTGTCGCCTCGAGCTGGAACGCGAGCGACGCCTCCGCCACGAGATCGACCGCGTGGGGCCCGATGAGGTGGACCCCCAGCGTCTCGTCATTGTCCTTGCGCGCGATCACCTTCGCGAAGCCCTCGTACTCGCCGCCGATGACCGCCTTCGCGATCGCCTGGAACGGCACCTTGCCGACCTTGTAGTCGATCTCACGTTCCTGGCACTGCTGCTCCGACAGCCCGATCGATGCAATCTCCGGGCGGCAGTAGGTGGCCTTGGGCTGCTGGAGGTAGTCGATCGGGTGCACGTCCTTGTCGCCGGCGATGTTGTGCGCGGCGATGATCCCCTCGTGGCCCGCTGTGTGGGCGAGCATCACGCCGCCGACGACGTCCCCGATCGCATAAAGATGCTGGTCCCGCGTCCGCATCCGGCCATCGACCTTGATGAAACCCTTTTCGAGCTCGACCCGGGTGCTCTCGAGGCCGATGTCCTCGACGTTCGGGGCCCGGCCGGCGGCCACGAGCATCAGCGCGGCCTTGAGCTCGGATGCTTCCTTGCCCTCGGGCCCGACCATTGCGCTGACGCCGCTCTTCGTGGCCTTCACGCTCGCAATGTCGAGCCGAGCGTTCGTCATCACCGTGATGCCGCGACGGGTGAAGCTGCGCTCCAGGGCCTGGCTGACCTCGCGATCCTCGGCCGGGACGATCGCCGGGAGGTATTCGAGGAGCGTGACCTTGGCGCCAAGGTCGTGGTACAGCGAGGCGAACTCGACCCCGACGGCCCCCGCCCCGATGACGATCACGTCCTTCGGCAGCGAATCGGCGAGGAGTGCCTCGTCCGAGGTGATGATCCGCTTGCCATCGATCTCGAGGCCCGGGAGCGACTTGACGCGTGATCCCGTGGCGATGATCACGTCGGTGCCCCGGAGCACCCGCTCCCCCGCCCCTCCCGGCTTGCCGTCCTCGCCGGTCATCTGGACCTTCACGGTGGTCGGGCCGTCGAGCCGGCCTCGGCCCTGGATCCAGGCGACCTTGTTCTTGTCGACGAGGCTCTTCAGGCCGGTCCAGAGGCGCTTCACGACCTGATCGCGGCGGGCGGCCATGCGGGCGTAGTCGATGACCGGATCGCCGGTGTCGATGCCGAACTCCTGGGCGTGCCGGATCCGCTCGACGAAGGATGCCGACTCGAGGAGCGCTTTCGTCGGGATGCAGCCGGAGTGGAGGCAGGTCCCGCCGATCTTGGCGTCATCGACGAGGGCGACCTTGAGCCCGAGCTGGGCCGCCCGGAACGCGGCGGTGTAGCCACCCGTGCCCGCGCCGAGTACGACGAGATCGAAGTCGTTGGAGGAGCCGACGGCCATCGCCGCGATCATACGGCCCGGTCGGTGCGGCTGCTGATGAGCACCCGCGCTAGACTCTCGCATCGTCCGGACCAATCCGGCTGGCTCGGCGGTGACCGTGAACGACGCGCTCCTTCTCAGGATCTTGCTGGTGGTCGTGGCCTATCTCGCGGGGTCGATCCCCTTCGGGGTCATCGCGGCCCGCCTGAGCGGTGGAACGGACCCCCGATCGGTGGGCTCAGGGCGAACTGGCGGCACGAATGCGCTGCGGGCACTCGGTCGAAAGTGGGCCGCCTTCGTCGTCACGGGCGACCTCGCGAAAGGCGCGCTGCCGGTGCTTCTGGCTCGGATCACGACAGGCGGCGACGCCACCGTGGAGGTCCTCGTGGCGGCGGCAGCGGTGATTGGCTCGGCCCGCTCCATCTTCCTCGGCTTCCACGGGGGCCGCGGCGTCGGCACCGGGGTCGGGACGATGCTCGTGATTCAGCCGGTTGCGGTCGTCCTCGCGGCGCCGGTCTTCTTCCTCGCGATCCTCATCACAAGATACGTTTCGCTCGGATCACTGCTCGGCTCTGCCGCGATGTTCCCGGCGATGCTCCTGATCTGGGCCGTCGCGCAGGGCTGGGTCCCGCCCGCCTACCTGCTCTGGGCCGCGGTCGGCCCAGTCCTGATCTGGATCGCCCACGCCGACAACATCGAGCGCCTCCTGAAAGGCCAGGAGCGCAAGTTCGACCTGAACCTCCTCGGCGGCCGCCGCCACGGCGGCGCCTCGTGATTGAGGCGGCCTCGTCCGATTGAGCGCTCCCGGCTGATACCCGTTCCACTGCAACGCCCATGCCCGGCATGCGGGCGCATGCCGACGCGTGCGCGAGCTGCTATTCGGCGGGAGCGACGAAGTTGTCAGCCTCGTCGGCGTCTGCCTCGGCCTTCGTTCGATGGATCGTCCCGGGTGCATGCTGCGGGGGCGCGTAGATCGTGTAGAGGCGAAGCTCGAACGACCCCCGGTTCACGACGTTGTGGCGCACGCCAGCCGGAACGTGGACGAGTCGGTCTGGCCCGACCGGACTTTCCTCGCCTTCGAGGACCGCTACGCCCTCGCCGCCAACGAAGGCGAGGACCTGGTCGACGTGCTCGTGGACCTCTTCGCCGATCTCGCCGCCGGGAGGAATGCTCATCACCACGACCTGGGCGTTGGGCCCCGTGGAGAGAACCTGCCGGAAAAAGCTGTTTGCCTTTGTCGCCGAAACGATGTCGATATTGAACGCCATGTCGCACCTCGTGCCGGGCGTGATCCGCCCGGCCGCCAGCATCCTGCCGTGGTGGGCCGTCCGCCAGAGCCGATTGGCACCTTGAGAATCGAACGACCCGGGTCGGCTGACAACCCGGGTCGAAAACTGGCTCTGGTTCCGGGACCCGTACGTGGGCCCCGTGCCGAGAGGAGTCGGGAGACTAGCCCCGCATCGTGCGGAAGCAGTCGGAACAATAGACGGGCTTGCCGCTCGTCGGGCGGAACGGGACTCGCGCCTCGTTGCCGCAGTTCGAGCAGGTTGCGGTGAACATCTCGCGGGTGCCGCGGTCATATCCGCCGCCACCGCCGCCACCACCACCTGAGCTGTAGCCGCCGCCGGAACTGTAGCCACCGCCGGAGCCGTAGCTCCCGCTGTCGCTGTAGCCGCCGCCGGACGAATAGCCGGCGCCGGTCGACGCCCGGGCTGCCTTGCGGGCGGCTCGGTCTGTCGGGCACCGGCGGGGCTCCGTGAAGCCACGCTGCGCGTAGAAGTCCTGCTCGGACGCCGTGAATGTGAACTCCTGTCCACAGTCCGCGCAGGTCAGGGTCTTGTCGCTGTACAAAGAACAAACTCCTCTCGGTAGCGGCGCCGCGATCCCCGCTCGGGTCTCGCGTCAGCCGTGAGAGGAGTCCGGTTTCGGGTCGTTGCTACTCGTATGCTGTCGCGGCCTTCCCGCGACGTTGGGCGGGCGCAGCATACGCAAAACAAACGATCCTGCCTAGTCCCGATTTCCGAAGCAGATTGTACTCCAGAACGCGTTCGAACCCCTGTTCGACGGCCTAGGCTGAATCCCCGGTCGTCCAGTCCCGCGAACGCTCGACGGCGCGATGCCAGCCCCGGAGCAGCCGTTCGCGCCGGTCGGCTGCCATCGATGGCTCGAACCGACGATCGAGCTGCCAGTTTGCCTCGATCTCCGCCTGGTCCTTCCAGTAGCCGACAGCGAGCCCGGCGAGGTAGGCCGCGCCGAGCGCGGTTGTCTCGGCGACCGTCGGACGCTCGACGACGGCGTCGAGGATGTCGGCCTGGAAGCCGAGGAGGAGGTCGTTCGCGGCCGCTCCCCCATCGACCCGCAACGTGGCGAGTCGCGCTCCCGAGTCGCGCTCCATCGCGTCCAGGACGTCGCGGACCTGGTAGGCGATCGCCTCCAATGTGGCACGAGCGATCTCCGCGATGCCCGTGCCGCGCGTCAGGCCGACGATCGCGCCCCGGGCGTGAGGATCCCAGTACGGCGCCCCGAGCCCGGTGAATGCGGGTACGAGGTAAACGCCGCCGGTGTCGTCGACGCGCGCAGCGAGGGCCTCGATGTCCGGCGCGGTGGCGATCGCACCCAGCCCGTCTCTGAGCCATTGGACGGCGGAACCGGCTGAGAAGACCGAGCCTTCGAGGGCGTACGTCACCGGCCGACCCGCGCCGAGCTGCCAGGCAATCGTCGTGAGGAGCCCGTGGGCCGACGCGACCGGCCGCTCGCCGGTGTTCATGAGGAGGAACGCACCGGTGCCATAGGTGTTCTTCGCCCGCCCGACGCCGAAGCAGGCCTGGCCGAACATGGCTGCCTGCTGGTCGCCGGCCATCGCCGTGATCGGGATCGCCCGACCGAAGATCGACGGATCCGTCTCACCGAAGAAACCCGACGTCGCGCGGACGTCCGGGAGGACTCGCCGCGGCACGCCGACGAGCGCCAGCAGCTCGTCGTCCCACGCGAGCCGGTGGATGTCGAAGAGCAGCGTCCGGCTCGCGTTCGAGACATCCGTCGCGTGGACGCTGCCGCCGGTCAGCCGCCACAGGAGAAAGCTGTCGACGGTGCCGAACGCCAGCTCGCCTCGCTCGGCTCGAGCGCGGAGCCCCGGCGCGGCGTCGAGAATGTGGGCGATCTTCGGGCCTGAGAAATAGGCGTCCAGCGGCAGGCCCGTTCGCTCGCGGAACAGCGGCTCGTGCCCGGCGTCGCGGAGCCGCTCGCACGCCGGGGCGGTGATCCGGCTCTGCCAGACGATGGCGTCCGCGACCGGCTCGCCCGTCGCCCGATCCCACACGATCGTGGTCTCGCGCTGGTTCGCGATACCGATCGCGCCGATCCGATCGGCGCCGCCCACCGACGCGACGACCTCGCGGGCCACCCCGATCTGGCTGTCCCAGATCGCCTCCGGGTCGTGGGTGACGTGGCCCGGCAATGGGAACCGTTGCTCGAATGGCCGCTGGGCCGAGCCGATGGGGAGGCCCGCATGATCGAAGGCGATCGCCCGCGACGAGGTCGTTCCCTGGTCGAGCGCGAGGATCAGCCCGTCGTCGGCCATGGCACGCCGTACTCGCGGCGGGCGCGGTCGAGGTAGGCCTCGACCTCAGCGCGTTGCCTCGTCACGTCCCAGCCGGCGTCGTGTCCGAGGATCTCGGCGATGCGAGGCGCGATCGCCGCTCCGCGGTCCGGGAGCTGCTGGGCGAGGCGCATCCGCCGCGCGAGCACATCGTCGATCGTCGTCGCGAGCTCCCGTCGCGCCGCCCAGGCGACCTCGCCCTCGAGCTCGACGACGCCGGGGCCGAGCGGTCGCACCAGATCCAGATCCCGCCCCATTGCCAGGACGTCGCGCGCTTCCGTGCCGTGGCGGTCGACGAGCCGCCGAGCGACCAACCCGTCGAGGCCGTCGTGGAGCGCGAGGTCGACTGCGAGCCGGTCGAGGTCGGCGCGGGCGGCCGCCCCGACGAGCGGCAGCTCGGCCGTCTGGGACGGCCGGCGCTGGGCTTCGGCGCGACCCAGCGAGGCGTCGACGACGTCGCGGGCCATGACCCGGTACGTCGTGTACTTGCCGCCCGAGATCCGGACCAGGCCGCTCGCATCCGCGGTCACGCGGTGCTCGCGAGAGGCCTTGACCGTCGACCCCGCGGGATCGCCCACGAGCGGCCGCATCCCGGCGTACGTGCCGACGATGTCCTCGCGGGAGAGGCCTACGTCCATCGTCGCGTTGACCGTGTCGAGGAGCTCGTCGACGTCCTCGTTGGGCGCGGAGATCCGTTCCGGTGGCCGGCCGTCGGCATGATCGGTCGTGCCGATGATCCAGTGGCCCGGCCACGGGATGATGAAGACCACCCGGCCGGGAATCCGGAGCGTGACGCCGCCCTTGGCGTCGAGGCGCTCGCGCCGGATGACGATGTGCGAGCCGCGGCTCGGGACGAATCGCTCGGCATCGGCGACCGCTGCAAAGCGCTCCTCGGGACGGGCCGCCCACACGCCCGTCGCGTCGATCACGCGCTCCGCATGAACCTCGAAGGACGTTCCCGAGATCATGTCGTGAACGCTCGCGCCGGCCAGGCGGCCGCCGTCGATGAACGGCTGCTCGGCGCGGACGCGTGTCGCCGCAACCGCCCCCAGGCCGATCGCCGTACGAACGACGGCGAGCGCGACACGCGCGTCGTCCTCGACGCCGTCGTGGTAGACGATCCCGCCGGTCAGCCCCTCGCGCTTCAGCTGCGGCGCGAAATCGATGACGCTCGACAGCCGAAGGTGCTTCGCGAAGCCGCCGTCCCTGTATGAGCCGAGCAGGTCGTACAGGAAGATCCCGGCGCCGTAGAACGCCTGGTGGACGATCGGGATGCCGTACACCGGGAAGAGGAACGGCTCGAGCGAGACGAGGTGCGGCGCGAGCCGAAGCAGGCGCGACCGCTCGGCGAGCGCCTCCGCGACGAGCCCGAAGTGGAGCTGCTCCAGGTAGCGAAGGCCACCGTGAATCAGCCGCGACGAGCGGCCAGACGTGCCCGACGCGATGTCATTCTGCTCGACGAGGGCCGCCTTGAGGCCGCGGCTCGTCGCATCGAGCAGGGCGCCCGCCCCAACCACGCCGCCCCCGACGACGAGGACGTCGAAGCGTTCGTTGGCGAGCGACTGGAGGGCCGCCTCGCGGTTCGAGGCGGCCGATTCCACCCTCGCGATCGGCGGGGCAGCCGCGACCATCAGGCCTCAGGCGGGCGGCGCATCGCGAGCCGCCAGAGCAGTGCTCCCGTCCCGACGAGGAGGATCGCGATCACGAATGGCGTGCGGAAGAAGAACGACCACAGCGGGTCGGGCAGGTTGCTGGTCAGGACGTCGGCGCCGAGGACGACGGCCACGGCGATGGCAGCGACGATCAGGACCTCGCGCCAGCCGACCTGGCGGGCTTCAGCCACGATCGGCCTCGAGGGGGATCCCGATCGGCGCGACGAGCACCTTCCCGGCGAATGCTGCGCCCCGCCTCGAGTTGAGGCCCGTCTTCGGCCGATGGAACGTGACGGTGAGGTCCGCGGTCACGACCGGCTCGGATGGGTCGCCCGAGGTCAGATCGAGGGCTGTCGGCGTGTCGACGGCGAGGACCGGAACGCCGCTGGTCCGGGCGCGCCGGATCATCTCGACGGCGGTTCGGATCGGGTCGCGAAGAGCGCCCTGGACGCCGGTTCCGAGCAGGGCGTCGATCACGATCGAGGCCTTATCCGAGTTCTGGCCGAGGACGGCGAGGTCTCTGGGCCCGCCGGCGTGGATGCGGGTGACCCGCGGTTCGTTCACGAGCCGGTCCCAGTTTCGGGCGGCATCCGGCGTCGCGGAGCGCGAAGCGGAGGCCACGAGGACCACCGCGACGTCCGTGCCGTGCTGGGCCAGATACCGAGCGGCGACGAATCCATCTCCCCCGTTGTTGCCGGGTCCGCACAGGATCAGCACAGCGCCCTTGCCGGCGCGACCCGTCGCCTCGGCGAGCGCCTTGGCGGCCGCCGCGACCGCTGCGCCCGCGTGCTCCATCAGGCGCTGCCCGGGCACGCCCATCGCCTGGGCGCGGAGATCCGCACCGGTCATGGCCTCCGCCCCGATCGGCGACCGTCGAGCCGCGTCAGCCCACCGCCGTCGGAGTCCGGCAAGATCCTGGTCGAACAGCTCCAGGTCGTCGGCCGGCAGGCGGCCTGTGGAAGGTGCCAGCGCGCCGTTCCTCGAAACGGTCCACGGCGGGGTCGACTTGGTGGATGTCGCCGGCTTGGCCGCCGTCGCGCGCTTCGTCACTTTCGCGCGCTTCGTCACTTTCGCGCGCTCGCTCACCGGCGACTGCGTCGCCGTGAGGCTGCCGGGCGACACGCTGGTGATCTTCACCCCCGAAGCGTAGCGGAGCCGCTTCGCTCCCTCATGCCTCGGGCAGGCGAGCCTCCACCGGCGAGCTGCCCCGAACCTCGACCAGCGAGTCGCTCGCGAGGCGCCCGAGAGCGAGGGCGACCGAGGCCGAGTCGTGGTCGCCGATGGCCTCGTCGAACGTCACCCAGCTCTCACTCGGCGCATCCCGGAGCCGGTCGAGAATGCGGCCGCGAAGCCAGCGCGAGGTCGACCGAAAGGGCACCGACGCGGCGGCTCGGCGCGCGCGAGCCGGCGACACCGCCGGGGTCGATCTTGTCGCCGGCAACGAGCCCATGGGCGGCGCCACGGCGGATCCGGCCGCCGAGGTCTCCGCGGCGAATCGACACCAGCGCTCCATCGGACACGCTCCGCAACGTGGGTTTCGGGGCTTGCAGAACGTCGCCCCGATGTCCATGAGCGCGTGCGTCCACAGCCCGGGGCGATCGCGAGGAACCAGCTCATCCGCCGCCACCTGGAGGGCCCTCGCGTCCATTCCCGCGACGCCGCCGAGTGCGCGACCGAGGACCCGCCGGACGTTCGTGTCGACGGCGCCGACAGGCTGACCGAACGCCAGCGCCGCCACTGCCCGGGCCGTGTACGGACCGACGCCCGGCAGGCGTAGCAGCGCCTCGAGATCAGGCGGAACCGGACCGCCATGCTCGGCGACGATGATGCCGGCCGCCGTTCGGAGCGCGAGCGCTCGACGGTTGTAGCCAAGGCCGCGCCATGCCCTGAGCGCGGCTGCCGGCGTGGCTTCGGCCAGCGATGCGGGCGTCGGGAACTCGGTCAGGAACCGTGTCCACGCCTCGGCCGCCCTCGCGGCCTGCGTCTGTTGGGCCATGAACTCCGAGACGAGAATTGCCCATGGGTCGCGGGTCCCCCGGAATGCCAGCGAGCGGCCATCTGCGGCGTACCAGTCGAGCACACGGCGATGGACGTCCGCGCGTGGAAGCACGTCCGTACGATAGCGAGCATGCGATTCGGCGCGGCCTTCTGGATGCAGCAAACCGACTGGCCGACCCTGCGCGACGCCTGCCTCGAGGCGGAACGGGCCGGCTTCGACAGCCTCTGGCTCGACGACCATCTCCTCTCGGACGAGGGCGACTGGCGGGCCGATAAGTTCGAGGGCTGGACGAGCCTCGCGGCGCTCGCGGCGCTGACGACGCGCCCGACGCTCGGCCTCCTCGTCGCGGCGAACACGCTCCGCAATCCGGGCCTCACCGCGAAGATGGCTGCGACGATCGACCAGGTGTCCGGCGGCCGCTTCGTCCTCGGCATCGGCGGCGGCTGGTTCGAGCGAGAGCACGAGGCCTTCGGGTTCGACTTCGGCTCGGGCTTCGGGGAGCGGCTCGACCGCCTCGAGGAAGCCGTCGGCCTGATCGAGCGGCTCCTCGCCGGCGAAACCGTGACCCACGATGGGCGCTTCTACCGGATCGTCGATGCGCTCTGCCGGCCGACGCCGGTCCAGGCACACGTCCCGATCCTGATCGGCGGATCGGGGCGGAAGAAGACGCTTCGGACGGCAGCGTTGCATGCCGACCTCTGGAACGGCTACGGCGAGGCAGCGGCGATCGCCGAGACGTCGGATGTCCTCCGCAAGCACTGCAATGAGATCGGCCGCGATTTCGCGTCGATCCGGCGAACCGTCACGATGGACATCGTCATTCGCGACAGCGTCGAGGATGCCAAAGCGACCTTCCACCAGATCGAGGACGCGCAGGGGCTCCATGGACCTCTCGACTCGGTCGGTGCCGAAGGTGGGCTGAACGCCGCCGGTCCGCCGGAGATCGTGGCCGAGTATCTCCGCTCCTTCGAAGCCATCGGCATCGACAAGGTCATGTGGATCTTCCGTTCCCCCTTCGACCTGGAGACCATCGGGCGGGTCGCCGCCGTCAGGGATGCTCTGGCTTCCTGAGCTCCGGGAAGCTCAGGCGCCTTCGGGCACGGTCGCGGTCGCAACGGAAGCGAGCGCCGCGATCAGCCCGGGATCGTCGTTCAACGACCCGATCCGTCGGAAATCGAGCCCGGCCGCAGTCGCCTGATCCCGCGCTCCCACGTCGATGTCGTACAGGATCTCCAGGTGGTCGGCGAGAAACTGGACCGGCGCCACGAGGACGCTGCGATGGCCGGCCGCCACGAGCTCGGGCATGAGATCCGCGAAGTCAGGCTTAAGCCACTCGCCGGGCTCGTGACCGGCGCTCTGCCAGCAGAACCGCCAGCGGGCGGGCGCCAGCCCGGCGCTGGCTGCGACCGCCTCGGCGGTCTCCCGAAGCTGGGCAAGGTAGGCGGGTTCCTCGTCGGCAACACGACGGGGCAACGAATGCGCGGTGAGGAGGACCGGCACGGAGCCCCGCTCACCTGCCGGGAAGCGACCGAGCGCCTCGCGGATTCGCGCCCCGACGGCCGCGATGAACGACGGCTCGAGGTGCCACGGGCCTGGCCTCGACACGATTGGCGGCTCCGTTTCGCCCGGCAGTGCTGCTGCGGCCGGGACGGCAGCGTCGATCGCGCGGCCGTAGCCGGCCATCAGCAGAGGCGAGAACTGCGGGGCCAGGACGATCGCGGCGACGCGGCGCACACCACGGGCTGCAAGCGCGGAGAGTCCGGTGGCAATCGACGGCTCCGAGAATCGCATCCCGATCTCGACCGGCCAACCGAGCCGGATCGACAGGGCGTCGGCCTGACGACGCGTGATCTCGATCAGCGGCGACCCCCCGATCACGGAATAGCGACGAAGGAACTCGGCTACGAGCGTCGGTTCGGGCGGTCGGCCACCGCGCACGCTGGTCAGGTACGTGCGGATGCCGTCCTCGTCGAGCGAGGCAGGCGATCCATAGGTCATGAGCAAGACCCCACGACCCTGGGCAGCGGTGGCCGAGTCGGCGGCGGCCGGCTCCGACGCGAGGCTCACGTGGGCCGTCCTTGTGGCTGTCGTCGATCTGTGGCGTCGTGGACGAAGTCGACGAGCCTCCGTAGCAGGTCGGGATCGGTCTGGGGCAGAACGCCGTGCCCGAGGTTGAAGATGTGGCCCGCGCGCCCGGCGGCCTCGTGCAGCACGGCTCGTGCACCGGCCTCGGTCGCTTCCCAACCGGCGACCACTCGAGCGGCGTCCAGATTCCCCTGGATGCCCCGGTCGTGACCGATGCGCCGCCACGCGTCCGCGAGCGACACGCGGTGATCCACCCCGATCACGTCGCCGCCGGCCGCTGCCATGAGCTCGAGCAGGCCCGACGCACCGGTCCCGAAATGGATCGTCGGCGCCTCGATGGCCGCCAGGATCCGCCGGACGTGCGGCTGAACGAAGGCGACGTAATCGGCCGGTCCGAGGCCGCCGACCCAGCTATCGAAGAGCTGGACGACTTCCGCCCCGGCCTCGACCTGCGCGTTGAGGTGGGCGATCGCCATCGTCGAGAGGCGGTCCATGAGAGCGTGCCACGCCTCGGGTTCGCGATACATGAAGGCTTTGGCGGTCGGAAAGTCCCGAGAAGGCCGCCCCTCGATGAGATAGCAGGCGAGCGTGAACGGCGCGCCCGAGAAGCCGATCACCACCGCCTTCCCCGCCAGCTCGCGCCGGACGATCCGAATCGCCTCGAGCGTGAACGACACCGCCGCCGGTTCGAACGGGCGAAGCGCCGCGACATCGGCCGCAGAGCGGATCGGCCGGTCGATGATCGGACCGACCTCGGGCTCGATCCGAAGCCCGACGCCCATCGGCTCGAGCGGCAGCATGATGTCCGCGAACATCACCGCGCCGTCGACTCCGAGGTCGCGAACGGGCATCAAGGTGACCTCGGCGCAGAGCTCCGGCGTCTTTGCCAGCTCGAGGATGCCGTACCGCTCGCGGAGCTGCCGGTAGCCCGCGAACGAGCGGCCGGCCTGTCGCATGAACCAGATTGGAGTGGCGTCAACCGGTTCGCGGCGCGTGGCACGCAGGAGCCGGTCGTTCGCCGTCGCGATGTGCGTCAAGGTGCGCCCAGGAGCCGGAGGATCTCGCTCACCGGCCGATGGATGCCGAGCAGGATCGGCGTATCGGAGACGGTGGATCGGCGGCTCTCCGTTCCCCGAAGCTCTCGGACGAGATCGCCGAAGGCGATGAGATCGTCCATCTCGTAGGCGACCACGAAGTCCTGCGAGTCGAGGCCGAAGGAATAGGCGAGCGCCTGTCTCACCATTGGGTAATGGTGGCCGACCTTCATGTGCTCGTTCATGACCTGCTGCCGCACGTCCGCGGGCGTCAGGTACCACTCCGTGCTCTTGGTAAAGGGGTAGACGACCAGGTAGCGCGACCGATCGCCCTGGAAGAGCGATGCCTCCTGCTGGGTCGGTTTTCGGGCGTATTGCGACGGGCCGATCCGCCCGATCATCGACTCCCGGACGGTGAGCCAGCGGCCGAGGCCATCGCGCAGCGTGTTTGCCGCTGCGAGCTCGAGGTCATCGACGCTCGCGGCCATCCGCCAGAGCAGCAGATCGACGCCCGGCTCGAGGCCGATCGACGAGTAGGCGAAGCTCCGGACGGAAAGGCCCTCACACGCGGCCTCTGCGTCCGCGAACCCGTTCGCGTCGTCCCGCCGCTCGTCGGCGGTCCGCCGGCGCCAGGCAGGATCGAGCCCGAGTCCGAGGGCCTGGATGAACGTCACACCCGCCCTTGGCGGCTCGTCGCTCACCATTCTCCGCCGATGAGCTCGGCGATCCTGGCCGCCGCGTAGGTGATCACGATTCCCGCACCGGCACGGACGATCGACGAGACCGCCTCCAGCATTGCTCGATCGCCATCAAGCCAGCCACGATCGGCCGCGGCCCGAATCATCGCGTACTCGCCGCTCACCTGGTACGCCGCGATCGGCAGGTCGAAACGCTGCCGGGCCGCCGCGACGAGATCCAGACACGGGAGCGCCGGCTTCACGAGCAGGATGTCGGCTCCCTCAGCCACATCGAGGGCCATCTCGCGGAGGGCCTCCCGGCCGTTTGCCGGATCCATCTGGTAAGCCCGGCGATCGCCGAACGACGGGGCGCTGTCGGCAGCCTCCCGGAACGGGCCGTAAAACGCGGAGGCCGTCTTCGAGGCGTAGGCCATGATCGCCGTCGGGCTGGCGCCGGACCCGTCGAGGGCTGCCCGAATCGCCGCAACCTGGCCATCCATCATCGCGCTGGGCGCGACCACATCCGCCCCTGCCCTCGCCTGACTGGCGGCCGTCTCCGCGAGGCGAACGAGCGCCGCATCGTTGTCGACGCTGCCATCCCGAGCAACCGGGCCGCAGTGGCCGTGGTCCGTGTATTCGCACAGGCAGGTGTCGGCGATCAGGACAATGGATGGCCCGCGATCCCTGATCCGCTGCAGCGCCTCCTGCACGATTCCGTCATCGGCCGAGGCCCCGCTGCCCACGGAATCCTTGACGGCCGGCAGCCCGAAGAAGATCACGCCGCCGATGCCGGCCGCGGCGAGGCGATCGACCTCGAGGGCCGCCTCGTCCGGCGAGAGTCGGCTGACGCCGGGCATCGACGCGATCGGCTCGCGGATCCCACGGCCCGGCCGAACGAACACGGGAGCCACCAGCATCGCCGGGTCGAGCCGGGTTTCGCGCACGAGCGCCCGAAGCGCTGGCGAGCGGCGCAGGCGTCGCGGGCGCACGACCGGGATCGGGAGACCAGAGTCAGCAGCGGGCCCGGTTGAAGAGGCGGCGCGATCGAGGGGTTCGCGGTCACGAGTTTGAGCTGGAACGGTCATGCGGGCTCCTGGTCGGGGCGCAAGTATCCCGCAGCCGCGTCGGCGATCGCTTTCACGCCCTGCATCGGGGCTTCCGCGACGACCCGATAGCCGAGCCGCCCGGCTTCCGCGGTCGTCCCGGGCCCGATACAGATCGCCGGTATGGCGCGAACGCCCTCGAGCCCCCCGAGTCGTTCACCGAGCTCCAGCAGACCGCGCGCCGTCGATCCGCTCGTCAAGACCACGGCCCGAGGTGCTTCCCGAAGCGCGGCTCGAAGCAGGGCCAGCGAATCCGGCGGGGCCTCGATCGTCCGGTACGCCGTGATCGCCTCGACGACCGCGCCGCGCCCCGCCAGGGCCTCCGCCAACTCGGGCTCGGCAATGTCGCTCTGCGGGACCAGGATGTGGTGGCCGCGCTCGAACGGCAGTGTCTCGGCGATCGCGGCACCGGATGCCCGGGCCGGGCGAACCGGGTTATCGATGCCAGCTGATCGGGCGGCTCGGGCCGTCGCGCTTCCGACGGCGGCCCAGCGTGGTTGGGACCCGGCCGCCTCCGAAGCCAGCGTCACGCCGGCTTGACGCGCGGCGAGCTGCAGTGCTCGAACGGCGTTCACGCTCGTCGCGACGACCCAGTCGAAGGTCGCGAGCCGGCGCACGGCCGAGTTGAGCGCGGCGCTATCGAGCTCGATCGCGATCGCGGGCACGGACAGGGGCGCGAGCCCGCGATCAACCAGCGCCAGCATCAGCGCAGCCCGCTGGTCGAGTGAGCGGGTGACGATGACTCGCTGGACGTCGAGGGCGAGTGCCGATATGGCGGCCTTTTGGGAGATCTCGTCGAGGAGGATCTCGACGAGCGACTCGCTGCCCTCCGTCGCAAGGCGGCTCCGGTGCGCGATCGCCACAACGCGGCCATCGGGCCGTGCGTAGCCACCGGTCAGCTGGAGCTGACCGTCAACGACGCGACCAAGCGCGCCGATCGGCGATCGACAGCCCCCGCCGGTTGCCGCGAGGAGCGCCCGTTCCGCCTCGACGGATCGCCGGGTGGGGGGGTCGTCGAGCCGGCTCACGAGTGCGTCAGCGCGTGGATCGTCCGCCCGAACCTGGATCGCGAGCGCGCCCTGGCCGGGCGCCGGGGGAACGAGGGCGGGGTCGAGCCGGAAGCCGATCCGCTCGGCTCGGCCGAGTCGGACCAGGCCGGCCTCGGCGAGGACGAGGGCGTCGGTCTCTCCGCCGTCCAGCCTTCGAAGGCGCGTATCGACGTTGCCGTGCAGGGGATGGAATCGGAGGTCCGGACGAATGGCTCGCAGGAATGCCGTGCGGCGCGGACTGTCCGTGCCGACACGCGCGCCGGACGGAAGGTCCGCCAGGGATCCGGGACGCTCCCCCAGCCGCGTCACCACGACGTCATTGGGCGCAGCCCTTGCCATGAAGGCGGCGATCCTGAGCCGTGGATCCTCGTCGGTCGGGACGTCCTTCGCGCTATGCACGGCGACGTCGACCTCGCCGGAGATGAGAGCGGCCTCGATGGCCGAGACGAACGCGCCCTCGCCCCAGGCAGTGTCAGGCGCGCGGCGGTCGCCGTCGGTCGTGATCGTTTCGAGGACCGCCGGGACGCCACCGTCCTCGAGCGCATCTCGGACGAGCGATGCCTGGGCCAGGGCGAGGGCACTGCCGCGCGTGCCGATGGTGAGCGTCACGGTGGTCGAGGGCGGCGTGGCAGAGTTCGTCATCGGGCGCGCGGGACCCTCAGAAGCCGAGGATTAGGACGGTCCGGCCACTCTACGGCATCATTGGCCGAGAGCATGACAGCCGCTTCTCCACTGCCAGCCATGCGCATCGATCGAGCCACGCCAGCCGCGACCGCCGTCGTGGCCATCGTCGCCCATGCGCGAGCCGTGCCCAGCCTTCAGCGCGAGGCGTTCGCCGATGCGCTGGCCGCGTTGCCGGCAGACCCCGGCCGTATCGTGATCCGGACGTGCCATCGCGTCGAGCTGTACGCGGCCGCCGGCGCGCCAACCCTGGACGAGCTCCCCGAGCTGCCATTGGGCACGCGACGGCTTGAGGACGTCGACGCGGTCCAGCACCTGATCGCCGTCGCCTCCGGGCTCGACAGCGCGATCTTCGGCGAGACCCAGATCCTTCACCAGCTCCGCGAGACGATCGAGGCCCATCGAGGCGGCCAAACGCTCGACCCCATTCTCGACCGGCTGTTCCAGGCCGCGTTACGCGCCGGTCGCGAGGCCCGGGCCTTCTTCACTGGACCACCGCGGTCCCTGGCTGATCTGGCGCTCGACCGGATCGCCGCGAACAGTGGTCCGGTCGCCGAGCGGCCCATCCTCATCGTCGGGGCCGGTCGGATGGGCAGGCTCGCTGCGTTCGCCGCCAATCGCCGTGGCGCCGCGGTCATCGTCGCCAATCGAACGCCGGAACGCGCGACGGCTCTGGCCCTCGAGATTGGCGGACTCGCAACGGGATTTGGCGTCGACGGGCAGCTCGATGTCGTCGCCGGGGCGATCGTGGCAAGCGGCGGTCCATGGCCACTCGGGCCGATCGACCTCGAGACACTTCACGCCACGGGTTCGACCGTCGTCGACCTCTCGTCACCGCCCGCGGTCTCCGTCGATGTTCAGGCCCGTCTCGGCTCACGCTTCATCTCGGTCGACGACCTCGCCGGCGCCGTCGAAGATGGGCCGACCGATCGGCAGCGGATGCGTCTCGAACGGCTCGTGGACCGCGCCGGGAGCGACTACTGCCGCTGGCTGCGCAATCGAGGGGCGGTGCCGGCGATCCAAGCCGTCGTCAACGTCGCCGAGACCCGCCGTCAGACTGAGGTCCAGTGGCTGCGGTGGCGGCGGCCGAACATGACCCCCGAAGATCTGGCGCTGGTCGAGCAGATGAGCCATCGGCTCGTGGCGGCACTCCTCCACGCCCCGCTCTCGGCCCTTACCGCGGACGACGACGGCGACCTGGAGCCGGCGGCCCGCGAGCTGTTCGGGCTGTGACGGCGAGAGGCCAGCGGCACCTCATCGAACGGGCGGAGGGTTTGTTCCCCGGCGGGGTCAACAGCCCAGTGCGGGCTTTCCGCTCTGTCGGCCGCCCTCCGCTCCTGCTGGTTTCCGGTGATGGGCCCCGCGTTCGGGACGCCGACGGCCGCTCGTACATCGACTACATCGGCGGCTGGGGACCGGCGATCCTCGGTCATGCCCATCCGGCAGTCGTCGAGGCGGTCCGGGAGGCTGCCGGCGACGGATTCGCCCTGGGCGCCACGTCGCCACGGGAGATCGAGCTCGGCGAGGCGATTCGTAACGCCATGCCTGGCCTCAGGCGGCTGCGCTTCACCTCATCCGGCACGGAGGCCGCGATGAGCGCGCTCCGGGTGGCGCGAGCGGCGACCGGTCGTGATCTCGTGATCAAGCTCGGCGGGGCGTATCACGGTCATTCCGACGGCATGCTCGTCGAGGCGGGCTCGGGAGTCGCGACACTCGGAATCCCGGGCAGCGCCGGTGTCCCTGCCGCGGTCGCGGCCACGACCATCGTGACGCCGATCAACGACCTGGAGGCCGTCCGAGCAGCGTTCGAGACTCATCCCGGTGAGGTAGCGGCTGTCATCGTCGAGCCGGTCGCCGCCAATGTCGGCGTCATCGAGCCGGCAGCTGGGTTTCTCGCCGGGCTCCGGGAGCTGACACAGGCATTCGGCGCGCTCTTGATCTTCGATGAGGTCATCACGGGGTTTCGAGTCGCCCATGGCGGCGCGCAGGCCCGCTACGGCGTTGAACCGGACCTGACCGTGCTGGGCAAGATCATCGGCGGCGGCATGCCGGTGGGCGCATACGGCGGTCCACCGGTGCTGATGGACCTGGTCGCACCGGCGGGAGCGGTCTATCAGGCGGGAACCCTGTCCGGCCATCCGCTCACGATGGCGGCCGGCCTCGCCACATTGTCACGGCTTTCGCCGCTCAGCTACGAAGCCCTGGAGAGTACCGGCGCGACGCTCGATGCGGGTCTCGTGGCCGCGGCGAGCGCCGCCCAACGCGAGGTCTCGATCGCCCGCGTGGGCTCGCTGCTTACGGTCTTCTTCCGGTCGACGGTCCCATCCACCGGCGCCGAGGCCATGACGTCAGACCGCGCCGCCTATGCGCAGTTCTTCGGGGCGATGCTCGATGCCGGGGTCCTGCTCCCGCCCTCGCAGTTCGAGGCGTGGTTCATCTCGCTCGCCCACGGACGCGAAGAGATCCAGGCGACCGTCGAAGCCGCGGGCGTGGCCTTCCGCGTCTGATGGCGGCGCGTGGCACCGCGAACGCGCCTTCCTGGACGAATTGGTCGAGCGGATCGGTGCGGCCCGATCTCATGCCGGCTCTGTATGTAGCGCTCGGCATCGCGTCCGGATCAGGCGCAGACTCGGCATCGGAGACCGCGCGGGGACGGCGACCGGCCACTCGAATGCCCTGATCGTCCGGAGATCGTCGAACCGCCGATGCTCGATCTGGCCCTCCAGTCGTCCGTCGTCGTCCTCGTCAGCGCCACGGTTCTCCTCGTCCTTGCGGGATCGCGGCCGGTAGCCGGACAGCGCTGGCGAATCTCCCTCGCCGTGGCGCTCGTTGCGAGCGCCGTGGCTGTCTCGATTGTTCTGGCCTCGCCCGGTCCCGCGGTCGCCGGTATTGCGACGGCAGGGGTCCAGTTCCTGTTTCCCCGGCGCTGGTACGTCGTCGGCACCATCTTCTTTGCCGGCCTCCTCGTGACGGCGGCAATCTATGGTCTTTACCTGGCCCGCGCGACGTTTCTTCTGACACATGACCTTCTGTCGCTGGCGCTGGGCGCCATGCTCCTGGGGCTGGAGGTCGGAGCGATCTTTCTCGTCCTTGCCAGCGCCTTCGAGATGGTCGACGCGCTGTGCTCCCCGGCCGAATCGCCCATCCTCCCTCCGGTGCCGGCACGGTGGCCGGTCGTGTGCATCCAGGTGCCGACCTACAACGAACCGCCGGAGCTCGTCGTCGAGACGATTCGGTCGCTCGCCGCCCTCGACTATCCCGCCCTGCGCATCCAGATCATCGACAACAACACCACGGACGACGATCTATGGCGACCGGTCGAGGCCGAGTGCGATCGACTCCGGACGGTCGGGCAGGCGATCGAATTCGTGCACTTGCCCAGCTGGCCCGGCTACAAGGCCGGTGCCCTGAACTGGGGCCGAGCTCACCTCGGCTCGGACGTCGAGATCGTTGCCGTCGTCGACGCCGATTATCTTGTGGACCCGGCCTGGCTGAAGGCGACGGTTCCGTTCTTCTCCGACAGCGCGGTCGCCTTCGTGCAGACGCCCCAGGACTACCGGGCCTGGGACACTTCGAGCTTCTATCGCGCCTGCTATGTCGGTTTCGCCTACTTCTTCAAGGTCGGCATGGTGAGCCGGGCGCACCGCAACGCGATCATCTTCGCCGGAACGATGGGGCTCATCCGTCGCTCGGTCCTCGACGACGTCGGCGGGTGGGACGAATTGATCATCACCGAGGATGCCGAGATCAGCGTGCGCATTCTCGCGCTCGGGCATCGCTCGGTGTACGTGCCCCGAGCATACGGCCGCGGGATCATGCCGCTCACCTATGAGGGCCTGCGGAAGCAGCGGTTCCGCTGGGCCTTCGGGGGGATCCAGATCCTGCGACGCCATTGGCGCACCCTGCTTGGCCCGCAGTCGGGCCTGTCGCCGGGCCAGCGGTACGACCACCTGATCGGCGGACTGTGGTGGTTCAACGATGCCCTCACCTTCGGCTTCTCGATCTTTGTCGCGATCACGGCGGCCGGCGCGATCGTGGGCCGCCCGTTCGTCGTACAGCGCCTCACGGGCATTGGACTGGTCCTGCCGGTTGGGTTCGTCTTGCTCAACCTGATCCGCTATCTGTGGGGACTGCGAACGAGCACCGGCGTCGGGCTGGCGCTTGCCCTCGCCGGACTGCGGGTCAATCTCTCGCTTTCGTGGGTCGTCGCGCTTGCCTGCCTCCGGGGTTTCACCCAGGAGCGGGGCGTCTTCCTCCGGACGCCGAAGTTCAGCGGCGCTGCAGCGATCCGCGAGTTGCGCCTCGTGGTCGTAGAGACCGCCCTCGCGGCGGCGGCCGTGCTGCTTCTTTTTCTGGTGCTCGTGCGAGCCCCGTCGTCGCCCTTCGGACTCGTGCTCGCAGGCCTCCTGGGGTGGGCGGCGCTCATCTACGGCTCTGCGCTGGGTTACGCCCTCGGCGATCCAACCAGGGCACCTATCGGCGATGCGTTCCGGGATAAGATGGCCCTCGAGATCGCGCCACGGATCGGGCGCGTCGCTCGCTCGCGGCCAGCCCGCTTGGGACTCGCGGCGGCCGCATTGCTCGTTTCGAGCGTGGGCATCGCGATCGTGGCCGAGAGCGGGCGCCCACCGATCGCCGAGCTGCCATTCCGCGAGTTGCCAGGCGGGCCGCCTTCCACGCCGGTTGGCGGCTCACCGACCCCTACCGGGCCAGCTTCCTCACCTTCGCTCAGGCCGTCGCCGACTGGGTTGTTGGGGCCGCCAGGCGGATCGCCGGGATCGCCGGGTGGCGCGACGCCAAGGTCGACTATTCCGTCGGCGGGCGGTACCCAAGCTCCCCCTGGACCAACGCCCGGGCCGACGCCTTCGCCAACCCCGGGTCCCGGCCGCACACCGCCCGTTCCCGTCCCGACGCCGACGGCGCTTCCCACGCCACCGGTCCCGGTCCCCACCCAGCCGCGTCCGAGCCCGTCACGGCGTCCATGACCAGCCCAGCTCTTGTCGCCATCGTGACCTCGATCGATACCGCTGCACGACGACCACGCCGTGATCTGCCGATCAGACCTTCAGCATCACGTGCTTCACGACCGTGTAGTCCTCGATCGCATACATCGACTGGTCCTTGCCATAGCCCGACTCCTTGAAGCCACCGTGCGGCATCTCGGACACGAGCGTGAAGTGGTCGTTGACCCAGACCGTGCCGAACTGGATCGCCTTCGCGACGCGCATCGCCCGCCCGATGTCGGCCGTCCAGACCGACGCCGCGAGCCCGAAGCGCACGTCATTCGCCCACGCGATCGCCTGGTCCTCGTCGCTGAAGCGCTGGACCGTGACGACCGGGCCGAACACCTCGTCCTGCACGATCTCGGAGTCCTGCTTCGGTCCCGCGATGACCGTCGGCTCGAAGTACGAGCCGGGCCGGTCGGGCCGATGGCCGCCGGCGACGATCTCGGCGCCAGGCTTCGAGCGCTCGACCATACCCTCGACCTTGTCGGCCTGGGACTTCGCGATGAGCGAGCCCATCTCGATGTCGTCGCCCTCGGCCGGGTCGCCCCACTTGATGGTCTTGACGGCCGCGGCGAGGTCTGCGACGAGGTTGTCGTGGATCTTCGGGCCCGTGATGACGCGACATGGCGCCGTGCAGTCCTGGCCCGCGTTCCAGTAGGAGAAGACCTTCAGGTTCTCGATGACGGCCTCGAGGTCGGCGTCGTCGAAGACGACCACCGGCGCCTTGCCGCCGAGCTCGAGATGGAGGCGCTTGACTCGATCCGCCGCGACCTTCGCGATGTGCTTGCCCGTGTCGGTATCACCGGTGACCGAGATCATGCCGACCTTCGGATGGCCGACCAGCGCATCGCCGATGGCGACACCTGTGCCGGTGATCACGTTGAGCACGCCGGGCGGGAAGATCTCGGCCGCGATCTCGCCGAGGATCAGCGCCGTGAGCGGCGTCCGCGCCGAAGGCTTCAGGACGACGGTGTTGCCTGCCATCAGCGCAGGCCCGATCTTCCAGCCGGCCATCATCATCGGGTAGTTCCACGGCGCGATCGAGGCCACGACGCCGACCGGCTCCCGCCGGATCAGGCTCGTCCGGCCGGCGATGTACTCGTTCGCGGCCTTGCCTTCGAGCACTCGACCGGCGCCGGCGAAGAAGCGCAGGTTGTCGACGACGACCGGGACCTCGTCGATCGCGGCGCCGACCGGCTTGCCGGCGTTCTGGCTCTCGAGCCGGCCGATCTCGTCGGCGCGAGCCTCGATCGCGTCCGCGAGCTTCAGCATCAGGAGGCTGCGGTCCTGGGGCGTGGTGTGCTGCCAGGTCTCGAAGGCCTTCGCGGCGGCATTGGCCGCCCGATCGACGTCCTCGGCGTCCGAGGCCGGCACCCGGGCGATGACCTGGCCATTCGCCGGGTTCTCGACGTCGAGCAGCTTGCCGCCCGCGCTGTCGACCCATTGCCCATCGATGAGCTGCTGGCGCGTCGCCACCTGCTCGAGTACGTCGGTCATCGCAGCCTCCTCATTGGTCGCCGTTCCAGATCGTGAACATCAGGGGCCCTCAGGGGACCGTCACCGCCGCGCTGTAGACGTCGAACCGGTGCAGGGTGCCATCGGGATTGGTGGTGCCGGTGCTGTTCGAATTGTCGGCCCACGCCGGGTGGATGACGCCGCCGGCGAAGCCCAGGCCCGTGTAGTCACCGTAGTCGATGCCGTTATGCGCATCGGCGGCATTGGACGTGCCGGCACTGACCTGAACGTTCGGCGCGAAGGACGCGCCCAGGTCCTCGCTGACCGTGACGAAGTACTGGGCATCGTCGTTGGGGATCCCGTTCGTGTCGCCGCTGCCGCGCAGGCCGAGGTCATTGCGCGAGTCGTGGAAGCCAACCGCGATGTAGCCCGTCGCCTGATCGATTGCGATGTGCGGGTTGAACTGGCTGTTGGTGCCCGAATCGTCGTTGACCCGAAGCGGCGCACTCCAGGTCGCGCCGTTGTCGTCCGAGTGGCGCACGTAGATGTTCGTGTCGTTGCTCTCGTTCGGGAACTCGTCGGTGTAGACGAGGTAGACCCGACCGTTCGCGGCGTCGGTGCTGCGGTCGTAGGCGAGGCCCGCCTCGGCATCGACCGAGCGGTGGGACTGCGGCGTGATGTAGTCGAAGCCGCCGACATTCGTGGTCGTGGCTGCCCGCGCCGGCCCGAACCCGGTCGCTCCGAAGCCGTCCGGATCGACGTTCGTCCAGATCGTCGCGGGGCCCTGCGAGCCGGTGTTGTCCTGGTACGTCACGAGGACCTGGCCGTTGTCACCGACCGCGATGTCACCGAAGCTGCCGTACTTGCCGCCGGGCACCGTCTGCGCCGGAGACATCGCGCCGAACTGACCGAGCCCCGTGACATGCAGGCCACGAACCGCGAGCAGCTGGCCGCCGGTGCTGTACGGCTTGTAGACAAACCACGTCGCGCTGCCGATGCCGCCGGCGCCCGATGGCCCAGTCGCGAGACTCGGCTGATCCGCGCCGGCGCCCCACTTCATGCCGTTCGACTTCGTGCTGCTCTGGTCGCTGTGGTCGATCGAGGCGAGGAAGTGGAGGGATTGGCCACCATCGGTGCTGTAGGCCGTCTGGACCTTCTTGGCTCGAGCATCGAGATAGACGAGGAAGAGGTTGCCGTAACGATCGAAGCTGGCGTTCGGATCGCAGCAAGCGACGCCGAGGTCGGTGGTCCCGTCGGCAACGATGTGGGGCGTCCACGTGGCGCCACCGTCGGTGCTGATCGATTCGAGCAGACCATCGGTCCGGGCGAAGTTCGAGAACACGACGATGTTCGATGGATTCGATGGATTCACCGCGACGGTGGTCTCGCTCTCGTTGTCAGCGAAGCCGCTGATGTCGTAGTTCGGGCCCACGGTCAAGGGACCTGCCGCCACCACGTTCGAGAACGGGGCCGCAGCGACGATGACGGCGATCGCGAGGCCGGGGCCAGGCGCCGCGGACGCAGGTGGATCACGGGTGGTTCCTCCACGCTCTGTCGGGCGATCGATGATGGCAGATCGACCGTGGATCCGTGCTACGCGGGGCGAAGGGCCTACGCCGGGCGCCGGGCACGACGGCGAGCCGCCACCGCCCACGGCACCACGGCCCGTTCGAGCCAGGACACGAGCGCAAAGAGGATCACCGAGATCACGAGGACGATGAGGATCGCCCCGAAGACCAGGTCGATCCGGAAGCTCTTCTGGGAGGTCAGGATCCAGATCCCGAGCCCGTCGAAGGCGCCGACGTATTCGGCGTAGACCGCCCCGAGCACCGCATACGTGGTCGCGATCCGGAGGCCTGTGAAGAACGACGGCAAGGAAGCCGGAAACCGGAGCTTCAGCAGTGCCTGGCGCTCGGTGGCCCCGTAGGTCCGCAGCAGGTCGGCCGCCTCGGGCGCCACCCCGGCGAAACCATCGAGGAGGCCCACGACGATCGGAAAGAACGTGAGCAGGACGATGACGATCGCCTTCGGCAGGAGCCCGAATCCGAACCAGAGCACGAGGATCGGCGCGACGACCAGGATCGGCACGGCCTGGCTGCCGACGAGGAGCGGGTAGAGCGCCCGGCGAACCGCGGGCACGAGGTCCATGACCACGGCCGCTCCGGTCGCGAGGGCCAGTGAGGCCCCGAACCCCACGACCGTCTCGCCCAGGGTCACGAGGGTGTGGTGGACGGCCGCGTCACGCTGGTCCCAGAGCGCAGAGAGGATCCGCGTGGGCGCGGGGAGCACGAAGGAGCCGGCGCCGACGGTGCGGGCATAGAGCTCCCAGGCCGCGACGACCAGCGCGAGCAGTACGAGCGACGGGAAGAGCCGCGTGGTCAGGGCAGGAACTCGTTGGTGAAGAGCGAGGCGTAATTTGGCGGCGACGCCAGGGGCTTGCTGTCGGAACCGGTCAGCAGCCCGTGGTCGTAGAGGAACGCTGAGTAACCGGTCCACTGCTCGAGGGTCTGCCGCCCGACGACCCCGGTCGAGTCGATGTAGTAGTGGCCGCTCGAGAGGAAGCGCGCGGAGTCCAGGGGCAGCTTCGGGTTGGCGTCGAACGCGCCAGGGTTCTCGGCGATCAGGATCGCCGCCGCATCATCCGGACGATCGGCCGCGTACTGGAAGCCACGGACCGTCGCGTCGACGAACCGCTTGGCGAGATCGGGATTGGCGGCGAGCCAGTCGCTCGAGCAGGCGAGCACCACCTGGTAGAAATCCGGAAAGCCGTAGTCCTGGAACTTGAAGATGCGGAGCTTGATCCCCCGCTCGCTCGCCTCGACGCCCTCCCAGGCCATGAACGGGATCGTGAAGTCCGCCTTCTTCGAGTACAGCGCCTCGTACGCCGTGCTGTCCGCCGTCACGACGTTGAAGGCGCCGGCGCCGCCATCGGCCTCGATGACAGCCTTCAGTGTCGGCACCTCGTTGGGATAGCCGAAGCCGGCGTAGGTCTTTCCCTCCAGCTGGCGCGGCCGGGTGATCCCGGAATCGGCGAGGACGGCGATGGCCGAAGCAGTGTGCTGGAGGATCGCCATCACGCTCTTGATCTTGACGCCGGCAGCGACCGCGAATGTCAATGAGTCCTGGAAGCTGATGCCGCAGTCGGCCTGGCCGGCGCCCATCAGGGTCTCAGGGGCCGAGTTGTTGTACGGCAGGATCCGAAGGTCGACGCCGGCCTGCTGGTACCAGCCCTTGGCCTGGGCGACGTAGAACCCCGTGTGATCGGTGTTCGGGGTCCAGTCGAGCGCCAGACGGACGGGCTCTGGTAGACCGACAGTCGGTGACGGCTCGCTGGTCCCTGACGCCGAGGGCAGGCTCGTGGCGCTGGCGGGCGGGCTGGCCGTTGCGCCGCCGCTGCATGCGGCGACGGCAATGGCCATCGAAATGAGAGCGGTCAGCTGGGGTCGGCCGGAGGAGAGGAGCACGGAGACCTCGATAGCGACGGAACGCGGCCGCCCGATGGGGGGCAGCATTCGAGTCGATCGGGCCTGCTTCCTTCGCCGGTATGAGCCGGATCAGGTTCGGCGGGTCTGTGGCCTGCGCCACACTCTCAGCGCGTTCGCGCTCCCCGGAGGCGGTCTTCGGTTGTGCGGCCCATCCTAGACCGCCGCACGGATCCACGCGACGACCGCGTCGAGCACGCGCTCCCGGTCGGGCTCGTTGTGGGTCTCATGCCGAAGCCCGTCGAAGACGCGACGGGTGACGCCGGCCCGGCCTTCGAAGACGCCGCTCGTCGCAGTCGGCACGAGCGTGTCGTCGCCGCCGTGGATCACGAGCGTCGGGATCGACAAGCGGTCGAGCGCCTCCGAGACCCGCTTCTGCTCGGCGAACGCGAGCGCGCCGAACCGCGCCGTCGAGGCGTGGACGTTGAGGGGATCCGTGAAATAGTCGATGCCGACCGCGGGGTCCATGGAGAGCATGCTGCTGTCCAGCCGGTTCGGGAGGCGGGTCCGCGGCGCGACCCGGTCGAGCACCGCGACGAGCGCGCGCTGCCAGGCCGGGATGGTCGCGTCGATCGCCGGCGCCGAGAGCACGAGGAGGTTCGGCCGAGCGCGTCCATCGAGCACGTAGCCGAGCACCACGAGGCCGCCGAGCGAGTGGCCGTACAGGACGAGCGGTCGTTCGGGCGCCACCGC
>JBBRNM010000012.1:0-45354 GCA_038230295.1 Candidatus Limnocylindrales bacterium
AGCCGCTTGCCCGTTCGGAGGTAGAAGGGCACGCCCGACCAGCGCCAGTCATCGACGAAGAGGCGGGTCGCGACGAACGTCTCCGTCTCCGACAGGGAATCGACGTTGGCCTCCTGGCGATAGCCGACGACGGGTTGCCCGGCGACCCAGCCGGGCCCGTACTGGCCGCGGACGACGTTCTCGGCCACGCCGGCTCGGTCGTACTGGTCGACTGCCCGGAGGACCTTGACCTTCTCATCGCGGAGCGCATCGGCTTCGAACGTGGCCGGCGGCTCCATTGCCACCAGACTGAGGAGCTGGAGGAGGTGGTTCTGGAGCACGTCGCGGGTCGCGCCGGTCTCCTCGTAGAACGAGCCGCGCTCCTCGACCCCGATCGACTCGGCCATCGTGATCTGGACGTGGTCCACGTAGCGCCGATTCCAGAGCGGCTCGAAGATCCCGTTCCCGAACCGGAACACCATCAGGTTCCGGACGGTCTCCTTGCCGAGGTAGTGATCGATCCGGTAGACCTGCGTCTCGCGGAAGACCCTGCCGACCTCGCGATTCAGGCGCTTCGCCGACTCGAGGTCGCGGCCGAACGGCTTCTCGATGATGATTCGGCGCCAGCCCCCGCCGTGCAGTTCGTGATCGAGGCCACAGCGGCCGATCTCCCCGACGATCTCGGGGAAGGCGGATGGCTGGGTCGCGAGGTAGAACAGGCGGTTGCCGCCGGTCGCGTGCTCGGCGTCGATCGCGTCGAGCCGTTCGACGAGCCGGTCGTACGTCGCGTCATCCGCGAAGTCGCCGCGGTGATAGACGATCCGCTCGAGGAACTGGCGTTCCGCCTCGGGCTCCAGCGGCACCCGCGACCACTGGGCGAGCGAGGTGGCGATGTCCTTCCGGAACGCCGCGTCGTCATAGGGCCGGCGTCCGACCGCGACGAGCATCCAGTCCTGGGGCAGGAGATTCGTCCGCCACAGCTGGGCGAGGGCCGGAAAGACCTTGCGGTGGGACAGGTCGCCCGTCGCCCCGAAGATGACCATCACGTGGGGGTCGGGCACGCGCTCGAGACGCAGGCCCTCGCGGAGCGGATTGCCCTCCGGTGGCGGCGTGCGTCGGCGGCGTCCGTCCCGGCTCAGGCGCAGCTCGCGCATCGTTCGCGGCGCTGCGGTCGCCGGAGCCGGAGGCGTGGCGGTCTTCGCCATCTCGGTGCTCGCTACTCCGCCTTCACGGCATGGCCGCCGAACTCGTTGCGGAGCGCCGCGAGGACCTTGGCGCCGTAGGAATCGTCCTGGCGGGAGCGGAGGCGGGTGAGCAGCGAGAGCGTGATCACGGGGGCCGGGACGTCGTGATCGATGGCCTCCTGGACGGTCCAGCGACCCTCGCCCGAGTCGGCCACCCAGCCTTTGAGGTGCTCCAGGTCCTGGCCGTTCGACTGGAACGCCAGCACCGCCAGCTCGAGGAGCCATGATCGGACGACCGAGCCGTGGTTCCAGAGCTCCGAGATGGCGCCGAGGTTGAGCTCGTAGTCGCTGGCATGGAGGATCTCGAAGCCCTCGGCGTAGGCCTGCATCAGGCCGTACTCGATGCCGTTGTGGACCATCTTCACGTAGTGGCCCGAGCCGGGTCCGCCCGTGTGGAGGTAGCCGTCGACCGGCGCGAGCGAGCGGAAGATCGGCTCGATGGGCTGAACCGCCTCCGGGTCTCCGCCGACCATGAGGCAAAAGCCGTTGGCGAGGCCCCAGATCCCGCCAGAGACGCCGGCGTCCACATACCGGATGCCCTTGGCCGCGAGCTCGCCCTGGCGGCGAACATCATCGTGAAAGTTCGTGTTCCCGCCATCGACGATCGTGTCGCCGGGCTCGAGATGGAGCA
Source organism: Candidatus Limnocylindrales bacterium (assembly GCA_038230295.1). Classification (GTDB taxonomy): domain Bacteria; phylum Chloroflexota; class Limnocylindria; order Limnocylindrales; family CSP1-4; genus UBA5189. The sequence goes on from JBBRNM010000012.1 coordinate 1,855, forward strand.
GGAGCTCGTTGATCTGGGCCTCGGTGGCATCGCCCGCGGGGACCATGATCCAGGCGATCCGGGGCTTTTCGAGCTTCTCCACGAGCTCCGCGATCGAGAACGCGGCCTCCGCGCCCTCGCCGGCCAGCTCCTTCGTCTTCTCCGGCGTCCGGTTGTAGGCGACGACGTGGTGGCCGTCCTTGATCAGGCGGCGGCACATGTTCGCGCCCATCCGACCGAGACCGATGAACCCGAGCTGCATGGAACCGAGCCTCCTGTCAGTCGACGGCAAGCGAGATGGCGCGCTCGAGCGTGGCCAGGTCGGCGTCGGCGTCGGCGCCGAGATGAACGTGGACGGCGGGCCGATCATGCGCCCGAATCGCCTCCCGATCACCGCGCGCCTGGGCATCGATGAGCTCGCCGAACGTGTAGGGCCAGCCGGGAATGGGTCGGTCGGTGGGATGGTCGCTCGTGAGCTGCAGGAAGCAGCCGGTTGCCGGCCCGCCCTTGTGGAGCTGGCCGGTCGAGTGGAGGAAGCGCGGGCCGTAGCCGTCCGTCGTGGCGCACGACGTCTTGCCGAGGGCGGTCCGGATGCGCGCGATCGCCGCATCGCGCTCCGGTGTCGGCGCGATGAACGCCTGGACCGCGAGATAGGCGGGTGGCTTGCGATCCTGCAGCGTAGCCCGCAGGGCCTTGGCAAGGCCAGCCTCGCCGAGCGTGGCGGGGCGAAGGACGTCGCCATCGGCTGGGCTCGCTGTCGCAGCGGCGGCGGCCGGCCTCGAGGCCGCCTCGGCAGCCGGGCCATCGCCTGCGAGCAGGTACCGGGTCCGCTCCTTCGCCTCCTCGACGTTCGGCTGGTCGAATGGGTCGATGCCGAGGACGGCGCCTGCGAACGCCGTCGCGACCTCCCAGCGAAGCATCTCGCCGGCGAGGTCGATCGGGTCGTCGATCTCGATCCGGATGACCGGATGGCCGAGCTTCGCGAGCTCGTCGAGGAGCGCCTCGTTCGCCAGCTGCTCCTGGCTCGCGCTCTCGCCGGCGGCAGGCGCGAGGGCCAGGCCAACGAAGACGCGGTCGCTGCCATAGGCCCTCGCCTGGAAGCGTGGCTCGCGGTCGATCGGCACGATTCCGGTTCCGTGTTTGCCCGTCGATTCGGCGATGAGCTGTTCCGCCCACGAGCCGAAGCCGGCGATCGCCCCATCGGCAACGAACGTGAGCTTGTCCCGCCCGCCGCGGGCCAGGGAGCCCATCGCCAGCCCCAGGCGCAGTCCCGGGTTCGCCGTCGGCTCCGGGTCGCGGCATTCAGCGAGCATCGCCGCCGCCGATGCAAGCAACGGATCGAGGTCGAGGCCGATAAGCGACGCGGGGACGAGCCCGACGTACGTCAGCGCCGAGTAGCGGCCGCCAATGTCGGCCGGGTTGAGGAAGCGCTCGCGGAGGTCGTCGCGATGCGGGATCGCGTCGACGCTCCGACCCGGATCCGTGATGGCGACGAAGAATTCACCCGGATTCTGGACCGAGCCGGCCGCCTCCAGGGAGGCTGCGACGCGCGCCCAGGCGTCGGCCATGAACACCAGCGGTTCTGTGGTCGTGCCCGACTTGCTCGCGACGATCCAGAGGGTCTGGAGCGGGTCGAGGTCGTCGATCGTCCGGGCCACGGCCGCGGGGTCAGTTGAGTCCAGGATCCGCAGGTCGAGGTAGCCCTGGGCCGTCCCGAACACCTGGTAGAAGACGTCCGGCGCGAGGCTCGAGCCGCCCATGCCCATGACGACGGCGGTCGTGAAACCCGCTGCGCGGATACCGTCGCCGAAGCCTTCGAGGGCCGGGATCTCGCCGGTGAAGTGGGCGGGCGCATCGAGCCAGCCCAGTCGGTCGGCGATCGCTGCTGCGACGCCCGGGTCATCGGTCCAGAGGCTCGTGTCGCGGTCGACCAGGCGCTGGGCCCACGCATCCCGGCGGGCATGCTCGCTGAGCGCCTCGAGGACCGCCGAGTCCGCGGCGGCGAGGTCGAGTTGCAGTCGGTTGCTCATCCGTCACGCTCCATGGCCAGGACCTTGTCGAGTCGCCGCCGGTGCCGCGGCTCGCCGCTGAATCGTGCTCCGAGGAACGCCACCGCGCACTCATAGGCAGGTTCCGGACCGATGACCCGCGAGCCGAGCGTCAGCACGTTCATGTCGTCGTGCTCCACGCCCTGGTGCGCCGAGTAGGTGTCGTGACACACCGCGGCACGAACACCGTGGAGCTTGTTCGCCGCGACCGACGCGCCAACGCCGGAGCCGCAGATCAGGATGCCGCGGTCGGCGGAGCCGTCCTGGATCGCGCTCCCGACGCGCTGGGCGAAATCCGGGTAGTCGTCGGTCGGGTCCGAGCCGTCGCCGCCGAGGTCGATGAGCTCGTGCCCGAGGTCGCCGGCGGCGAGTCGCTCCAGCAGTACGTCCCTGAGGGCGGCGCCGGCGTGATCGGCGGCGAACGCGATACGCATGACGGCCTCAGCTGTGACCGGGATCCGAGTCGGACGTTCGATCGACGCCGGAGGATCCCGCCGGCACGCTCGGATGCGACTCATCGGCGTCGGTTTTGTCGGCTCCCGCACCGTCGGCCCTGGCGTGATTCGCGCCGAGGCGGAGGCCCAGCGGCTGGTGGCCCGGCTCGAGCGTCGGGATCCGCCGACGGAGCCCATCGCGCACGACTCGGCGGGCCACCTCGGTCACCCGCTCCGCCGTGAACCCGAAGTGCTCGAAGATCGTCCCGGCCGGCGCCGACGCCCCGAAGTGATCGATCCCGATGATCGCGCCCTCATCGCCGGCGTAGCGCTCCCAGCCGAGGGATGCGCCGGCCTCGATCGTGACGCGCCGCCGCACCGCCGGTGGCAGCACGTCGGCGCGGTATGCCTCGTCCTGCTCGTCGAACGCCTCCCAGCATGGAAGCGAGACGACGCGGGCCTTGATCCCGTCGGCCTCGAGGGCGATCGCGGCGGCGAAGGCGAGCTGCAGCTCCGAGCCGGTCGCGATCAGGAGGAGGTCCGGGCTGCCGCCGCCGACCTCGTTTGCCGCGGGTCGGAGGACGTAGCCGCCGCGGCGGACGCCCTCGGGGGCGAGATTCGCCGATCCCTCGAGGGTCGGCAGCTTCTGGCGGGTCAGCGAGAGGGCCACGGGACCCCCTCGCCGCTCCAGGGCCAGCGCCCACGCGGCACTCGCCTCGTTCGCATCACCGGGTCGGACGAACCACAGGTTCGGCATCGCCCGCAGGGATGCATAGTGCTCGATCGGCTGGTGTGTCGGACCGTCCTCACCGAGCCCGATCGAATCGTGCGTCCAGACGTAGATCACGTGCAGCCCGGCGAGCGCAGCCAGCCGGACCGAGCCGCGCATGTAGTCGCTGAAGTTCAGGAACGTCCCGACGTACGGGATGAACGCGCCGTGATAGGCGATCCCGTTCGCGATGCCGCCCATCGCGTGCTCGCGGACTCCGAACCGAAGGTTCCGTCCGGGCGTCTCGGCCTCGAAGTCGCCGCCGCCCTTGATGTCCGTGAGATTCGACTCGGACAGGTCGGCCGCGCCGCCGAACAGCTCGGGCACCGGCTCCGCGAGCGCGGCGATGGCCTGCTGGCTGGCCTGCCGCGTCGCGAGCTCCTCGCCGACCGCGTACGACTTCAGGCCTTCGAGGGCATCCGGCCGCAGCTCGCCGCGGATCCGCCGCTGCAGGTCGGCCGCCTCGTTCGCGTAGGCACCGGCATACGCCATGAAGCGGGCGTGCCACTCGTCGACCCGAGCCTGGCCCTCCGGGATTGCCGCCCGGTAGAGCTCGATGACCTCCGGCGGGACGAGGAAGTGGGCGTCCGGATCCCAGCCATAGAACTCCTTCGTGAGGCGGACCTCGTCCTCGCCCAGCGGCGAACCATGGGCCTTCTGGGTGTCCTGCTTGTTTGGGGCGCCGTAGCCGATGTGCGTCCGAACCGCGATCAGGGACGGCCGACCGTCGTCGTCGGCGGTGCGGATGGCGGCCTCGATGGCGTCCAGATCGTTCCCGTCGGTCACCCGCTGGACACCCCAGTGGTACGCCTCGAACCGACCGAGCACGTCCTCGGACCAGGCCATGTCGGTCGGGCCGTCCAGCTGGATATGGTTGTCGTCGTAGAGGACGGTCAGCTTGTCGAGTCGCAGGTGGCCGGCGAGGCTCGCGGCCTCCGAGGCGATCCCCTCCTGCAGGTCGCCGTCCGAGGCGAGCGCGTATGTCCGGTGATCGATGAGGTCATGGCCCGGCCGGTTGATCTCGCTGGCCAGCCGGCGCTCGGCGATCGCCATGCCCACCGCATTCGCGAAGCCCTGGCCGAGCGGCCCGGTCGTGGCCTCGATGCCGGGTGCGACGCCGTACTCCGGATGGCCCGGCGTCCTGGAGCCCCACTGCCGGAATGCCTCGAGGTCCTTGAGGGTCATTCCATAGCCGGTCAGATACAGGAGCGAGTACAGCAGCATCGAGGCGTGCCCGGCCGAGAGCACGAACCGGTCGCGATTGGGCCAGTCCGGATTCGTGGGGGAGTGCCGGAGGAAGCGCGTCCAGAGGACGTAGGCCATCGGGGCCGCGCCCATCGGGGCGCCGGGGTGGCCGGAATTGGCCTTCTGGACGGCGTCCATCGCGAGGGTCCGGATGGTGTTGATCGCGAGGTTCTCGAGCGCGGGACTCGTCGCCATCTGTGCAAGCGTACCAACTGGCCCCGGACCGGGCCTTCACCGGGCACTTACCGGACCTTCAGGGCCCTTGGCCATCTACCATCCGAACCGTGACAGCCGCGATTGCCAGGCTCGGCACAGGATCGCCGTCGGCGCGGGCCCTCGTCCTCGGGGACCTCATGCTCGACGTCGTCCTCTCCGCGAGCCGGCCGATCGAGCGCGGGACCGACGTCCCCGGCCGGGTCGAGATTCGCCAGGGTGGGTCGGCCGCGAACACCGCCCGCTGGCTCGCCCGCCTGGGCGTCAAGACGCAGCTCGTCTGCGCCGTCGGTCGGGATGGCGCCGGTCGATCGCTGGTCCAGCAGCTCGAGCGCGACGGCGTGACCGTTCGGGCGACCCGCGTCGCCGGCGCCCGCACCGGCAGGATCGGCGTGGTCGTGGCGCCCGGCGGCGAGCGATCCTTCGTGGCAGACCGCCGGGCGGCGGATCGGCTGAGCCCCGACGATCTCCATCCCGAGTGGTTCGACCGCGTCCAGCTGCTCCACCTGCCGGCGTACTCGCTGCTGGGCGAGCCGCTCGGGCGAGCCGGCGCTCGTGCGATCGAGCTGGCACGGGAGCGAGATTCGCTCGTGTCCGTGGACCTCGCGTCCGTCGGGCCGTTGCTCGCCGACGGCCGCCGGGCCGCACGGGAACTCATCGGCTCGGCCCGGCCGGACCTGCTCTTTGCCACCGAGCCCGAGGCCGACGCGCTCCTCGGGCGTCAGGCCGACGAAGCCCTGCTGGAGCTCGCCCGGATCGTCGTGATCAAGCGCGGCCAACGGGGCGCCAGCGTGATGGCTCGCGCCAGCGTCGTCGCTCGCCAGGGCACCCGAAGCGACGACGACGAACCGCCCCTGCGCTTCGACATCGCCACGCCGACGGTGTCGGCCAGCGACACGACGGGCGCCGGCGATGCGTTCGATGCCGGCTTCATCGCCGGCTGGCTCGCGGCTCGGGCCGCCTCGCGACCGGCCGCGGATGCGCTCCATCGGGCAACGCTCGCCGGCCATCGCGCCGCGGCGCGGCAGCTCAGCGGACCGCGGATCGAGCTGCCGCCCGGATGACGATCGGCTCCCGGCTGGACATCTCGCCGGCCGTCGCAACGGCCATCGCCAACGGTGGCCCGGTCGTCGCCCTCGAATCGACCTTGATCAGCCATGGCCTGCCGTACCCTGCCAATCTCGAGGTCGCGCTCGCCTCGGAGGCCGCGGTCCGTGAATCCGGCGCGGTGCCGGCGACCGTGGCCATCCGCGATGGCCGGATCCTGGTCGGATTGTCCGAGGACGAGCTCCAGACGTTAGCGACGGCGCCCGCCGGCTCGGTGCTCAAGGCGGCCCGGCCGAGCCTGGCCGCCGCCCTCGACCGCGAGGGCTGGGCTGCCACGACGGTCTCGGCGACGACGATCGCGGCGCATGGGGCCGGCATCGTCGTGTTTGCCACGGGTGGGATCGGCGGCGTCCATCGCGGCGCCCTCGGCACCCCGGGCCGCGCCGGCACACCGGGCGGCGCCGGCAGCAGCGCCGGCATCCCGACGTTCGATATCTCGTCCGATCTCGAGGAGCTCGCGCGGACGCCGGTCGCGGTCGTGTGCGCCGGCCCGAAGGCGATCCTCGACGTCGCCCTCACCCTCGAATATCTCGAGACCCGCGGGGTCCCGGTCGTGACGATCGGCCAGGACGAGGTGCCCGGGTTCTATGCGCGAAGCGCCGGGATCCGCTCACCGAGCTCCGTCCCGGATGAGCACGCTGCCGCTCGCCGCATCGCCACCCACCTCGACCTCGGGCTCGGCAGCGGGATCCTCGTGTGCGTCCCCGTGCCCGCCTCCGACGCCCTGCCGGATGCCGTCGCTTGCGACGCGACCGACCGGGCCATCGCCGACGCGGACGCGGCCGGCATCCACGGCCCTGACCTGACCCCATGGCTCCTCGCTCGCGTCGCGGCGCTCACCGACGGCGCCTCCGTTCGGGCAAACACCGCGCTGATCGTCAACGACGCGCGCGTCGCTGGGCAGCTCGCCGCGCGCCTCGCGACCCACCGCGGCTGACCGTGCCAGGGTCGCGCCGCGTCGTTCCCAGATTCTCTTGCCAGTAGCGCGAGCCAACTGAGGATCGATTTTCCTGGCCCGCGCGGGACGATGCGCGTGCGATTCCCTGCCAAACAGCGCCCCACCCGAGAATCTGGCACGAATTCGGCCCCAAATCGCCTGCAGTGCGGCTTCCGCCGAGCCAGATGGGACGAGCATCGTTTCCGGGTGGTCGTCTGAGTGGAATCTGGGAACTCCTGACCATCGACGACCGAGCCGCGCCGCGGGCGTTCAGGCGAGCCACGGACGCCCATGCCCGAGCCCCGGACGTTGGAGCGTCACCTACTTACGCGAGGAGTGGTCTTTTGTTTCCGTCGCGTTTGGAGCGTCTCCTAACCACACGGGGTGTGCTCGCCGCGATGGCGGGTCGGTGCGTGCGGTCAGCGGCCGGCCCCACCGGCGCTGGGTTTGTCGTTCGTGCGTGGCGGACCCTGGGTGGCGGGGACCTGGAGCTTGGTCGGTCGTCGGCCGAGCCATGCCGGGTGACACAAACGCGTCGAAGACTCCCCGGACGGATACCTGACCGATCCACGGACGTTTACGCGCGAGCCCGGATGATCGCGAGCTTCGCCACCGACGATCACCCGAGCCACGGAGCTGCAACGCTTTCCTTCGCGCGCGCGAGGCCATATGCTTCGGCGTCCCCATCGTCGCCCATCGGTTCGGGGTGCCCATGTCCTCCGCTGCCTCGGATAGCCGCGCCGCCGCGAGCCCCCGCGCCATCGAGGCACGGGCGGTTCGACGTGAGTACGCGGCCAAGGGCGGGCCGGTCGTGGCCCTCGATCACGTCGACCTCGACGTCGAATCCGGTGAGCTGTTCGGGCTTCTCGGGCCGAACGGCGCCGGCAAGACCACGCTGATCAAGATCCTCACGACGCTGCTGTCGCCGACCTCGGGGACCGCGAAGATCTTCGGCTTCGACGTGATGCACGACACCAAGCGGATCCGGCGGATCATGAACATGGTCGCCGGCGGCGAGCAGTCGGGCTATGGGATCCTGACGGTCCGCGAGCAGCTCTGGATGTTCAGCCAGTTCTATGGCCTGCCCGCCCGTGATGGTTGGCGCCGCACCGACGCCCTGATCGATCGGGTCGGGATGGCCGAGAAGCGGCTGGCGCGGGTCAGCACGCTCTCGACCGGCGAGCGCCAGAAGATGAACCTCGCCCGTGGCCTCATGAACGATCCCTGGATCCTGTTCCTCGACGAGCCGACGCTTGGCCTCGACGTCGGCGCGGCTCGATCGCTGCGCGAGCTGATCGTCGAGTGGCAGGCCGCCGTGCCGGGCCGGACCGTCCTGCTGACGACGCACTACATGGCCGAGGCGGACGAGCTCTGTGACCGGATCGCGATCGTCGATCGAGGGCGGATCCTGGCGATTGGCACGCCCGAGGAGCTGAAACGCCGGGTCCAACGCGAATCCATCTTCCGCTTCGAGCTCGACCACCTGGACGGCGGGCCGGCAAGCCTCGCGGACGTCCCGGGCGTGGTCAACGCGAGCAGCGCCGCGACGTCCGATGAGACGGGCGATCGCCAGACGGTAACCGTGAACCTCGTGCTCGTCGACGATTCGGCCCTCGGCGCGGTCGTCGAGGCGCTGGGTCGGAAGGGCGCCCGGATTCTCGGCCTCCAGAAGTCCGAGCCGACCCTCGAGGACGTCTTCGTCGAGCTCGTTGGTCGGGGCTTCGGCGAGGATGAGGCGGCATGAGCGGCCCGCCCCTCGATCTCGTCGGCCGGTCGGGGACGGATCCGCGCTCCGCCTCGGCATGGGGCCGCAGGCAAGAGCTGCTCACGAACCTGCGGGCGATCCGCGGCCGCGCCTACCCGCGCTACCGGGGCATGGTCCGCGAGAAGTCGTGGCTGCTTTTCGAGATCCTGCTGCCGTTCCTCTCGACGGCCGCCTTCGTCTTCGTCTACCGGGCTCTCAAGGCGCCGGAGCAGTACGTCGGCTTCGTGGTGATGGGTGGGGCCATGACCGCGTTCTGGATCAACGTGATCTGGATGATGGCCAACCAGCTGTACTGGGAGAAGAGCCAGGGCAACCTGGAGCTCTATTTCGCCGCCCCGATCCACTTCATGTCGATCCTGCTCGGGATGGCCCTTGGGGGCATGGTGATGAGCACCACCCGTGCCGCGGCCGTGCTGATCATCGCGACGGCGATCTTCGGGGTCTCGTTCGATGTCCGCGACTGGTTCCTCGTCTTCGCCGTCTTCCTGACCACGCTCGCCGCGCTGTACAGCCTCGGAATGGTGCTCGCGAGCTTCTTTCTCGTCTGGGGCCGCGAGGCATTCCATCTGGGCCAGTTCTTCGTCGAGCCGGTCTATTTCGTCTCGGGCCTGAACTTCCCGGTCGCCCGCCTCGGGCTCATCGGCGCGCTCTCGGTCGGGCTGATCCCGCTGGCGACCGGACTCGACGCGATGCGCCAGCTGGTCTTCTCGGGAGCGACCTTCCCGATCGGGACGCCGTCGCCTGCGGTCGAGCTGGGCATTCTCGTGGTCATGGCCGTGCTCGCCACGGTCCTGGCCCGCTGGATGCTCGCCTCGATGCAGGCTCGGGCGCGCCGCGACGGCCGCCTGACGGTCCGCTGGCAGTGAGCGCGATCGGCGAAGTCGGGGTCCTCGGCGAGCGATCCCCGAGCGACCACCGCGGGGAGGGCCTGCGCTCGTTCGCCACCGCGGTCCGGCTCGGCTGGCAGATGGAGGCCAACTGGACGGACCCGCTGCTGTTCTTCATCTACTCCGTCGCAAAGCCGGTCGCTTCGGCACTGATCCTCGTGGTCATGCTCCAGGTCGTCGGCGGCGACGCCTCGCTTCGGTACCGCTCGTTCGTGATCATCGGCACGGCCCTCTGGTCGGTCGTGATCAGCGGCGTGGCAGGCCTGGCCTGGGCCGTCCTCGACGATCGCGAGCGCTACCGGATGCTCAAGTACGTGTACGTCAGCCCGAGTGATTTCATCGTTGTCCTGCTGGGACGTGGCGTCGCCCGCCTCGGAGTCGGCGCGGCCGGCGCGGTGATCACCCTCGTCATCGGCGTCGTGGCCCTCGGCGTCCCGTTCGACCCGGGCCGGGTCGATTGGCCGGTGCTCCTGGTCGCGACGGGCCTCGGATTGCTGTCGATCGTCGCACTCGGGCTCCTGATGGCCGCCGTCTGCCTCCAGACTCGCCAGGAGTCGTGGTCCTACCCCGACGCCTTCGCCGGCGCCCTCTACCTCATCTCGGGCGCCGTCTTCCCGCTCGCGATCCTGCCTGGCCCCGTCCAGGCGATCGGCCTCGCGATGCCCCTGACGTGGTGGATCGAGGCGTTCCGTCGGGCGCTCGACCCGGCCAATCCGTCATCGATCGGCGGCCCCGGCTCGCTCTTCCAGGCAGTAACCGGGCAGGTGGCTCCGGGCAACGCCGAAGTCCTGATCGCATTGCTGGCGACGGGGGCCCTCGTTACACTCGCCGCAGCCGGGGTCTTTCGTCTGAGCTCCAGGCGGGCAAAGGAGCTGGGACTGCTGGATCGCACGACCGGCTCCTGACGCCGGCGGCGAGGGCGCGGATCCTCGAGGGAGAGCCGATGCGGATCTACGAGGGCAGTCCGAGGCAGGACTTCGAGGAGGTCCTCCGCTCGGTTGGCGCCTATCTGGACGAGAAGGGCATGCGTGAGGTCCTCGTTGCCGAGACCGACGTGGGCTTCGTCATCCAGGGGCTCGTCCTCCAGAGCTCGTCGAGCTCCTGGGGGGACGCAATCGGCCACGTGCACAAGGAGACGCTCACGCTCCTTGACGACGACATCGCCAAGTTCATGGACGACGCGATCGCCCGCCGCGGGCACGACCCGGCCACCCCCGACCACTACGAATCGGCGCTCCGGGTCATTGGCCGCTACCTTGATGAGCACCGCCCGCGCGACATCTTCTTCTTCGAGCAGGAGGGCGCCTACGTGCTCCGACTGCTCCAGGCGGATCCCATGGGTTTCCGCCATGCCCTCGTCGAGTTCACCAGGGACGACATCACCGAGCTGACGAAGCAGGCCCCGAGCCTTCGGAAAGGGAGCCCGGAGGCTTCGACCGCCAAATCCGACAAGCCCGCCAAATCCGACAAACCCGCCCCGACCGCCAAGCCCGGCTGAACCACGCACAGGAGGCCAGAACCATGCGCGCTCTGAAGACCGTCGCCGTTGCCCTGGGGATCACCCTCGGCGCCATCCTCGTGATCCCGCTCATCGTGCTGGCCGGGCTGTTCGTCTGGCTCAAGCTGACCGAGGAGGACGACGAGGAGACGCTCGAGCTCGACCAGGACGCCGCCTGATCGACCTCCCCCCGGCGGAGCCCGCCTCGCAGACGCCCGCCGGCAATCCGGCGGGCGTTTCGGTGCGCAACGGGGACGGCCATACCGGCGGCGCGTCGAACGCCTCGGCGAACATCGACGCGGGAGGCTCCTCCGTTTCATGGTCGGGCGGCGAGTTCGCGGGCGCTGGCCGGTCGAGCCGGCCGTCGTCGACGCTTCGGGACCGGCGGGTCGCGGAGACCGGGGCGCTCCTCGTCATGATCTTCTGGGCGGCCAACTTCATCGTCGTGAAGTCCGCCATCGAGGACATCCCGCCGGTCACCTTCGCGTTCCTGCGGTTCTCCCTCGCGGGGGTGGTCCTCCTGGCCGCCCTTCGGGTCCGTGAGGGCACGCTGCGGCTGCCGCGGCGGGACGCAATTGCGGTCATAGGTCTCGGCGCGCTCGGCTTCGGGGTCTACCAGGTCATCTGGTCGACGGCCCTCCACGCGATCCCGGCGGGTGACTCGGCGCTGCTGATCGCGACGACGCCGGTGCTCACGGCGCTTCTCGCCGTCTTCGCCGGGTCGGACGTCCTCACGCGAGCCAAGCTCGCGGGCAGCTTCGTGTCATTCGTCGGCGTCGGAATCGTTGTCGTCGCCGGACCCGGCATCGCCATCGCGTCGGGCGGCGGGCTCGCGTCGAGCGCGATCCTGACCGGGGACCTGCTGACCCTCGGTGCCGCGCTGTGCTGGGCGATCTACACGGCCTTCGGGTCATCGATCCTGCGGCGTCACTCGCCCCTGAAGACCACGGCCTGGGCGATGGTCGGCGGCTGCCTCGTGCTTGCCGGACCGGGGCTGTGGGAAGCATCTTCGGCGGCCTGGGGCGGCGTTCATCCGGCCGCGTGGGCCGGGTTGCTCTATTCGTCGCTGATCCCGGCTGGCCTTTCGAACGTCCTGATCTTCCACGCGATCCGCCTCCTCGGACCGACCCGGATCACGAACTTCCAGTTCCTCGTGCCGTTCTTCGCCGTGATCCTTGGCGCCCTGTTCCTCGCCGAGGCGATCCGGCCCGAGCAGGTCGCCGGCGGCGCGGTCATCGTCGGCGGCGTCGCACTGGCGCGCGCCGGCGGCCGCCTGGACCTCGCGTCCCGGATCAGGGATCGCCTCCCGTCCTGAGGTTCCCCGGGCTCGGTCCGCCCGGCGCTCGCGTTCGCTGGGACACCTTGACACGGTGCCGCATCTACCTAGCGTGACCGACCTGACGATCCCGGATACGAGCCCAGGCACCGCGACCGTCCGCCTTGCCGCGGCGGGGGATGAGCGCGCGTTCGCCCACCTCGTGACCGAGTATCACCCGTCGATGGCCCGGGTGGCCTATGCGATCACAGGCAACGCCGACACCGCCGCCGACGCCGTGCAGGCAGCCTGGGTGATCGCGTGGCGCCGGCTCGGCGGGCTTCGCGACCACGGCAGCGTGCGGGCCTGGCTGGTGGCCATCGCGGCCAACGAGGCGCGCCAGCAGATCCGGCGCCAGGGCGGTCGCGTCATCCTCGACATCTCGGCGACCGACCTTCCGGGCCGCGGCGATCCCGCCGACGGCATCGCCACCATCGATCTCGCTCGTGTCATCCGGGGCCTCAAGCCCGATGACCGGGCCCTGCTTGCGCTGCGCTACGTCGCCGGCCTCGACTCCACGGAGATCGCGGCCCAGCTCGGCGGTTCGGCGTCTGGCGTTCGGAGCCGCCTCGCTCGGCTCGTCGAGCGTCTTCGATTGGAGCTTGACCATGCCTGACCGCCCGACCTTCGACGCCCGCCTCGCCGACGCCTTCGAGCGCTATGTCCACGCTGCGCCGGTTGGCGTCGACGCAATGGCCATGACCACGGCCGCGTCGGTGGCGGCCCTGCCCCGGCGATCCGACTGGAGCTCAGCGCGCCTGCTCCTCGCAGCTGGCCTGCTTCTTGCGGGCCTCATCGCGGCGTCGTTCGTCGCGACTGGCGGACACCCGCTGGGCCTGTTCACCGTCACCGCTCCGTCGCCGGTGACGTCGCCGGTCCATCAGACCTCCCCTGCGCCAACGCTCGCCGGCGGTGCGCCTGCCTGGGAGGCGATCTACGTCCGGACTGACCCGATTGACTCGGCCTCCATCGACGTCGTCGCCGTTCGACCCGATGGCGAGGAGCGCCTTCTCCGCCGCATCGGAACGGCAATCAAGGGCAGCGACCTTCTCCTGTCCCCAACGTCCGGAAGGGGTTCGGAGAACGGCTGGCTTGCTCTGGGAACGACGAGCTTTAGGGATTCGTTTCACGGAGCGTGGGTGCTGTTCGACCTTGCGCATCCATCGCGCGAATCGCGGATCGTGCCGTCCGACGGTGAGCTTACCGCGCGATGGTCGTCCGATGGCCTATTCGCCGTCGCCGGCAACCCCTGCTGTTGGAAAGTAGAGATCCTCGATCCGCGCACTGGAGCTTCCACCGACCTGGGCAAGATCGGGCTCTTCGGCGGCGGCCCCTCGATCGTCTGGGCTCGGGACGGCTCCGGGATCTTGGATTTTGGCCGGTTGATGCCGGCCCAGGGCGGCAAGGACATAGACGTGGATCCCGACCTGCTGTTTGCCGATCGCCGAGTTGGCGCAGGCTTCAGGGCCATCGATATCTGCAGTCCGGACCAGACCTACAACCTCTGCCCGAGCGCCACCGAGGCACGGGTGCGCGTCACGAACTCCAAAGGCACAAAGACCGATTGGTTCGTCAGCCGGAACCCGAATGAGCAACCGGTTGGGGCGATCTTCGCGAACGATGGCCGGTCGCTTCTCGTCACGCTCGATCGGGTGAGCGGCCAACGGCACACGGCGGTCATCGGTCGAATGGACAACCCGGGTCACTTCCTGCAGCTCGGCATGTTTGATCTGCCACCCGGCGCCTGGGGGCCGGAGCTCGGGCAGGTCGATCCCTCCGACTCGATCTACTCGCTTTGGTACTTAGAGGGATCAACTGACAATCCGCAATCGGTCATGGGACCGCTCCTCCACGCCGACGGCACGATCTCGCCGGCACCGCGAGGGACGTTCGCCGGCTACGTGTCCGGCCAGCTGGCCGAGTCCTGGCCTGCCCTCGGCGAGTTCGGCCCGCCGCAATCCGCTTCTCCGCAGCCCTGAGCGGCCCGAGACGTCTCGAGTGCTGCGGGATCCCGCTCAATGCTCGGGCCCAATGATCACGATGGCCGGTCGTGGCCGGTCGGCAGTCCTGCTGCATCCGTGAAATTACGGGATCCGAATGAACGTTTCGCGTCTCTCCAACACCCATTGAGATCGAGCGCCGATGAGACGCTTCGAACGGGAGGTGAGCGTGCGAGATAGCGTCGAGCGGGCGATGCGTGGCGATCGGGAGGCGTTCGGGATGCTCGTCGTCCAGACGAGCGACCGGCTGTACTCGATCGCAGCGCGGATCCTGCGCGACACCGATCTCGCCGAGGACGCCCTGCAGGCCGCCCTCATCACCGCCTGGCGGGACCTTCCCGGGTTGCGCGACCCGGATCGCTTCGAAGCGTGGGTTCGGCGCCTGCTCGTTCGTGCCTGCTACGCCGAGGCCAGGCGTCGCCGGCAGTGGACGGGCAACGTCCGAGTCCTGCCGGTTGACGGGCCGGCGGGTCCGGATGAGCTCATCTCCGTGGCCGACCGCGACGCGCTCGACCGGGCGTTCCGACGCCTGACGATCGAACAACGGGCGGTCTTCGTGATGCACCACCACGTCGGGCTGCCGCTCGTCGAGATCGCCGAGACCCTCGGCATCCCGGCTGGCACGGCCCGCTCGCGACTCCACCACGCAATCCGGCTGCTCCGCTCGGCCGTCGAGGCCGACTTGGCGCCGGTCGTTTCCGAAGGACGGACGGCATGACTCGCACGGGCAATTTCGATCGGTTGGCTCGAGCCTGGCTCGACCTCATGCCCAGCGAAGCACCAGATCGGGTCATCGACTCCGTCCTCCAGGCCGTCGAGTCGACACCGCAGGTGCGGCCCAATCTCGCATACGCCTTCAGGAGGTCATCTCCCATGAACCGTTTCTCCGTTGCCGCGGCCGCTGCGGCCGCTGTCGTTGTTGCGATTGCCGGCAGCGCCTACCTGCTGTCCTCGACTCAGCCGCGAACCGGAGGCCCGGGCGCGAGCGCGACGCCAACCGCGCCCGCGTCGCCAACCCCCGGACCTACCGCCACGCTCTCCCCGGCCCCCGCGGCCGCGGCCCTATGGAATGACTGGGTCGCGGACGCGCCGCCGCTCGGTCTTCGGGACCAGGGATCGCGGATCCAGCTGTCGATCAACTGGCCGGACGGGCGTGACATCTGGGTCCAGACGAACTACACAACCGGGACGCAGGTCTTCACGAGCACCTCCGTCGCAGGCCCCGAGGGCCAGCTGCGGGTGGTATCTCAACTGCGCGGGGACGGATGCATGGAGGGCGACGTTGGGACCTACGCATGGAATCGCTCGACGAACGGGCTGTTCCTGACCCTCACCCTCGTGGCGGACCAGTGCGCCGCTCGCGCGACCACCCTGGCGCGCACATGGGTCCATTCGCTCGGCGCCGTCAATGACGGGGGACCGGGAGTCCTGCCCGTCGACAACATCCAGGTCTCGATGCCATCCGGACGCTTCGGGCTCCACGTTGACGGCGGGGCCAGCGACCTGACGACCGTCGACAGTTCCTCGCCGCTGGTCGAGCTTCTGCTCATCCACGCTCCGATGGGCGTCCGTGCTCCGTGTTCCGCGCAGGACACGCAGACGACCGTGGCGATGCAGACGAGTGCAGCCGTGGTCGCATACGTTCGGGGTCTCCCAGGGCTGACGGTGACGACCGCAAACGCCACGATCGATGGTCATGCCGCAGTCCACGTCACCGGGACACCAAAGGCGGGCGCGACGTGTACGGCCGGCGACATGCGCCTATTCGCCAAGGCGAGTGGCGGTTACTGGACGCTCATCTCGGGCGCGTCCATGTCGTTGTGGGTCACAGAAGTCAGCGGCAGCGCGCTGATCATCTGGTACCACGGAGACCAGGTCTCGCCAGCCAACGAGGCCCAGGTGATCGGGACGATGCGGTTCATCACGGCGCTGCCGACGCCCTGACATTCAGGCTGCAAAGCCCGAGATCCAGACCAGCGAACTTGCCCGCGACGAGCCTTTCGGGCCGTCGCGGGCACTCGGTTCGATTCGACTCGCGGGGTCTCTTCCGGTAGCATGAGAAAAACCCCCGGAGGATCTGACCCGTGGCGAAGTATGTCTTTGTGACCGGAGGCGTCACCTCCTCTCTCGGCAAGGGCATCACCGCCGCCAGCATCGGGCGACTCCTCAAGGCCCGCGGCCTGCACGTCTCCATCCTCAAGCTCGATCCGTACATCAACGTGGATCCGGGCACGATGTCGCCGTATCAGCACGGCGAGGTCTTCGTCACCGATGACGGCGCCGAGACGGACCTCGACCTGGGCCATTACGAGCGGTTCATCGACGAGAACCTGACCCAGCTCTCCAACGTGACCACGGGCCGCATCTACCAGGCCGTGATCGCGAAGGAACGCCGCGGCGACTACCTCGGCGGAACCGTCCAGGTCATTCCTCACATCACGAACGAGATCAAGGAACGAATCGTCCGCGTCGCCAATGACGGCGAGCCCGATGTCGTCATCGTCGAGGTCGGGGGCACGGTCGGCGACATCGAGTCGCTGCCGTTCCTCGAGGCGATCCGCCAGATGCGCAAGGACGTCGGCCGGAAGAACGTCCTGTACGTCCACGTGACGCTGCTGCCGGCACTGGCGGCGACGGGCGAGCTCAAGACGAAACCCACCCAGCACTCCGTCAAGGAGCTCCGCGGGATCGGCATCCAGCCCGACGTGATCGTCCTCCGCTCGGACAGCGCCGTGCCGGACGAGATTCGCGAGAAGATCGCGCTGTTCACGGACGTCGACGTGGATGCCGTCATCCCGGCCCCGACTGCTGACACGATCTACGAGGTCCCCCTCCAGTTCGAGGACTTCGGGCTCGGCCGGCTCGTCGTCCGGGAGCTCGGGCTCGGCGACGCCGACGTTGCGCCGGACCTCGCCACGTGGCGAGCCCTCGTCGAGCGGATCAAGCACCCGAAGCCCGCGCTCGAGATCGCCCTTGTCGGCAAGTACATCGAGCTGCCGGATGCCTACCTGTCCGTCACCGAGGCGCTCAAGCATGCGGGCTGGGCCCACGACGTCGACACGCGGGTTCGCTGGGTCGATTCGGAGGCGCTCACCCACGACAACCTGCACGACCAGCTCGATGGGGTTGCCGGCATCCTCGTCCCGGGCGGCTTCGGCCATCGCGGCATCGAGGGCAAGGTCCTCGCGGCGCACTTCGCCCGAGATCACAAGGTCCCGTATCTCGGTCTTTGCCTCGGTCTTCAGTGCGCGGTGATCGAGTTCGCCCGGGCCGTGATCGGCACCAAGGACGCGAACTCGACCGAGTTCGACATGTTCACCGAGAACCCCGTGATCGACTTCATGCCCGACCAGCGCGACATGGAGGACAAGGGCGGCACGATGCGGCTCGGGCTGTACCCGGCGAAGCTCACGCCCGGCTCGAAGGCCGCGGCGGCGTACGGCCAGGAGGTCATCTACGAGCGCCACCGCCACCGCTTCGAGGTGAACAATCGCTATCGCCAGACCCTGGAGGCCGCCGGCATGCTCCTCTCCGGCCAGTCGCCCGACGGGCGGCTCGTCGAGATCGTGGAGCTCGTCGACCATCCTTGGTTCGTCGCGAGCCAGTTCCACCCCGAGTTCAAGAGCCGCCCCGAGCGGCCGCACCCGCTCTTCGATGGCTTCGTCGGTGCCGCCATCGCGCGCCGCGACGGCCAGATGCCCGCGAGCGACGCACGGCACGCACCCTCGTCGGTCGAGGAGCGCACGGCCGCGCGAAGGAGCGAGTCCCTGTCCACTCCGCGATAAGGCGCACCAAACCTCGGACTTGACTGCGTTCGACGAGCGCCTCCGCCTGATCAATGACGTGATCCGTCGGGCTATGCGAGGCTCCGGCAGCCGCGGCGGGAGCCCAGAAGGCGCACCTCGTCGCGCCGCGACCCCGGCCGCTCGGGCGACTCCCGCCTCATTCCGTCGTCGTGATCCCGTCGTCGCGAGCCCGTGGCGCCTTCGCCCCGGGCGCCTTCGCCCCGGGCGCCTTCGCCCCGGGCGCCTCCGCCCCGGGCGCCTGCGCCCCGGGGGCCTGCGCCCCGGGCGTTCCTTATGCAACCCTGCATACGAACGCGGCCGACTGAGCTTGCCCGTTCGCCCGAACAGCGACGTGGGCAGACCGGCAAGCACGGTCAACTGATTCCGAATGCAGAACTGCATACAAAGGCTGGGACCGACGCACGAGACAACGGGCGGGGTGCTCGCGGGGGCTCGCGGGGTCGGAGATGCACATGCGACTTCGCGGCGGCGGACACAAGCGCGACGCATTGAGGCCGGTGCCAGCGCCGAGATCGCCGCTATCGACGACTCCCGACACGAGTGTGGCGTCGCGATCACGGCCACGACCTACCACCTGGACCGACGATCAGCGACGACGTAGCTAGAATCGACACCCATCCGCCCTCGCTGGAGCCTGTCCGATGAAGCTGTTCCTCGATACCGCCGAGATCGAAGAGATCCGAACCGTCGAACGCTGGGGCGTCCTCGACGGCGTCACGACGAATCCCACGTTGTTCTCGAAGATCAAGGGCATGACCTACGACGAGGTCCTCCAGGAGATCTGCAAGATCACGAGCGGACCCGTCTCGGCCGAGGTCGTCGCCGAGGACGTCGACGGCATGCTCAAGGAAGGCCGCCACTTCGCGAAGCTCGCCGACAACATCTACGTGAAGGTGCCGATGTCGGAGACCGGCCTCGAGGCGATGAGCCGCTTCCGGGCCGAGGGCATCCGGACGAACTGCACGTTGATCTTCTCGGCCAACCAGGGCCTCCTCGCCGCAAAGGCCGGCGCGTCCCTGCTGTCGCCGTTCGTCGGTCGGCTCGACGACATCAACGAAGAGGGCATGACGGTCATCCGCGAGCTCGTCGAGATCATCCGGTTCTTTGAGATCGACTCGGAGGTCCTGACGGCCTCGGTTCGCCACCCGCGCCACGTCACCGACGCGGCCCTCGCCGGCTCCCACGTCGCGACGTTGCCATTCAAGGTGTTCCAGCAGATGGTCCGCCACCCGCTGACCGACAAGGGCATCGTCCAGTTCCGAGCGGACTGGGACACGGCCCGCAAGACGATCGCGGAGAACCAGAAGAAGAGTTAGTCGCTCACAAAGGCCTGGTCCACCGCCCGCTGCCCGACGTGGGCCGTCACCATCCCGAACGTGAGTGGCACCCAGCGAACGTCGACCAGGCCCGCCGCCCGCATCGTCTCGGCGATTTGCTCCGGTGACGGATACGCCTTGACGCTCGCGACGAGATAGGCGTAGGCGTCGCGCTCGCCGATGAGGCGACCGAGCAACGGCACGACGCGCTCGAACCACAGGCCACCGACACGGCCCAGGACCGATCTCGGCCGGGCGATCTCGAGGCAGACGACGCGACCTCCCGGTCGAAGCACCCGCCGCATCTCGCGGAAGGCGCCCTCGTAGTCCGGCAGGTTCCGCATCCCGAAGGCGATGGTCGCCGCGTCAAAGGTCTCGTCGGCGGCCGGCAGCGCGAGGGCGTCACCGACGACGAACTCCAGCTCGACGCGGTCGGCATTCGCCGTCCGGGCGCGATCGATCATCGCCGTCGAGACGTCGACGCCGAGCACCTGCCCGAACGTCCCGACGACGTCGGCCAGGCCCACCGCGACCTTACCGGTTCCGGTTGCGAGGTCGATCGCGGACATCCCGGGCCGGAGCTCGGCGAGGGCGATCGCCCGCCGCCGCCAGCGCGGCTCCTGGAACCCCGAGATGAGCGCGTTCATCGCGTCGTAGCGCGGCGCGATCCGGTCGAACATCGCCCCGACCTCGGCCGTGGATGCCGCGTTCCCGCGCTCGCTGGCGGCGCCGGTCGGGACCGGCGGCGGCTTCGTGGCACCCATCGCTCCCCCTCGAATTCGTCGGGCTGAATCGTACGCATTGACGACCGCTCGCGTCCGACTTATGCTCCATGTGTTCCCCACAACGTCCGCCGCGCGGACCCCTTTGTCGTGGGCAGCTTCTCCCCATCCCTTTGCAGGTGACCCCTATCCAAATGCCCGGTCCAGATCAGCGCACCATGCGCAATCGCCGTCCCCGTCGTCGTGCCCCCATGGGAGGCGGCGGCCGAGCCCCGGTGAGTGAATACGAGGAGATGCAGGAGGTCGAGGCAGCGCGCGAGCGCAACGATCTCGACGTCTCCGATCTCCGTGAGATGAGCGTCGCCGAGCTCAAGCAAGTAGGCCGCGAGCTCGAGCTCGATACCAAGACCGAGGATCGCAAGGACGACCTCGTCGACCAGATCCTCCAGCGCCAGACCGAGCGTGCGGGCCACGACTACGGCACCGGCATCCTCGACGTCGTCGATGAGGGCTACGGCTTCATGCGCCGCCACGGGCTGCTGCCGAGCGCGGACGACATCTATGTCAGCTCCAGCCAGGTGCGCCGCTTCGGCCTGCGCGTCGGCGATCGCGTCGCGGGTGCGGTGCGCGCCCCGCGCGAGCAGGAGAAGTACTGGGGCCTGCTCCGGGTCGACTCCGTCAACGGCGTCGACGTCGAGACCGCCCGCGCGCGGCCGGTATTCGCGGACCTGACCCCGATCCATCCGATCAAGCTGATCAACCTCGAGAGCGATCCGAAGAACCTCAGCCAGCGCCTCGTGAACCTCGTCAACCCGATCGGCATGGGCCAGCGAGCGCTCATCGTCAGCCCGCCGAAAGCCGGCAAGACGATGCTCCTCAAGAACATCGCGAACGGCATCACGGCCAACTATCCGGACATCCTCCTGATGGTGGCGCTCATCGGCGAGCGGCCGGAGGAAGTCACGGACATGCGCCGGAGCGTCAAGGGCGAGGTCATCAGCTCGACCTTCGACGAGCCGACCGAGAACCATACCCACGTGGCCGAGATGGCCCTCGAGATCGCCAAGCGGCAGGTCGAGACCGGTCGTGACGTCGTGATCCTGCTCGACTCGATCACCCGACTCGCCCGGGCCTACAACCTGGCGCTCCCGCCGTCGGGCCGCACGCTCTCCGGCGGCATTGACCCGATCGCCCTCTATCCCCCGAAGCGGTTCTTCGGCGCCGCCCGCAAGATCGAGGAGGGCGGCTCGCTGACGATCATCGGGACCTGCCTCATCGACACCGGCTCCCGGATGGACGACGTCATCTACGAGGAGTTCAAGGGCACCGGCAACTCGGAGCTCATCCTCGACCGCAAGCTCGGCGAGAAGCGGATCTTCCCGGCGATCGATGTCATGCGCTCCGGCACCCGGCGCGAGGAGCTGCTCCTGGAGGAGCCGACCCTCAAGATGGTCTGGACGATGCGCCGGATGCTGTCGGCCGTCGGTTCGAACGAGGGCATCGAGCTCCTCCTGAACCGCCTCGCCAAGACCGACACGAACGCCCAGTTCCTGGCCGGTCTCACCAAGAGCCTCGACTCCTAGGCGACGCGCCATGCCGGCCAATCGCGGCGTTGGCGGCTCCGCTCCCTCGCTCACGCATGTCGGCATGCGCTCGCTCGCGTGCTCGCCGGCGCCTTGCGCTTGACTCGGCCTGGCGCGTCGCGTGTCGATCGGCGACCAATCGCGGCGTTGGCGGCCCCGCTCCCTCGCTCACGCATGTCGGCATGCGCTCGCTCGCGTGCTCGCCGGCGCCTTGCGCTTGACTCGGCCTGGCGCGTCGCGTGTCGATCGGCGACCAATCGCGGGGTTACCCGCTGCGCAGCCAGCTGTAAGCGCCACGGTATTTGCGGATTTGCCGCGGCGAATGTCGCCGTGCTAAGGTCCCTGCAACGTCGGATGTCGCGGAGGAGCGACCTCGGCGCGCGAATGAGACCCCAGCTCAAGACGCGAATCCGTAGACGGTCCACGACCCAGTCCTGACCCGCGCGACCGCCGCGCTCGGACCGTCCCGCCAGGAGATCGTATTGCTGAACGCCGAGGGCGGCGTCCTGCGCGCCGTGGCGCGACTTCGCCCACGCGACCGGGATTCAGGCCTGACGGTCAGGTACCTCAAGCGGCGAGCGGTTCGGACCGCGCGTCGGTTGGTGGATCGCGTTACGCCGATCCCGACGGGCCCCCGGCCGACCTCTCAGGCCGGCGCTCATCTCGAGCCCAGGCACGTGGCCACGCACCGCACGGCCTCCGCGTGGTCATCGCCCAGCGGCGCTCGTGGCTGGGCCGGCCTGTTGCATTCGCTCCCAGGCCATCGACGACTGGATCGTCGACTGCTTCGAGCCCGCCTGAGCTCGGAGCGCACTCTCCCGATCGGGATCGCGTTCGTCGTCGTGCTCGCCAGCCTCATCAGCCTCGGCCCCTCGGCGATCCGCACCGTTGGTGCCGCTGAGAGTCGGTCCCAGGAGCTCCGCCTTGCGGTCGGCGGCGGCGCGGCGGACCGGGTCGCCGACGATCCGCTTCTCAGTGGCTCGCTCAACCGCCCCACGAGCGCGCGCCTGGGCGGTCCGTACGTGGACGATGGCACGCTCTACAAGCCCGTGGCGGTCGACACGACGGTCGAGAGCGGCAGCTCGCTGCTCCGCCACTACAACGTCCGATCGGGCGAGACGCTCACGGCAATCGCGAATCGCTTCGGGGTCTCGATGATGACGCTGTGGTGGGCGAACCATTTCACGGCGAAGGACTCCCTGAAGCTCGGCGAGAGCCTCGTCATCCCGCCCGTCGACGGCATCGTGGTGACGGTCAAGGATGGGGACACCCTCGACGCCCTCGCCTCGACATACAAGGTGGAAACAGCCTCGATCGTGGACCTCAATGGCCTCACCGACCCGAACCTGGTCGTCGGGCAGGTCCTCATCCTGCCGGGGGCCAAGGGCGCGCCGCTTCCCACCGCCGCTCCCACCCCGACGCCAACACCGAAGCCGGTCTACCAGCCGAGCTCAGGCGGCGGGACCTTCAAACCGCCCACCTACACGGGCGGGGCGTGGGCATGGCCCGTCGTCGGCGGCAACAACTACATCAGCCAGTACTTCCACTACGGCCACTACGGCGTCGACATCGCCGCTCAGTACGGCACCCCGATCGTTTCGCCGCTCGCGGGCACCGTGGTCTTCGCCGGCTGGAACAACAACGGCGGCGGATACGAGGTCTGGACCTCCCACGGCGGGGGGATCTACACGGCGTCAAACCACATGGCCTCCGTGAGCGTCTCGGTGGGGCAGTCAGTCGGGCGCGGCCAGCAGGTGGGCCGCGTGGGGATGAGCGGCTGGGCCACCGGACCGCACGACCATTTCGAAGTCTGGATCGGCTATCCCTGGAAGGGCAGCTCCGTCCGGGTCAACCCGCTCAACTCCTTCCACTGATCGAGGGCGGGGAACCGCTCAGCGCTCGGCCCAGGCGGGCTCGGTCGCGCGGCATGCGACCATAGGCCCGGTGTTCCTCGACAGCGTCCGCATCTTCCTGCGCGCCGGCGACGGCGGCGACGGCGCAGCCACCTTTCGGCGCGAGGCGCACGTCCCGCGTGGCGGGCCCGATGGCGGTGACGGCGGGAGAGGCGGCACGATCTCCCTCGTCGTCGACGCCGGCCAGACGACCCTCCGCGATTTCCAGCATCGGCGGCACTTCCGGGCGACGCCGGGTGGTCGTGGTGAGCGAGCTCGCCGGCACGGCAAGGCCGGCGAGGACCTGACCCTGCCCGTCCCGCCGGGCACGGCAGTGTTCGACGCTGCGACGGGCGAGCTCATCGCCGACCTCGTGGCCCCCGGGCAGCAGGCCATGGCGGCCCGCGGCGGCCGGGGCGGGCTCGGCAACACGCACTTCAAGTCCTCGACGCATCAATCGCCCCGACACGCCCAGAAAGGCGAGCCGGGCGAGGAGCGGGAGCTGCGGCTCGAGCTCCGGCTGATCGCCGATGTCGGTCTCGTCGGCCTGCCGAACGCCGGAAAGTCGACGCTCCTCGCCGCGCTCACGGCGGCGACGCCGAAGATCGCCGACTACCCGTTCACGACCCTCGAGCCGAACCTCGGCGTGATGGACCTCGAGCTCGACGACGCCCGGCGGCCCACGATCGCGGACGTGCCTGGCCTGATCGAGGGCGCCAGCGAAGGCGCCGGCCTCGGCCACGCCTTCCTCCGCCACATCGAGCGCACGCGGGTGCTCGTCCACGTGGTCGACGGTGCGGCACGCGATCCCGAGTGGAACTTCGAGATCATCCGGAGCGAGCTCGCGGCCCACGATCCGGCCCTCCTCGAGAAGCCGATGCTGGTCGCGTTCAACAAGCTCGACCTCGCGGCGGCCAGCAAAGCCTGGCCCGCCTTCCGGAAGAAGCGCGCGGCCGAGGGGATCGCCATCGTCGCGGTCGCGGCGGCGACGAGCGACGGCATCGACGCGCTTCGCGCCGAGCTCGGTCATCTCCTGCCGTCCGCGGAGGAGCTCGCCGAGCCACCGGAGCCCTCGGGCGTCGTCGTCCACCGCCTCGAAACTCCCCCCGATGCCTTCCGCGTGTCTCGCGATTCTGACGATGCCTGGCGCGTCGCCGGCATCCGCATCGAGCGCGTCGCCGCGCAGACCGACTTCGGGATCGAGGAGTCGGCGGAGCGATTCCAGCGAACCCTCGAGCGCATGGGGATCGACGCCGAGCTCCGCCGTGCGGGAATCGAGCCCGGCGAAACCGTCAGGATCGGCGGCGTGGAGCTCGAGTGGGCGCCCGAGCTGTGGAGCGCGACGCGTTGACCAACCCTTGGTAGCGCACGTCCGGGCCGGCTCGATCGGCATCATGGGCGGCACGTTCGACCCGATTCACGTCGGCCATCTGGCGATCGCGGAGGAGGCCCGGGGCGCACTGGGGCTCGAGCGGATCCTCTTCGTGCCGGCGGGGCAACCGCCCCACAAGCCTGTGGGCACCGTGACCGTGGCCGCTCACCGCGTGGCGATGATCGAGCTGGCCATCGCCGACAACCTGGCGTTCGAGCTCAGTCGCCTCGAAGTCGATCGGCCGGGGCCGTCATACACGGCCGAGACCGTGGCCGAGATCCGGCGTGCCGAGGAGGCCGCGGGACGCCCGCCGGACCTGACGCTCATCCTCTCGGTCGAGACGTTCAAGGAGCTGCCGGGCTGGCACGAGCCCGATCGGCTCCTCGCAGCCGCTCGGCTGGCCGTCGTTCCGAGGGAGGGGTACCCTGCGCCAGACCCTGGTTGGCTGAACGACCATTTCCCGGGTCAGGCAGAACGCGTCGACTTCCTCGAAGGCCCGCGACTCGGCCTCTCGTCGACCGCGCTCCGCGACCGCGTAGCGCACCAGCGGTCGATCCGCTACCTCGTGCCCGCGGCCGTCGGCCGGTACATCGATGACCACCACCTCTATCGCGAAGCCGCCACAGGAGACGTCCGTCCGTGACCGATCAGCCTTCCGTCAAGACCCCGAGCCGCCGAAGCGATGGCCTGCCGCGTCGGACCACCGTCCGCGCGACGCCCCGAACACCCCGAGCAGCCAAGGCCGCGCCGGAGCGCTCGTCGCTCGAGATCGCCCGCCGGATCGTCGAGCTCGCCGAAGACAAGAAGGCCGCCGACATCATCCTGCTCGACCTGGCGGGGCTGACCACGCTCGCGGACTACTTCGTGATCGCCTCGGGAGGCTCGGATCGCCAGCTCGACGCGATCGCCGACGGGATCATCTCCGGGCTCCGCGACGAGAAGGTCAAGCCGTTCGGGCGAGAGGGGACCGCGGCCTCGCACTGGGTCCTCGTGGACTACGGATCGGTCATCGTCCACGTCTTCACCCCGCCCGAGCGCGACTTCTATCAGCTCGAGCGGCACTGGTCCGAAGCGAAGACGGTGCTTCGCGTCCAGTAGGTCGTTCGGCCGGCGAGCATCGGCGGCCGTACGGGGAGTGCCCGTACCGTCGGGTCATGACGGGTCGGAGGCGTCGATCTCTAGCATCGCTGGACTGGGACGGCAGATGGCCATCCCGAATGCGAGAGTCGCCGCCGAATGTCACCCGGTCGAGACCGTTGTCCCGCGTGCAGCCGCCTGCTGATCAGCACGCGGTTCGACACGACGTTCCGGATGCCCGACCAGAGCGAGCGACTGTGCTTCGGAATCCCGGGCGGCCTCTGCAGCGACTGCAACCAGCTCTACATCGACCCCGATCTCATCGAGCTCCTCGATCTCAGCCGCGGGCGCTGCACGTTCGCCATCGAGACCGACCTCGTGCTCCAGGAGCAGGCCTGGTCGATCTAGCCCGAATCAGTCGGTTGCGACTCGGTCGGTGATCCAGAGGTCGAACGCGACGCGGTCGCGGGCATCGCTGCTGCCGCGACCACCGACACCCTTGACCTGCGAGTCGAGCTGGAGCAGGCCCACAAGCGCCGCGTCGAGGTCATTGGCGGTCCAGCTCCGCGCCTGACGGGCCAGGGTGTCGGCCCGGAACGGAGCGAGCTTCATCGATCGAACGAGCGAGCCTGGCGACTCGCCGTGCTCCAGGCGGTCCTGGACCTCGAGCAGCTCCCGAATCCGGCGATGGAGGACTGCG
Organism: Candidatus Limnocylindrales bacterium; assembly: GCA_038230295.1. GTDB lineage: Bacteria > Chloroflexota > Limnocylindria > Limnocylindrales > CSP1-4 > UBA5189. The sequence continues at coordinate 28,520 of JBBRNM010000012.1, forward strand.
AGGATCACGGGCGCCGGTCGCTCGTCGAAGACCCGCTCCATGAGCTCGAGGCTGCGCTGGCGCTGGCGCATCGCGACCGCATCCACGAACCCCCAGACCGTGGCCGGGATCGCCTCCGCGACGAGGGCCCGGACGTCGTCGATCGTGACCGGGGCGCCATCGCTGCGGAGCAGGGACAGCTTCTCGAGCTCCATGACCGCGACGCGACCCTGCTGGCGCCGATCGACGTCGCCCTCGCGGACAAAGCCCCCGACCCGAGTCGTCAGCTCGCGGGCCGCGCCCGGACCGAGCGTGATGCTTCGCTCCCGCGCCCGCGCCTCCAGCCAGTTCGCGAGCGCCCCCTCCCGCGGCGCCTCGAACCGGCGGATCTCGCCGCCCGCGGCCCGGATCGCATCCGCGAACGTCTTGCTCGGGGGATCCTTCTTGCCGGAGTCCGTTTCCTCGGCGATCGCGAGGCCGTTGCCGGGCGCGATGAGCGGCAGCGCCGCCAGCAGCGCGTCGCGATCCACGTTCCGCCGCACGAGCTGGCCCAAGCCGGCGAGGACCACCAGGGTGCCCCCGCCGAACATCGCGCCGGTCGCGAGGCGCTCCGTCAGCTCCGCCAGGATCCGCGGGCCGTCGCCGCTGTCGCCTCGGACGCGCCAGCGCTCGGGCAGCCCATCTGAAAAGCGAGCGGGATCGCGGCGGAAAGTCTCGACCGCCCCGTCGAGCCCGTAGGCATCGTCGCCCCAGAAATAGGCGAGGGGAGCGGCGTGTCGCGCGGGTTCGGCGGTCATGGGCGACGTGCGCGGGCCATGGCGGCATCGACCCAGCGGAGCCGCCGGACCGCCGCGGACTCGACCCCCGCGAGCGCGCAGACCTCTCGTTCGAGCTGCTCGGCGCGGGCGCGAGCGGTGCCGCCCGGATCCGACCAGCCTCGAGGCCGCCGCCTCGCCCAGCGGGCAAACCGCGCCGACATGGGCCCGAGGCGTTTCGCGGCGCGCTTGTCCGCGTAGCTCACCACCCGGGCTTCGATCGTCGCCTCGGCGAGCCAGCGAGGACCGTCGGGGCCGGCGAGCCGGGTGACGGGATGGCCCGCGATCGCCTCGCCGAGCTCGGCCGCGTCATGGCGGGCCGCCCAGGCCGCGGATCCCTCGCCGTGCGGCAGGCGTCGCGCCGGATCGTCGCGCGGCAGGGTCTTGTCGACGTCGTGGAGGAGCGCGGCAGCCTCGACGAGCCGTCGATCGATCGCGACCCCGCGAGCGGCGATCCGCAGCGCCAGCCACGCCGCCACCTCGGCCACGGCGCGCGAGTGCCGCACGTGCCAGGCGGGCGGGTTGAGGGAGAGGAACAACGACGCCGCCTCCGAGCGTGAGGGGACCGTCATCGCCTCGATGGTACAAGAGGGTCTGGCCTCCTCCCGTTGAGAGCTCCGGCAGGCGCCCGAGCTGCCAGGCGCCGACGTTCGATGCCGCAGGGACAGTCTGCAGGAGCGTCCCGAGGTCGAGAGCCGGCGCCTCGGCGACGGCCGGCAAGGCGGCGACGGGGCGGTCCACGGAGTTCGTGATCGCGCACGCGAACGCCACCGCGCTGCCCGGAGGCGGGAGGTTCTGTTTAGAGGGCAGATTTGCCGCGGCCGCTTGGCGGGCCCCGCTCGCCCGCACATGGATCCCATCACCATCGAGGCGAACCTCGACCGTCCCGTCGCGGTCCGTCCGGAATGTTTGACCGGCGCTCTCGCGAAGCCGGTCGATGGTTGCCGGCGCCGGATGCCCATAGGGGTTGCCGAGCCCGGCCGACACGGCGGCGACCCGGGGTCGGACTGCATCGAGAAACGCTTGCGTGCTCGACGTTCGGGACCCGTGGTGGGCCACCTTCAGGAGATCGACCTGCGGCAGGCCCCGCGCGAGGAGCTCTGGATCGACCTGCTCTTCGATATCGCCCGCGAGCAGGAAGCGCCGGCCTGCCACCTCTCCCAAAAGTACGATCGAGACGTTGTTGATCGCGGTCCCGCCATCGGAGGGCCGGAGCGGTACCCGGCCAGGGTCGGGCCAGAGAACGCGAAACCGGATGTCGTCGAGCGAGAGTCGGTCTCCCGTGGCGAGCGTTCCGTGGGGCGGTGCGTCGTGCCCGAGGATCGCGGCGAGTGCCGCGTAACCAGGCCCCGGCCCGATCATCCCGGGTTCGTAGACACGGCCGATTCGATAGCGGCTGAGGAGAACGGCCAGACCCGCCGCGTGATCCTCGTGCGGGTGGGTGAGCACGAGCGCGTCGATCCGGTGATCCCAGGCGGGAAGCCGCTCGTCGAGCGCGATCAGGAGGCGGCCCGGGTCGGGTCCCCCGTCCACGAGCATCCGACCGCCGCGGCTGCCTTCGACGAGGATCGCGTCGCCCTGACCGACATCGAGCACGACGACCCGGGTCGACCCGTCCGGGTGGTGGCTGACGGCCAGTCCCAGCGCGATCGTCGCGGCCGCAAGGGCTGTCAAGGCGACGCGCTGACCGCGGCCAATCGATCGAATGGCTCGAGCCTTCGGCCGCCCGAGGCCATGTCGGGCGCCGCCCGCGGACGCCGGTGCCGAGGCGCGCCCGGCTGCCGGGGCGGGAACCTGCCGGGTCGCGATCGGGGCACGAGGGCCGGCCCGACGACCGAGGCGCAGGTGGCGGCCGAATCGAGCGACCAGGAGAATCGCGACGCCCGACAGGAGTGCGGCGACAACGTCCCACGGACTCGTGAGGGTCACGCTTGCAAGCGGCACGGAAGCGCCGGCACGGATCATGGCCACGATCGTGCCGAGCACGACCCAGGCCGGGAGCCCGCCGATCGTGGCCACGAGACCCGGGGCGCCAAGTCCTGCAATGAGGCCGGCAACCAGCGCGACAGCGCCGGCCGCCATCGCCGGCGCGACGAGAGGCACGACTCCAAGGTTGACGAACGGGGCAACGAGCGAGAGCCGCCCGAACTCCAGCAGGATCACCGGCGTCGTTGCGGCCTGGGCGGCGAGCGAGACACCAAGTGATTCGGCGAGCCACGCCCGGGCTCGTCCCGGTGCGGGTCCCGAGAACCGCAGGGCGAGCGGCGTGCCCCAGGCCATCAGTCCGGCGGTCGCGAGGACGGAGAGGCGAAACCCGGGATCGTCGACTGACGCGGGGTTGAGGATGAGTAGAACGGCGACTGCCAGACCCATCGCGGCAGCCGCCCGGCTCGGCCGGCCAAGCTCCCGCGCGGCCAGGGCGATTCCCGCCATCGCACCAGCTCGCAGGACCGACGGAGACGGTCCGACGAACAGCACGTACGCGGCGATCGCGACGCCCGTCAATACCGACCGCCGCCGCCGGCCGATGCCTCCCGCGAGCGCGCCGAGCGTCGTCGCGACGATCGCGATGTTCCAGCCGGAGATCGCGACGACGTGGCTCGCGCCTGCGGTCGTGAATGCGGCGGCAAGATCCCGGTCCACCTGATCCCGGAGCCCGATCAGGATCCCGGCCGCGAGCCCGGCTTCGGGTTCCGGAATCGCATGCTCGATGGCAGAGTCGGCGGATCGCCGAAGGCCCTCGAGCCACCGCCCGAACCCCGGCTCCGGTGGCAGGACCTTGAGAGAGCCGGCTCGGAGCGTCCCGGCCGCACCGACCCGATCCAGGTAGGCCGCGTAGTCCGTCGCCGGCGGCGGCTGGATCGCGCCGGTCGTTTCGATCCGGTCGCCCGGGACGACCTCCGGATACCATGGCAGCGTCGCGGCGACCGTGATGTCGATCGGCGCCTCGAGGTGGATGACCGCCGGCCGGCTGCCCGCCTTCGGCGACCCGACGGAAACCACCGCGGCGGTCCAGGGCCCATCGCCATCCGGGAGGACCGCGGGGGCCGCGGCGCCCGCCGGCGCCAGCAGCGCGCGCAGCCCGATCGCGATCAGCCCCGCAGCGACGGCGGGCAGCCGGAGGCGACCGAGTGTTTCGCGGCGGCCGGCGTGCCCAGCCGCTATGCCCAGCAGGACGAGCGCCAAGCCACCGAGGAGGAGCGGCGCTCCGCCCACGATCTCGACACCCAGTGCCCCGATGACCGCCCCGATGCCGAGCCCGACCCCGCTCGACATGAACTCAGCCGACCGTGATCAGCGGCTTCAGCTTGTCGAAGGTCTTCTGGCCGACGAGCCCGCGTCCCCGGAGCTCGTCGATGGCCGCGAACGGTTTCTCCGCCCTCGACGCGATGATCTTGTCGGCGGTCACCGGCCCAATTCCCGGCAGTGAGTCGAGTGCTTCGGCCGTGGCGTGGTTGAGATCGATGAGCGCGGCGCCGGACTTGCCGCTGGCCGCCGGTCCGGCGGGGCTGCGGCTCGCGCCGGGCGCCACGCCGTCCCGCGACGGAACGAGGATCCGATCCCCGTCGCGGATCAGCGCGGCGAGATTGAGCTCCGCGTCGACGCGATCGGCTGCAACTCGCGGCCCGTACCCCCCGGCGGCGGTGATGGCATCGGCAACTCGCGAGCCCACCGGCAGGTGGTACACGCCGGGTCTCGCCACCGCCCCGGCGACGTCGACTACGATCGCTCCGGCTTGAGCGCTGGTGGACGCCGCCGGGTCGCTTGAGCTCGCACCCGAGCCCGAGCCCGCGGCGTCGACCGCGATTCCGCCGAGCCCGCCGAGGGCGACCGCGATCGCCGCCACCGCGAGCACCGCCGCGCCAATGAGCGAAGCGACGGTGACGGGCTGCAGATGCAGGCGCGGGCTCGCCGCCGGTGATGCCGCCGAGCCGGGCGTCGCCGCGCCGGGCGTTGCCGCGCCGTCGGAGTCAGTCTCGGTCGATGGCGCGTCGAACACGCGCCAGGGTTGGGTGGGATCCACGATGGCCTCGTCCGGCGGGGCTGGGCGGGACGGGCGGCAGGTGCCTCGACATGGAGGAACGGCGTCCCGTCCGTCGGGGCACTTCGTCGGACGGGACGTCGAATGCGTAGGCTACGGAACGCCGATTATCCGCGGCTTATCTGACTCCCGATCGGTCCGGTGGGCGCCGTCCCGCCGGGGGCCTGGCCGGACTCCCGCGAGGGGAACGTGAGGTCTTGGAACGTGGGCGTATGGTCAGCCACATGCAATGCATCGGTGTTTCGATCTGCCGACTCGCGGCGATCGTCGCGTTGGCAACGGTCCTTGTTGGATGCGGGTCAGGCGCTGACCGGGTGGTAGATGGGTGGCCGATCGGAGCCGAACTGGACTGCTCGACCGAACTCATCGGCAGGGTGCCGAAGGTGCCTTGCGACGTCCAATTCCGCACCTTTATCCGCGCCGCGACTGACGCCATTGATCGTCGGGACCCGGGACATCCAGCCATCGTTAGGGTCACGCTCCATCAGCAGAGCACCACGGCCGTGGACGCCTTCGGACACGAAATCACGCGGACGACGACCGGTACGATCCATGTCGCCCGATTTGACCTCGCTGATGGGAGCGTCCGGGCGATCGGCATCGGTATTCTCGGGATCGGTCCGGACTTGTGGACGGGCGACTACGGACCGGGATCCACCGCAACCCCGGGCCAATAGCCGCTCAGCCTTGGTGATCCCGTGCACCACTTATGTCCTCCGAGCACCTCGTTGGAGCAGACGTCGACTGGCGATCTAGGCTGCGCCACACAGCTGCGCCTTGTCTGGAGGCCCGCTGGCCGTACGCGTGGCTGTAGCGCAGCGCCGCGCTCGTGTGGGCTCTTGGCCTCAATGGGCAGTAGGCGGGTTGCGGTGTGCCGACCTGGGGCGGCGGCGGGTCCCCCGGTATTCGTCCAGCAGAGCGTTGAAACGGGCCCTGGCGTCAGGGGTTCGATGTGCGGTCGGGATCGTCGGCAGCGGGAGGAGCGTCGAGATTTCAGGAAATCGTGGGACTCGGTGGCTGCTCGCGTGCGGCCTCTTGGACCGGTGCTGTTCGTGGTCGCCTTCCTGATCGAAGGGGCGATCCGCCCGGATTACGATCCGGCTCGGGTGTTCGTCAGCCAGCTGAGTCTGGGTGAGCAGGGCTTGCAGCAGATGGGATCATGATCGTCACCGAAGCGAGTTCCGACCTCGTTTCCCTGGTCGCCCAGGCCGTGTGCGGTCGGCGCCTCGGTGGCGCGGAAAGCCGGTGGCCGGTGTCGAACGACCGCGCACGGTAGCCTCCGCTCACATGATCGATGCCAATGCGCTCCGCGGGCGGCCCACCCCCATCGATCGGTCGCGCGACCGCCTTGTCGTGCTGCTCGCCATCTCGCTCGCCGTCGCGTTCCTCGTCGCGGCGCTCGGTTCCGCGTTGCTGCCGGAAGCAGTTCGGCGCGGTACGTGGCTGCCGCTCCACCTTGCCCTTGCGGGTGCTGCTTCGAGCGCGATCGCCGGCGTGATGCCGTTCTTCTCCGCGGCGTTCGCAGCGGCTCCGCCGACCGATGTCCGTCTCCGGATCGTTGCCGTCGGCGCGGTCGCGCTCGGCGCGTTCAGCATGTCGGCAGGCGTCGTGGCAGGCTCGCCGGACGTCGCAGCCGCGGGCGGCCTCTCGTTTGTCGCCGGCATCGCGTTGACGGCGTTGGCCACTCTCCGGCCGCTCCGCGGCGCGCTCGGCCCGAGCCGGGGGCTTGTCACCCAGGGCTACGTCGTCGCCCTCGCCGAGGTCGGCGTCGGGGCGACGCTCGCGACGCTCTTCGTCGGGGGCTGGCCGCCGCTCGTCGCGAACTGGGGCAGCCTCAAACCGGCCCATGCGTGGCTCAACCTCGTCGGATTTGTCTCGCTTGTCCTCGCGACGACGCTGCTCCACTTCTTCCCGACCGTCGTTGGCGCCCGCATCGCGACGCGCCCGAGTGCGCGCATCACCGTCATCGCCCTCGCTGTCGGCCCACCGGTCGTCGCGTTCGGGTTCGCCCTCCGATCGGACAGCCTCGGACGGGCGGGCGCGGTCGTCGTGATCGCCGGCGGGATCGCCCTCGCGATGTACGCGTGGCGGACGTGGACGACCCGGGGGCACTGGACGACCGATCGTGCCTGGCACGGGTTCACGATCGGGGGGCTCATCTCGGCGCTCGCGTGGTTCGAGGTGGGGATCGCGGTTGCGGCAGGGCGCGTGATTGCCTTGGGCACCGACCCCGGCACTTGGTCGGTCGACGCCGTGTTCGGCCCCTTCGTCGTGGGCTGGATCGGGTTGGCCATCGTGGCCTCGGCGACGCATCTCCTGCCAGCGGTGGGCCCGGGGGATTCGGCTGCTCACGGGCACCAGCGCGCGATCCTCGGGCGCGCCTCAGTCGCCCGGCTGGCGGCGGCGGACGTCGGTGTGGCCGCTCTGTCGGTGGGTCTGCCGCTCCACGTCGACGTCCTCGTCTTCTCGGGCACGCTCGTTCTCGGGATCAGTCTCGGGGCGACGGCCCTTCTCCTCGCCGATGCCGTCCGCGTCGGGCTTCGGAGCTCCACGGCCTGATGTCGCAGGCCAACTTTCGGGTGACGGCCGCAATGCTTGCGGGCGTCGAGCCCTGGCGCGCGACACGGCGCGAAGGGTTCATCATGGCGGTGCTTCGGGGGCTCGGCGAGATGCCGGGACGGGCACCCATCTATGCCTCGGCCTGGGCCCGCTCCCAGTCGAAGGAGCCTTGGGGCGCAAACCTGCTACTGGCGAGCCCACCACCCACGAGCCGGCGTCCCGGGTGCCGTTTCGAACCGCGTATCCTCCTCGCCGTATTCGGGCTGGAGTGCGTGGCTCGGGAGGAGATCGGTTCCTGTGCGTAGCCTCGATGTGGGACAACCTCTTTCGTGAGCGATCGGCCGGCCACACCGCCGTCCCAGGTCCCTCGCGCGCCGACACGGCTCCTCACCGTCTTCCTCGCGCTCGGCAGCCTCTTCTTCGGGTTTGCCGTCCTGGATCGGGCTGTGACGATTGCCGATGCCTTCAGCTCGATCTTGCTTGTGGTGTTCCTTGCCTGGCTGCTCTCGTTCCTCGTCGCGCAGGCTGTCGACACCATCGTGCGGCGATCGGGTATCGGTCGGGGTAAGGCAATCGCGCTCGTCTACCTCCTCGTCGTGGCTGTCGTTGGATTTCTTGTCTTCGCGACCGTCCAGATCGGCGTTCGCGACGCCTCTGACATGCTCAATCGGACCGACGAAGTCACCGCCCGCATCCACGGACTGCTGGTCGGGATCCAAACGTCGCTCGGGATCAGCCGGGACACCATCGACTTGGCCACGACGTTCGACCAGGGCCAACGCCAGCTCTTCGCGACGATCAGCACCTCCCTCAACGCCGAGGTCCAGACGATCGCCGGTGCGACGGTCGGCGTGGTGAGCAACATCGTCATCGTCGTCGTTTTGTCGCTGTATGCGGTCGCCGACGCCGAGGTGATCCTGGGTTCGCTGAGCCGCGTGGTGCCGAATCGTTACGCCGAGGAGCTCACCCTGGTCGAGCGATCGGTCGGTCGCGCGTTCAGCGGGTTCCTGAAGACGCAAGTGATCCTGGTAGTGATCCAGGCGGTGCTCACGATCGTCGTCGGGATCCTCTTCGGCACCCCGTATCTGTTCCTGACGACAGTCGTCGTGGCCCTGGCAATGTTCATCCCGTTCTTTGGACCGCCGCTCGCCCTGTTTCCGCCCGTCCTCGTGGCGGTTGCCTTTCGGCCGGAGGTAGCGATCCCGGTCCTGATCATCCTCGCGGTGGTGCAGACCATCCTTGTCAGCGTCGCCCAGCCGCGGCTGATGAAGGAGAGTGCCGGCCTCCATCCGATCCTCGTGCTCCTCGGTCTCCTCATCGGGGCGCAGGTCGCCGGATTGTGGGGTGCCCTGTTCGGCATCCCGTTCCTGGCCGTGGTCAGCCTGCTCGTCCAATATCTTGTCAATCGTCGCGCCGTGAATGAGGTCGCGGGGATTGACCTTGAAGATGCGGTGGCTGAGATTCGAACCACCGATCCGGACATGCCACTCGACGAGGCCGTCGCCATCGCCGCCGACGTCGCCGAGGCGATCAGCGCCGGGGAGGCCCAACCGAGCGGTCCCGAACCTCGGGCCTGACGCGGCTCGTCGCCGGAATCGCCGAGTCGCCGATACTCCTGGCGCGTAGACTCGCCAAGGCGGCGGCACCTGCTTGCCGCGACGCGGATTTTGACGGGCGTGAGGATGGATTTGATCCAGATCGTGGTGATCGTGCTGATCGTGCTGTTCGTACTCGGATATTTCGGCCGCGGGCGCTTCCGCAGGTAGCCGAGGGCGCGGCCGACCGCCGCGCACCAGCGGTCCTCCCCACTGCCGAGTGGCGATCCCGGGTGACCACGCGTGCCGAGTAGCTTATCGATGAAGGGTGTCGTGAACGAGGAGCCCCGCGTCGATGCCGGGCGGCCGGCGGATCCAAAAGCCGAGGCACTTCGAACCGAGACGAACCCCATCAAGTGGTTCTTTGGCGTGCTCGGGCCGGGTCTCGTGACCGGCGCCTCAGACGACGACCCGTCGGGCATCGGGACGTATGCGCAGGCGGGAGCGCGGTACGGATACGCCACCCTGTGGACCACGATCGCGATGCTGCCGATGATGGTGGCCGCGCAATACATGTGCGCGAAGATCGGCCTCGTAAGCGGTCGCGGCCTTGCTGGGGTACTGCGCGAGCACTACCCGCGAGCCGTGCTCTACCCGGCGGTTCTTGCGATGGTCGTCGCGAACACTCTCAACGCCGGCGCCGACATCGGCGCGATCGCTGCGGCGATCAATCTCCTCGTCCCGATCCCGGCGCTGGTATTCGTCGTTCCGGTGAGCCTGGGCATCCTCGCCGTCCAGGTCTTTGGGTCCTACCGGCTCATCGAGCGTGTCTTCAAATGGCTGGCGCTGGCGTTGCTCGCCTACATCGCCTCCGCGATCTTCGCCCATCCCGACGTGCTCAAGGTCCTCGAGGGCACCTTCATCCCGACGATCAGGCTCGACCCCGCCTTCATCGCGATCCTCGTCGCGCTCCTCGGCACGACGATCTCGCCGTATCTGTTCTTCTGGCAAGCGAGCCAGGAGGTCGAGGAGGAGATCAGCATCGGCCGGAGCCGGCTGCGCCAGCGGCAGGGCGCCACGAAGCGCGAGCTCAGCTATGCACTCCTGGACACCATCGCGGGCATGACCTTCTCGGAGATCGTCGCGTACTTCATCATCTTCGCTTCGGGCGCCACCCTGTTCGTCGCGGGCAAGACCGAGATCACCTCGGCGACGGATGCCGCGCAGGCGCTCCGGCCCCTGGCCGGCGATGCCGCTGCGCTGCTCCTTGCCGTCGGCCTCATCGGGTCGGGGGTGTTGGCGGTCCCGATCTTGACCGGGTCGGCCGCGTACGGCATCTCGGAAGCGTTCGGCTGGCGCTCGGGACTCGATCAGAAGGTTGCCCGAGCGCCCCAGTTCTACGCGGTCATCGCGGCGGCGACCGGGATTGGCCTTGCGATCAACTTCCTCGGGATCAACCCGATCTCGGCCCTCGTCCTCAGCGCCGTCCTCAATGGGATCATCGCCGGGCCCCTGCTCATCTTCGTGATGCTGATCTCGAACGACCCGAAGGCCGTCGGAGAGAGGACCAACGGGCGCCTCCTGAACGTCGTCGGCTGGCTCACGACCGGAGTCATGTGTGTCGCCGCGATTGCCCTGATCGTCACCAGCATCCTCGGCTGAGGCCGTTGTCTCCGCTAGTGGGTCGCGTGGGCGGCGATGCAGGACACGATGGCGATTCAAACTTCGGCGTCAGTAGCGATTGCGGCGCCGGAGCGGCCCGAGCGTGATCAGGCAGCCGTGGTCGTGCCGGTGGACGACGACGAAGTGGGGTCGTTCACGGGGCATTCGCTGATCTCCTCGAGGCGTCCGTCCGATGGCGGCGCCCCGGCGTGTTGACGAGGCGACGCAGAGCCCTCGGAGTCGCCCACTTCGCCAGCCAGCCCAGCGGGACAAAGCGAATTGGCAGAAAAAGGAGCCCGAGATTTGCCAGCTCCCGGGTGGCCGGGTGCGTGATAGCGCGGTGAATGAGATCGCGCGGGTATCCGGGATGCCGCAGGTCGCGGAGGGTGCCAGCTCGACCTTCGATGGCACGCCGCGCGACGTGGCGGACGGCATCCGACCAGGCCGCGGCCACGATCAACGCGCGAGTCTTCGGCAAGGTCGCCCCTCGCGCAAGGCGGGCGAGCGCGAGGGGCGCCGACAGCATTCGGCTAGAGCTTGATGACGCCAAGCAAGAAGAGAATCACCAGGACGATGACGATCACACCGATGATTCCGACGCCACCGCTTCTCATCTGCGGCTCCTGTCTGGAGCACGACCGTCGCGCCTCATGGCGCGGTGGTCGTGCATGGCTGCGACTGAACGTTACGAGCGCCGCTCCTCCTGGGTGACAACCACCCCGTCCTTGGCCTTCTGGTCGACCGCCCCGGCCGTGGCCCCGGAGGCCGCGCCGATCGCGCCTCCGACAACGGCACCGACCGGTCCGCCGACAACGGCACCGACGGCGGCTCCGCCGACGGCGCCGGCAACCGCACCGCCCGCCTCTTCGTCACCGTGTGGCGTGCCGCCCTGGACGGACGTCGTCTTGATCGTGTCGTGCGGGACGAGACTGTCTTCGGTGACGGTCTTCCGCTCGATGATCTCCTGATCTGCCATCGTTGATCTCCTGCGCCTAGGGCGCGAATCCGAGCATCGCAAACCTGCCTTGATCCCGAACTCTCACGCCAGTGTCGGTGCAACTCGCCACGATGTCATGACAAGCCGTCACGGTCCCTGACAGCATCGCGGGTGACGCGTCAGCCAATTAGGCTGGGAGTAGCCGTCCTTCTGGCCCGCGTCGTGGAGGATGCCCGACAGCTGCTTCAGGTTGTCGACGCGACCCCGCCAGTTGACCACCGGGTCGAACGCGGCCATGGGCCCCACACGTCCTGCCGCAGCTCGCCGCTCGGTGCAAACCTGACCGTCGGGGCACTTCGTCGGACGGGACGTCGAGTGCGAAGGCTACGGAACCCCGATTATCCGCCGCTTATCTGACCGGTCGCGGCTTATCTGGCGCGCTCCCAGTCAACCCAGTGGGCGCCGTCCCACCAGCGATGCCAGGTTCCACCGTCGACGCCGGTCGCGAAGACGTCGAGCCGGTCGGGGCCCCAGGACGAGGCGGCAGGGGTCGCGGTCGGGTCGAGCTCGCCCCCGAGGGACTCCCAGGCATGCCACTTGGTCCCGTCCCAGTAGCGGTCCCAGAGGGCGCCGTCGTTCATGATCGCGAACACTTCCATGAGGCCCTCGGCCCAGGCGGTCACGGCCGGCGAGGATGCCAGCTCGCCGCCGAGCGACTCGGGGGCCTGCCACGCCCCCGCGGTCCACGCCCGATGCCAAAGAGCCCGGTCCCCATCGACCCAGAAGAGGTCGACACGGCCCGGGCTCCAGCTTGCGGCAGCGACGCCGCGCGGTGCCGAGGGTTTATCCATCACTGCAACGGTAGCGGCCTCAGGCAGCCATCGCACGGGTTCCGCTCGGGTCGGCGGCTTCCTTGCGCGAACGATCGGGCAGCGGGTCGAGACTGGCGGCAATCGAGTCGAGCGCATCGCTGATCGTCCTGGCGCTAGTCGCGGCGACGCGGCGCCAGACAGGAGCGCGCCGAGGTGCGGACGCGCGGACCTCGCTGGCCAGGCGAGCCCGGTGCGCCTCGCGGGCGAGATCCTGGAGGTGTTCGGCGGCGAGGAGTGCGGTCAATGGATGCATGGGATGGACCTCGCGGTTCAGTGGGAGCGGTCGCTCGAGACGCGCGAATCGACACCCCACACGAACGCGGCGGCGGCGAAGGCGGCGAACACGGCGACGACGACGATGAGCACGAAGAGCGGAGCGATTGCGTCCATCGGGACCTCCAGGAGCTGGCTAACCCTTTCACTGATCGGCTTCGGTTACTTCCGTATAATAACTTCTTGCACGTAACCTGTCAAGGCGAGTAGAGTGGTTATTGACATGGCACTCCGACACTCCTCCGATCACGAGCACGACATCGATCTAGAGACCGCGCTCGATCTCCTCAACACGCTCGAGCTCGAATCCGGCGAGGTCGTCGATCACCTGCACGAGCCCGCGGATGCGGCGTCGTGGTTCGTCGAGCACGACCTCCTTCACGCCGCCGCGGCGAAGGGCTGGACGGCCGCCGATCTCACCCTCGTCCGGCGGGTCCGGGACGCGCTTCGCGAGGTCGTCGATTCAGTCGTCGAGGATCGCCGCCCGGATCCGACCCCTGTCGCGATCGTCAACGAGGCCCTCGAGGCGCACCGCCCGACCCGGCTCGAGCTCGACGGCTCGGCCCTTCGGATCGGCCACCGTCACACCGGATCGCCGATCGCCGACGCGCTCGCCTCGGTGGCGAGCTCGATCGTCGCCGAGATCGCCAGCGGCCGTCCGGACCGCTTCCGGATCTGCGCCAATGACCGCTGCCGCTGGGCCTTTTACGACGAATCGCCGACGGGCCGACGTCGCTGGTGCGACATGCGGACCTGCGGCAACCAGGCGAAGGCGGCCCGCCACCGGGAGCGCCTGAAGGCCGCCCCGAGCGTCTAGCGGGCCGGGCCCTTCCGGATCGCGACCTGCGCCTGGACGATCTCCCTGACCGCCGGCGAGAGCGCGAGCTCGGCCGATCGGATCTTCACGTGCCGAATGCGCTTGCCCGTCCCCTCGACGAGCCCATCCCGGTCCGGCAGGACCGCGCCGTCCGCCAGCTGGAGGTTCACCCAACGGCTGTATGGGATCAGCGCGAAGAGGAGGTCGCTCATCGCGCTGGAGGTGCCGAGCGCGAGCAGGCCGTCCGCGCGATCGAACCAAACGACCCCGTCTGGAAGCTCGGCCATGACGACCCCGGTGATCGCTCGCGCCGCCTCTTGCACCTCAGAAGATCGCGCCTCGAGCAGCGAATCCCAAGTTTCGGGCTTGGCTGGGCGCTCGGGCTCGACACGTTTCATCGCAGCAGTCCTACTCGGGAACGACCAGGTTGACGAGCTTGCCTCCACCGGCCTGGATCACGCGGGCTGGCGTTCGGCCCGCGAGCAGCGTCTGGATCCTGGGCGACGCGAGGACGAGCGCCTCGAGACTCGCGGCATCGATGCCGACCGGAACCACCAGCCGGTCGCGAACCTTGCCGTTGACCTGGACCGGGACCTCGCGAGTCGACTCGGCAACGACCGCGAGATTGACCTCCGGCCACTGCTCGACATGGATCGACGTCCACGACCGGCCCGCCGCCTCGAGACGGCGCGACCAGAGCTCCTCGGCGATATGGGGCGCCGCCGGCGCGAGCATCAGCAGCAGGAGCCGGATGGCCTCCTCCCACTCGGGACCGCCCGCCACGGGCGAGCCGCGATAGCGCGTCAGCAGGTTCGTGAGCTCCATGAGCTTCGCGACCATCGTGTTGAAGTGGAAGGCCTCGTAGTCGGCCGTCACGCCACGGAGCGTGCGATGCGCGGCCGCCAGGATGGCCGCCACCGCACTCGTCTCGTTCTCGTCGGCCGGCAGGCGACCGCCGGAGGGATCTCCGGGTTCGACCCGATGCGGATCCAGGGTGAGGCTCCAGACGCGGTTCAGGAATCGATGCACACCGCTGATCCCCGTGGGACTCCAGGGTCCGCCCTGGTCCCACGGGCCCATGAACATGAGGAAGAGTCGGATCGTGTCCGCACCGTAGCGGGCGACGAGATCGTCGGGATCCTGGACGTTACCGCGTGACTTCGACATCCGCTCGCCATCCGCGCCCAGGATCTGGCCCTGATTGAAGAGGCGCTTGAACGGCTCGTCCTGGCCGACCAGCCCGATGTCTCGCATGGCCTTCGTGAAGAAGCGGCTGTAGAGCAGATGCATGACCGCATGCTCGGCGCCGCCGGTGTACTGGTCGACGGGAGTCCAGGCGTCGACCATCGCCCGGTCGATTGGTCCGTCCTCCTTGTCGTGCGACAGGTACCGGAACCAATACCACGACGAATCCATGAACGTGTCCATGGTGTCGGTCTCGCGGCGGGCCGGGCGCCCGCACACCGGGCAATCCACGCGCAGGAAGGCCTCGTCGCGGTTGAGCGGATTCTCGCCGCTGCCGCGATAGTCGACCTGGTCGGGCAGGAGCACCGGCAGCTGGTCATCGGGCACCGGAACGATGCCGTCTACCTCGCAGTAGATGATCGGGAAAGGCGTGCCCCAATATCGCTGTCGGCTGAAGAGCCAATCGCGGAGGCGGTACGTGACCGCGGGGCGGCCCGCACCGCGAGCCGCCAGGTCCGCGAGGATGCGCCGCCCACCCTCGTCGGCCGATAGGCCGCCATACGTGCCGCTGTTGACGAGGACCTCCCCTGCGGCGTGGGCGACGTACGCCGAATCGAGCTCGGCCGCCTCGTCGCCGGGCGCCACCACGACGCGCCGTATCGGCAAGTTGAACTTGGCCGCGAACGCGAAGTCGCGCTCGTCGTGGGCTGGAACCGCCATGATCGCGCCGGTGCCGTAGCCGGCCAGGACGTAGTCGGCGATGAAGATTGGGATCCGCTCCGCGTTGACCGGGTTGATCGCTTCGGCACCGATCGCGATGCCGGTCTTCTCGCGATCGGTGGACAGCCGGTCGATCTCGGTCCGGTTCGCCGCCTGGGCGACGTACGCGTCGACCTCGACGCGCCGATCCGGAGCGGTCAGCGTGCCGACCAGCGGGTGTTCGGGGGCGAGGACCATGAACGTCGCGCCGAACAGCGTGTCGGGCCGCGTGGTGAACACGCGCAGCTCCTCCGCCCCGGCATGGTGCTCGCTCGGCGCGGTCATAAAAACGATCTCACCGCCTTCGGAGCGGCCGATCCAGTTCGTCTGCATGAGCCGGATCGGCTCGGGCCAGTCGATTCCCGAGAAGTCCAGAAGTTCGTCCGCGTACGTCGTGGTCTTGAGATACCACTGGTCCAGCTCGCGCTTCTCGACCTTCGCGCCGCACCGCCAGCAGTGCCGGTCCGCACCCTCGACCTGCTCGCGAGCGAGCGTCCCGTCGTTCGGGCACCAGTCCACCGAGGATCTCCGGCGGTAGGCAAGGCCAGCCTCGAGCAGCCGCAGGAACAGCCACTGGTTCCAGCGGTAGTAGGACGGATCGGACGTCACGACCTCGTGGCTCCAGTCGAACATGGCGCCCATGGACCGCAACTGGCGGCGCATGGTCTCGATGTTCCGCATCGTCCAGTCGCGGGGGTTGATGTTGTTCTTGATCGCGGCGTTCTCGGCCGGCAGGCCGTAGGCGTCGAACCCGATCGGCATGAAGACGTTCTCGCCGTGCATGCGATGGAAACGACCGATCGCATCCGTCGGGGTCTTCACGTACCAGTGGCCGATGTGGAGATCGCCCGACGGGTAGTCATACATGGTCAGGAGGTAGAACTTCGGCCGCGACGTGTCGTGGAGGTCGGCGAGGTACAGGCCCGTGTCGGTCCAGCGCTGCTGCCAGCGGGGCTCAATTGAGGTCGGGTCGTAGCGCTCGATCCTGGTCCGTGTGCCTGGTTCGTGGGTCTGGGTCACGTCATCGGCTCCAATGCAACGTCGAGGAGAACGAAAGACCCCTCGCCGCACGGCGAAGGGTCCCGGAGAAGCCAGCCGGTCCTCGGCTGGCTACGGAAGGAGGAGCTCCCCGCCGTCATACACGCTGGGCAATGGTGGAGCTAGGGGGGTTCGAACCCCCGACCTTCTGAATGCCATTCAGACGCTCTCCCAGCTGAGCTATAGCCCCACGGTCCGGGCATTCTACCTTGCCCGATCGGTGGCACGATCTCAAGGGATGCCAGAGCGGACGCCGTCGATCCAGGAAACGATGCGACAGATCCGCCTTGACTCGACGTCGGTGGACTACCTCCTGCGCCGGAATCCGCGGTCGCGGGGCATGCGGCTGACGGTCGATGGGC
>JBBRNM010000013.1:0-44966 GCA_038230295.1 Candidatus Limnocylindrales bacterium
CTCGATCTCGATCTGGTCCCGGGCGAGCCGGTAGGTCAGGTCGCCGAGCACGATCTCGCCCGGGCCGGCGGCCTGTTCGAGCCGGGCGGCGGTGTTCACGGCGTCGCCCGTGACGAGGCGCTGGCCGGTGCTGGCATCGCCCGCGATGACCTCGCCGGTGTTGACGCCGATGTGGTTCTCGAGCTCGATGTCACGTCCCGCCAGGAACCGCTCGTTGAGCGCCGGCAGCGAGGCCTGCATGTCTGCGGCCGCACGGATCGCCCGCAGCGCGTCGTCCTCATGGCGAACCGGCAGCCCGAACACCGCCATGACCGCATCGCCGATGAACTTCTCGACCGTGCCCCCGTGGCGCTCGAGAGCGGCCCGCATCGACTCGAAGTAGCTCGACATCACGTCCCGCAGGGCCTCCGGGCTGGCGCTGCCGCCACTCCGCGTCCGGACCTTCGGCATCGCGAAGACGATCGTCACGGTGCGCCGACTCTCCCGCGCGACGTGCTCGATCAACGATGCGCCGCAGGTATTGCAGAGACGGTATCGCTCCGGCGACTCCTCGCCGCAGCTTGGACAGATCCGCATGCCCCGCGATGCCTCCGGCACGACGGCATCCAGGAGCTCTTCGCGATCGGCGACGGAGACGAGCCGGAACGCGGGGAACGTCTCGTCGGAGCCCTTCGCGGCAACGGGCTCGATCGCTTCGACTTCCACGACGTCCCGTACCGCGTCGTACGTGGCCGCGTCGATGAGGACCTCGAGCGGCGGCGCGTTCTGCTCCATGACGGTCGACAGGTCGACCGGCGGCCCCAGCAGGACGTGCTGGCCGCCCTCGGATCGCCCGAAGGTGACCTCGCCGGTCGCGACCCCCGTCCGGTTGACGAGCCGGACATCCCAGCCCTGCTCGAGCTCGTCGTTGAGGAGCGCGAGGGCTCGCTGCGTCTCGGCGGCCGCCTCGAGCGCCCGGACCGGATCGTCGTCGCGCCGGAACGGCAGGCCGAACACCGCCACGATCGCGTCGCCGATGATCTTCTCGATCGTGCCGCCGTGCGACTCGAACACGACGCGCATCACCGAGAAATAGCGATTGAGGACCTCCCGGAGGGCTTCCGGATCGAGGCGCTCGCCGAGCGCCGTGGAGCCCTTGAGGTCGGACGTCACGAGTGTGATCAGCCGCCGGACCTCACCTGCCGCCTCGTCCTGGACCAGCGAGGTCCCGCACATGCCGCACAGCCGGGCCGTCGACGGATTGTCCTCCCCGCATGTCGGACACGGACGGCCTTCCATGGACGGAGTCTAGCCGCGCCCCCGACCGCCTCCCGGGGTCGGCTAGCATGCGCGGGATGAATGTCGTTCCCGAGAACCGCGTCGGCCTGGACGGCCTGCGAGCGTGCGGCCTGTTCGCCGGGGTCGACGATGCCCATCTCGAGGCGGTGGCCCACCAGATGCGGGCGCGGCGCTACCGCGGCGGCGAGACGATCTTCCATCAGGACGATCCCGGCGATTCCCTCCACGTCGTCGTCGAGGGCGCGGTGAAGATCGTCCTGCCCTCGGCCGAGGACGGCGAGCCGGCGATCATCGCAACGCTCCGTCCGGGCGACTTCTTCGGTGCCCTGGCCCTCCTCGACGGCGCGCCGCGCTCGGCGACAGCCGTGGCGCTGGGCAAGACCGAGACGCTCATCCTCCGACGGGACGCGTTCCTTGAGCTGGTCGAGAAGGACTCGTCACTTCGGATCGCACTGTTCGCCTCGCTTGCCGGGGAGATCCGGTCGATCACCGCCCATGTTCAGGACCTCCACTTCCTGGACCTGCCCGGGCGCCTCGCCCGGCGGATCCTGAGGGAGTCGACCGGGCTTCGCCCGGCGGCCGATGGCAGCGTGCGTCTGCCCTGGCCGTACACCCAGTCGGAGCTGGCCGGGATGATCGGCGGCTCGCGCCAGTCCGTGAACCGCCTCCTCGCCGATCTCGTGGACGAGCACCTCATCGAGCTCCATCGCGACGCGCTCGTCATCCCGAACCCGACCGCCCTCGAGCGCTCGATCCAGCGATGAGCGGCGACCCGGCCGCGGGCCTGGGCGCGAAACCTGGGCCGGATCCCGGCTCGGACGACGGCTCGGACCCCGACGGCGCGGCTGGCGCGGCGGCGCTCGCGGCCGTCCGCGCGGTCGCGGCGCGGGCAGCGGTGGCGGAGCGCCTGGAGGCGCCCGCGGGCGAGGCGATCCTGCGCTCGGTCGTGGACGCGGCGGCCGTGCTCATTCGCGCCGAGGCCGCATCGATTGCGCTCTTCGATCCCCGGATCGGGAAGCTCGTGTTCCGGGTCGCCGCCGGCGAGCACGGCCAGGGCGTCGTCGGCCTCAGCGTCGACCCCGGCGAGGGCGTGGCCGGCTACGTCTACTCCAGCGGCCAGCCGCTCGCGATCGGCGAGACGACGGTCGATCCCCGCTTCCGCCGCGATGCCGCGGAGCAGACGGGTTATGTGCCACGCTCGCTCCTGGCGGTCCCGCTGGCCGATGCGGCGGGCACGATTGGCGTGCTCGAGGTCCTCGACCGCCGGGATGGGGCGCCGTTCGACCTGGCCGATCTCGAAGCGGCCTCGGTCTTCGCCCGGCAGGCCACGGTCGCGATCCGGTCGACGCGCCTCGAACGCGACGGTGCCGGCCTCCTTCGGGCGGCGCTCACGGCGCTCGCCGGCACGCCGACGGACCTCGAATCGGGCCCGACCGCCACGGCCGGGCTCGACGAGTCCGCGATCGAGCAGCTGGTGTCGGCCGCGACAGCCGGCCTCGACGACGAGAGCACCGAGGGCGACGGCGGCTCCGGCACCGGTGTGTGGCGTCTCGCCGACGCCGTCGCCCGGGCCCGCACGGCGGCCCCCGAGCAGGCGGAGCTCGTCGCCGACATCCTGGACGCGCTCGCTCGACGGGCCCAGCCCGCGACCGGGCGCTATCGCCGGGCCCCGCGCCGGTGAGGAGGCGAAGGCGATGAGCGAGCGGCCGTTCCAGGCTGGGGCTTCGGCGGTCGCGATGCCCGCCTGGTCCGAAGCGTTCGCAGAGGCCAACCGTCCTGGCCTGGATCGTGAGCGACCCTTCGGCCGGCTCGATCGCGAGGCCGCTTTCGGTGGTGTCGACGGGACCGGCCTGACCGTCGCGGTGATCGATTCGGGGATCGAGCGAGGCCACCCCGCGATTGGCGGGCGGCTCGGGCGATCGGTTCGCGTGGAGCTCGCGGGAGAGGATCCGGAGATCGTCGAGGACGACGGGACCGATGTCGTCGGCCACGGGACGGCCGCAGCGGGGATCATCCACGGCCTGGCGTCCGGCGCGGAGCTCCTGTCGATCCGCGTCCTCGGACCGGACAACCGAGGCAAGGGCATCGCGTTCCTCGCCGCGCTCGATTGGGCGATCGACCAGGGCGTCTCGGTCGTGAACCTCAGCCTGTCATCGAAGAGCGAGGCCCTGTTCGCCGACTTCCATGCCCTCGCGGACCGGGCGTATTTCGCCAACACGCTGCTCGTGTCGGCGGCGAACAACGTTCCCGGGCCCTCGTATCCATCGCTGTTCGCGGCGGTCGTGTCGGTCGCGGCCCACGACGTCCGCGATCCGGAGGTCTGGTTCTACAACCCGTCGCCGCCGGTCGAGTTCGGGGCGTACGGCCTCGACGTGGACGTCGCCTGGCGGGGCGGCCGATCGACCGTGACCGGAAACAGCTTCGCGGCCCCCCACATCGCCGGCATCGCGACTCTCATCCGGGCTCGCCACCCGGGTATCAGCCCGTTCGAGACGAAGGCGATCCTGGCCGCCACGGCCAACGATCCGGAGCCTGGCCGGTCCTGATCGGTCCCGGACGTGGCGATGGCGCCGTCCTGGACGACGCCATCGTGATCTGGTCTGAGCCCGGCCTGAGGCCGCCTGGCTAGATGCTGTCCTTGCCCTCGTCCTCGGTGAGCTCGCCGCCGGTTCGCGGGAGTCCGAGGATCCCATCGGATCCCGGGGCGCCCGGAATGCCCTGATCGAACGGGCGAGTGCTCGAGTCGCCGATGCCGTGACCCTCGACGTCAGGCCCGAAGTCCGGGATGTCCTGCTCGCCGGGTCCCCGACGGCCGATGATTCCCTCGCGCGGAAGCTGCTTCTTCATCGAGTCCCTTTCCCTGTTGCCCGGTTGCTGACGCGATCCTACTGCCTCGCGCTCCCCGAATGGAAGCCTTTGCGGGACGACGCCGCTGTCACGAACGCGACAGGCGTCAGGACTGGGAAGCAACCGGCGCGGCCGGGCCTTCGGTCGACGCCGATGGTCGCGGGACTCGGGTGCGACGCCGCAGGTCCTTCAGGTCGCGCTGGTCGAGGCCGGCGAGCCGGACCAGGTCGGCATTGCTCGTTCGCGTCAGGCGCTCCGACAGCTTCGAGGTGATGAGCGAGTCGATCTCCGGCACGTCCATTACCGACTTGAGGGTCGCGCCCGGAACCTGCAGCAGCTCGGTTGGCTCATCGGCGATGACGTTCGCGGTCCGGGGGCTGCCCGTGATGGCCGCGATCTCGCCGAAGAAGTCGCCCGGGCCCATCGACGAGAGCGCCCGAAGGTTCCCGTCCTCGGTCGGGATACCCGCCACCGCGTGCCCGCCCAGGATGAAGAAGGCCGAGTCGCCGGCGTCGCCGACCTTGACGATGGCCGTGCCGGCGTCGGCCTTCGACACCGTCGCCCCGGACAGGAACGCCGTTCGACGACGGACCGCGAGGGCGCCGAGCTCGGGCAGGACGTCGATCAGCTTGTCGAGGTCCAGCATGACGGCCGCTCGTCCGGCAGCCAGTGTCGGTGCCTGCGGCGCGGTTCGGAGCAGTTGGAGCGCGCGTCGCCACTCCGCTGCCGGGCGGCCGATCCCGGGCAGGAGCTGGTGAAGCGCGCCCGCGCCCATCAGCACGAGGGAGGCGGTGACGATGAGGGCGCGGACATCCAGGATGTCGGCAAGCCCGGCGCCGGCCATGCCGATGAGAAACGCCACGTCGCGCGAGACGAAGAAGGCCGAGAACACCCGGCCGCGCATCTCCCGCGGCGTGTGGCGCTGGAGGATCGTCCGACGGGCGATGCCCGCGGGCGCGTTGAGGAATCCGCTGATCATCACGATGACGATCGCGACCTCGATGTTCGGGGCAAGCCCGTACAGCACCCCGAAGATCCCCATGCCGAGCAGCCCGAGGACCATCCATTCGCCTTCGGCGAGCCGCTCGAAGATCTTCGCCATGAGCAGGGCCCCAATGACGAAGCCGACCGAGGTCAGGCCCTCCTGGAGGCCGTATTCGAACTCGGTCGCGTGGAGGACTCGGATCGCCATCGGCAGGAGCAGCACGTTCCAGAGCCCGAACGAGAGGAAGACCGGCATGCTGGCCAGGAACAGGGACCTGAGGATGGGGATGCTCCACAGGGTCTTCATCCCGTCGCGGAGGTTGTCGATGACGACGCCAACGCTCGTGCTCTCGACGGCTGCGGCGTGGGCCGGGACCCGGACGAGGAACACGAGCGCGAACGAGAAGAAGAACGTCAGCCCGTCGATGTAGAACGGCAGCTCGATCTTGTGCTGGTCGAGGCCCGAGAGGAGGCCGGCGAGGGCGAAGCCGACCGCGGTGGACCCGAACGAGCTGATTGAGAGGAAGGAGTTCGCGGACGCGAGCTCCTCTTCCGTGGCGATCTCGGGCAGGACGCTCTCCCAGGCCGGGTCGAAGAACTGCTTGACCGTCGCGGCGAGGAAGATCACGACGTACAGCCCGATGAGCCCGAACTGGTTGACGACAAACGGGATCGAGAGCACGAGCAGGCCCCGAAGGAGGTCCGAGGCCAGGAGGATCCGCTTGCGGTTGAAGCGATCGACGAAGACCCCGGCGAACAGCCCGACGAACAGGGTCGGCAGGGCCGTGACGAGCAGGGTGAGCCCGACGCTCAGGGCGGAGTTCGTGACCCGGAAGACGAGGATCGCCGCCGCGAGGTCCGTCAGCGAGGAGCCGATCGTGGACACGAGCTGGGCGGTCCACATCAGGCTGAAGTCGCGTTTCCTGAAGATCCCGAACATCGACGGGGCCGCGGCGGCTTGACTCAAGGGTCGAGCTCCTGAGGGTCAGGTGGCGGGGCGACTCCGGCGCAGTCTAGCGGGCGTCACGGCCGTTCGAAGGCCCGTTCGGCAGCCGGACGCCCTCCCTCCTGAGCAGGTCGCGCTTCAGCGCGAGCCGCTCCTCACGGCTGCCCCACCAACCGCCGCCGTAGCCGCCAAGCGTCCCGTCGCCGGCGATGACCCGATGGCACGGGATCGCGAGGGGGATCGGGTTCCGGCCGACGGCGCCACCGACCGCCCGCGAGGCGCCCGGCCGACCGATGCGCCGGGCGATCTCGCCGTAGCTCACGGTCGTGCCGCGTGGCAGGCCGGCCACCGCACCGAGGACGCTTCGGTCCCACGCCGGCCGGTCGTCGAGATCGAGCGACAGGCCGGCGAACGCCTCAGGATCGCCGTCGAAGAAGCGCGCCACGGCCAGCTCGGCAATCCGCAGGTGCTCGGCTGCTGGTGCGCCCCGGGCCACACCTGCCACGGGTCCGGCCGCGGCAGACGCCAGGCCTCCGACGCGTACCGGTCGCATACCGAGGCGCCGTTCGAGGCCCATGAGGAACTCGTCGGTGGGCGTCAAGAGGTCGATGGCGACGATGCCCCGATCCGTTGCGGCAAGATGGATCGGCCCTTGCGGTCCGGGGGCGACTGCGACGATTGCGACCGGTGTTGGCACCGGTGGAGGATAGGGCGATGCTATACTCCCCGGGAGTATGACGACGACCACCGGGACGCCCACGATCGAGCTGCCCGTCGAGGGCATGGCCTGCGCGTCCTGCGTGAACCGGATCGAGCGCTTCCAGCCGGTGGCGGCGTGACCGGCGAACCTCGAACTCGGCTCCAGGTGCCGGCCGATCCTCGCGACATCCCGGGCGACTTCGCCCATACCCACCAGGTCGAGGTCCGCCTCGCCGACACCGACGCGATGGGCCACGTCAACAACGCCTCCTACCTGACGTATGTCGAGATCGCCCGGGTCGCCTATTACGAGCAGGTCATCGGTGAGCCGCTGCCCCTCGGCGTCCACGGTGCCGAGGAGGGGATGATCCTCGCGGAGGTTCGGGTCACGTACCGGAGCCAGGCCTTCTACGGCGAGACGCTTGAAGTCGAGTCGCGAATCGAGCGGATCGGCCGCTCGAGCTTCTCGATGGTCCATCGGATCACGGCGCCCGAATCGCGCTACGGCCGGGCTCGGCTCGTCGCGCTCGCGGACTCCGTGCTCGTGTCGTACGACTATCGCGCGGATCGACCGATCCCGGTGCCGGCCGACTGGCGCGCCTCGATCGAGGCCTTCGAGGGCAAGTCGGTCGGGGCCTGAGGTTTCCGCGCTACTCCGCGAAGCGGCGGAAGATCGCGACCGCGTTCTGGCCGCCGAAGCCGAAGCCGTTGATCATCACCGTATCGACCGCGGCTTCGCGCTTCACGTTCGGGATGTAGTCGAGGTCGCAGTCGGGGTCCTGCTCGTGGTAGTTGATCGTCGGCGGCAGCACGCCGTCTCGGATCGCGCCGACCGCGGCGATCGCAGACAGGGCCCCGGCGGCGCCGAGCGTGTGGCCGACCATCGATTTCGGCGATGAGACCGGGATCTGCTTCGCCCGGTCGCCGAACGCGGACTTGATGGCCTTCGTCTCGGTCGCGTCGTTGAGCGGCGTCGACGTGCCGTGGGCGACGATGTAATCGATGTCGGTGGGTCCGACGCCCGCGGATCGCATCGCCTTTGAGATCGCCATCGAGGCGCCGCGGCCTGTCGGGTCCGGGGCCGAGATGTGATACGCGTCGGCGGTCATCGCCGCGCCGATGAGCTCGGCGAGAATCGTCGCGCCACGCTCGAGCGCGTGCTGCGCAGACTCGATGATCATGATGCCCGCGCCTTCGCCGAACACGAAGCCGTCGCGGGTCCGGTCGAATGGCCGCGATGCGCCCTGCGGATCGTCGTTGCGTTTCGAGAGCGCGCCCATGTTGCCGAGCGCCGCGAACGCCATCGGCAGCAACGGCGCCTCCGATCCGCCGGCGAGGACGAGATCGCACTCGCCCGAGGCAATGAGCCGGAGCGCGTCCTGGTAGGCGATGACCCCCGAGGCGCAGGCCGCGACCTGGGTGATCACCGGCCCCGTGAGCCGGTACTTCATCGAGACCTGCGCGGCGGCCATGCTGCCGGATAGCGCGGGGATCGCGAACGGGCTGACCTGGCCGGGGCCCTTGTCGCGGAGCGTGTACGCCCCGCCGACGACCTCCTCCATGCCGCCGCCGCCGGTGTTCACGACCACGGCGGCGCGGTCGCGCGCCTCGGGGCTCCACGTCGTGAAATCGAGGCCGGAATTCGCGACCGCCTCGGTCGCCGCGGCGACGCCAAAATGGACGAAGCGGCTCATCCGGCGGGCCATCTTCCGGTCCATCGCGACGGTCGGGTCGAAGTCCTTCACCTCGGCGGCGATCCGGACGTCGTGGCCGGTCGTGTCGAAGCTCGTGATCGGGCCCGCCCCCGAGACCCCGGCGATGAGGTTCGTCCAGTAGGTCCCGGCATCGTTGCCAATGGGCGTGATCGCGCCCATGGCCGTCACGACGGCGCGACGCGCAGGATCCTGGTTCGGCACGCGAGTCACCTCGGGAGCTCGGCTCGGGCTCGGGCTCGTCCCGGTCCCGATCCGGACTTCGGATTGGGCCTCAGGGTGAGAAGGATTGTAGCCGCGCTCCCTGCATTCACCGCCGGGCATCGCTCGGTGGGGAATGCCAAGCCTGACGGTCGGGCATCATAGCGTCGTCCGGGCCACCTCCCGTCCGGGCCACCGGCCGTCCGGGCCGGGACGCCGAGGTCTCGATGGCCCCCCAAGCCGACGCTCGCACGATCGCGCACCGGGACGCATGGGTCGAGGTCGACCTCGGCGCGGTCGTCGCCAACGCTCATGCCCTTGCGGATTGGGCGGGCGGCGCTTCCCGCATCGGGCCGGTCGTCAAGGCGGACGCGTACGGCCACGGCGCGGTCCCTGTCGCGCGGGCGCTCGCGTCCGCCGGCTACGCACTGCTCTGCGTGGCGACCGTCGACGAGGGTTTGGCATTGCGTGCTGCAGGCATCGGACGCGACATCGTCGTGCTCTATACGCCGCCGCTCGGGGCACTGGGTGACGCGGCGGATGCACTGCTCGAGGTGACGCTCGGAGACGAAGCGAGCGTCGGATGGGTTGCCCATCTGCCTGCGGCCGAGCGTCGCGCGCTCCGACTCCAGCTGAAGATCGACACCGGCATGACGCGGCAGGGCCTGAGGCTCGAGGAGCTCGACCGCCTGCGCCCAACCCTGTCGAGGCTCGCGGGCTCGGTGCGGGGCGTGTGGACGCACTTCGCGGACGGCGCCGACGCGCTCGCGACCGCGACGCAGCTGGCCCGCTTCGACGAGGCGGTGGCCGTGCTCCGAGGTATCGGGATCGACGCTCCGCGGCATGTCGCGGGCTCTGCGGCAGTGCTCGCCGGCGTTGGGCGGCAGTACGAGTTCGCGAGGCCCGGCCTGTCCCTGTACGGCGCTGTCCCGGTCGAGTTCACGGAGCACCTGGGTGCCGCACCGATCGCGCTGCGGCCCGCGATGTCGGTCCGGGCCCGGCCGGGCCGGCTGGCCGAGGTCCCGGCCGGCACTCGTGTGGGCTACTCCGGCGCGTTCACTACGGAGCGCCCGAGCCGGCTCGCGACGCTCCCTCTCGGGTACGCCGACGGCCTGCGGCGATCGCTCGGAGATGGGCGCGGCCAGGTGCTCGTTGAAGCGACGCGGGCCTCGATCGTGGGGCGGATCAGCATGGATTCGTGCGTCGTCGACGTCAGCGATATCGCGGCCGTGGGTCGTGACAGCATCTTCACGCTCCTCGGCCGGGACAGGGTCGACGCGGTGACGCTCGAGGAGATGGCAATCCGGGCGGGCACGATCCCGCAAGAGATCGCGGTCGGCCTCGCGGCACGCCTGCCGTACGTGTATCGGTAGCCCGACGCGGCCGGCCGGGTGGCCGTGTGGGGCGGCTCGCGGCGTCCTCGGCTCCCGTGAGAAAGCCCTTTCTTTAACCCTCCGTGTCCGGTACAGTTGCGGGCGCTAGCGGTGCCGGACTCGACGCCCGGCCAATTCCCATGCAGGAGGCTCGACGACATGGCGGGAGACAAGGGATGGGCGCGCGGTCAAGCCGCACGCGCTGTAGTCGGATCGATCCTCGTCGCCTTGCTCGCAACGGCGTGCAGCGCGCAGGCACCGACGGCCTCGACGAGTCCGGGCTCCTCCAGCGCCCCAGCTACCCCGGGCGGGTCGGTGGCTCCGGCAAAGGCGGTGCTCGCGCTCGGCGTTGACATCTCGGACCTCAACTCACTCGATCCGGGCAAGGGCTTCACGCTCACCAGCCCGATCCCGCTCCACGCGATCTACGAGACGCTCGTGACGATGGATCCGGGGAATTACGTCGACCTCAAGCCACTGCTCGCGACCAGCTGGGAGCGGACGGATGGCGGGAAGTCGTGGACGTTCCATCTGCGGACCGATGTCAAGTTCTCGAGCGGCAATGCGATGACGGCGGATGACGTCAAGTTCACCTACGACCGACTGAAGAACCTCAAGGTCGACGCGAGCGCGCTCGCGGACAACATCGAGACGGTCACCGCGGTCGATGCGGCGACGGTCAAGATCACGATGGTCGATGCCAACCAGCCACTCCTCCCGTGGCTCATTGCTCCCAACTTCGGCGTCCTGGATTCTAAGGTCGCCAAGGAGCACGGTGCGGTGAGCGAGCCGGGCGCGGACACGACCGACAAGGCGACATCGTGGCTCGAGTCGAACTCCGCGGGCACCGGCCCGTACACGCTGACCGCCTGGACTCGGAACGGCGAGATCGACCTCGCCCGGAATGCCACCTACTGGCGGGCTCCAGCCCCGTTCCAGAAGGTCATCATCCGGCATGTCCCGGACAGCGCGACCCAGCTCCTCCAGCTCCAGCGGGGCGACCTCGACGTCGCCCTCAACCTGACGTTCGACCAGATCCAGACGCTCAAGACCGACGCCAATGTCAAGATCGTCAAGAACCCGAGCGTCGACTACCTCTACATGACCCTCACCGCGGACGGCGGGCTCAACTCGGCGCTCGGCAACAAGGCCGCACGCCAAGCCGTGCTGTACGCGATCGACTATGACGGGATCATCCAGGGTCTCCTGGGCGGTGACGCCACGCGTCCACTGTCGTTCATCCCCGTCGGCATGGGCGGTTCGACCGCCGACCTCAACCAGCAGTTCGGCTATCACCAGGACCTCGACAAGGCGAAGCAGCTGCTCACCCAGGCCGGGCTGCCGAGTGGGTTCTCGTTCAAGCTCTCGTACGGGACCGGTGCCTCGGTTGCGGGGATCGGCTACGACACCGTCGCTCAGAAGGTGAAGTCGGACCTCGCTCGCGTCGGGATCACCGCCGAGCTCAATCCGATGCAGCAGAGTGCGCTTCGGACGAGTTACCGTGCGGCCGAGCTCGAGTCGGTCCTGACGTTCTGGAACCCGGACGCGATGGACCCGGCTCTGTGGGCCGACCCAACCGTCCAGCGCGTTGCCAAGCGTGTCCGCTGGACGCCACCCCAGGACATCGTCGACCTCGTCACGAAGGCGGATGGCGAGAAGGATCCCGCGACCCGGGATTCCCTGTACGTCCAGTACCAGAAGATGATGGCTGACGTGGGCGTGCTGCAGGTCCTCCTGCAGCCCGTCTACAGCGTCGCTGTCCGCAACGGCGTCGGGACGTACGTCCCGACGGCCGCCGGCTGGCAGGTCGACCTCTACACCGTCGCTCCGTAGCAGTACGCGCGGCGCGGCTCGTTCTTCAGGACGAGCCGCGTCGTCATGTCCACGGATTTTTTAGCCGATGGGGGCGGTCCGATGCGCCTCGTGATCTACCCCGGACTGGCCGACGAACGGCTCGGCCGGGTCCGCGCCGCCGTCCCGGGCGTCGACGTCGTCGATGCGCCCGACGAAGCGTCCGCGATCGCGACGGTCGGTGAGGCCGACGCGTTCTTCGGCAAGATGACGCCCGCGATCCTCGCGGCCGCGACGCGGCTGCGCTGGATCCAATCACCGACCGCCAGTCTCGAGCACTACCTTTTCCCGGCGCTCCAGGCTCACCCCGCCACGCTCACCAACATGCGGGGCATCCATCGCAAGCCAATCGCCGAGCAGGTCATGGGCTACGTCCTGAGCTTTGCCCGCAATCTCCACCAGTACGTACGGCTGCAGGAGCGAGCGATTTGGGCGCCACTCGGCGGCGAGAAGGAGCGTTCGAGCTTCGCGACCGGGCCCGGCACGGTCACCGCGATCGACCGGGCGACGCGTGACGTGGCCGGGGCAAGCATGGGAATCATCGGCCTCGGTGAGATCGGCCGGGAGGTCGCGCGCCGTGCTGCGGCCTTCGAGATGATGGTCCTCGCGGTTGACGCTCAGCCGGGGCTCCAGGCCTCGGGAGTCAGCGAGATCGTCCCGCCGGACCGACTCGACGACGTCCTCGAGCGTTCCGACTATGTCGTTGTCACGCTCCCGCAGACACCCGAGACGGTCGGCCTCTTCGATCGCGACCGGTTCGCGCACATGCGTCCCGACGGCTACTTCATCAACGTCGGACGCGGGGCGGTCGTGGTCCTCGACGATCTCGTCGCGGCGCTCCGCGCCGGGACGTTCGCGGGGGCGGCACTCGACGTATTCGAGATCGAGCCGCTGCCGCGCGATCACCCGCTGTGGGCCATGGAAAACGTCATCATCACGCCCCACACTGCCGGGTATGCGCCGAGCGTCGCCGGACGCTACCTCACGGTGCTGATCGAGAACCTCACTCGCTTCAGCGAAGGCCGCCCGCTGCTCAACGAAGTCGACAAGAGCCGGTGGTATTGATGCGGATCGACACCCACGTCCACGTCTGGTCGCTCGACGCGGCTCACTACCCGTGGCAGCAGACGCTCGCTCACGTGCCCATCCCGACGCAGGCGGCAACGGTCGAGCGGTTCATCGAGGAAATGGACGACGCCGGCGTCGAGATGGCGGTGCTCATCCAGCCGAGCACGTACGGCTGGGACAACCGTTACCTGGTCGACGCGCTACGGCTCGCTCCGGAGCGGTTCGCCGGGATCTGCCTGGTCGACCCGAGGTCGGCGACGGCGGGCGACGCCTTGCGCAGGTGGTGCCGCGAGGGTGGCTGCCGTGGCCTCCGCATCAACGTGATCGCCCAGCCGGACGAGCCGGACTGGCTCATCGACCGAGGCGGACTGTGGGATGCCGTCGAGGAGCTCGACGTGAGCGTGTCGTTCCAGCTACGCCCGGACCAGGCAGGTGCGATCGGCCGGCTCGCCGTCGCCAGGCCGGCCTGTACGTTCGTCGTCGATTACATCGGCAAGACCGGCTATCACGACCCGCGGTCGGCGGACCGTCTCGGCGTGCTGCGAGACCACCCGAACGTGTACTTCAAGCTCATCACCGCAGGGCAGGATAGCGACGAGGAGTATCCATTCCGAGACCTGTGGCCGCACTACGAGCGTCTCGTCGAGCTCGTGACACCCGGCCGCCTCGTTTTCGGGACGGACTACCCGCTCGTCGTGGACCGGACCGACTATCGCCGTGCCGTGCACTGGCCCGCGGTCCTCCCATTCCTCGACGCGACCGCGCAGGCCCAGATGGACGAAAACGCGGCCCGCATCTGGCGGCTCAACGCGGCGGGGGCCAGCCGGCCGGGATGACGTCCGACGGTCGCGCCCCGGACGGCGACGGCGATGCCCGGGGGTTGGCGGCGGAGTACCACGAGACGCTCGAGCTGCTCCGCCAACACGAGGCGTGGCGCGCCGACTGCCTGAACCTCATCGCGAGCGAGAACGCGTTCAGTCCGTCCGTCCTGCGGGTCCGTTCGAGCGACCTCGAGCAACGCTACGCGAACTATCTCGGACGGGATCGGGCCGCTCGGACGTATCGGGGCACGCACTTCGTGGAGCAGATCGAGGATCGTGTCGACCGGCAGGTCAAGCGCGTGTTCCACGCCCGGCAGGTGGAGCTTCGTGCGATCTCCGGGCAGGTGGCCGGGGCCGCCATCGTCGCTGGGCTGGCGGCCCGCGGAGACCGGGTCCTTGAGCTGACCCGAGCCGACGGCGGGCATCAGGTGGCCGGGCGCATGGTCGTGCTGCCGCTGTTCGACCTCGAGGTCCACGACCTGGCGTTCGACCCGATCGCCTACAACATCGACGTCGATCGGGCCCTGGAGCAGGTGGAACGGCTCGAACCGCGCTTCGTCATCCTCGGTTCGAGCTACTTCCTGTTCCCGCACCCGGTCGGGGCGCTGGCCGAGGCCGTACACCAACGAGGAGGGCTCATTCTCTACGACGCCTCCCACGTGCTGGGGCTCATGGCCGGCGGTCGCTTCCAGGACCCGCTCGCCGAAGGTGCCGACATCGTGTTCGGAAGCACCCACAAGACCTTTCCGGGCCCTCAGGGCGGGATCATCTACGGCAACGATCAGGAGCTGATCGAACGGGCCAGCGTCGGCGTCTATCCGGCGTTGGTCACCAACCACCATGTTTCGCGCATGCCGGCGATGGCGATCGCGCTCGCCGAAATGGAGCGCTGGGGGCGCGACTACGCCGGCGCCGTCATCGGGAATGCGCGGGCACTCGGGGAGCAGCTCTCCGAACGTGGCGTGCGCATGGTCGCCGCCGACCGGGGCTGGACGGCGTCGCACACGCTCCTGGCGATCCCCGATCCGAGCCAGGAGGCCCGCGCCTGGACGGTCGCGCTCGAGGCGGCGGGCATCATCACCACCGCCGTGCCCCTCCCTGCCGCCCTGGGCGGCCAGGCCATCCGGCTCGGCAGCCAGGAAGTCACGCGCCGCGGCGCGGTGGCGGCGGACATGGGGGAGATTGCCGCGCTGATCGCGCGCGTTCTGCGGGGCGAGGACCCGGAGCAGGTCGCGCCGCTGGCCCGCGCGCTGGCCCACCGCTTCCGGGAGATCCAGTACTCGGTCGACACCGTCGCGTCCTGACGGCGTCCTGCCAGGACGCTCTGCGGCCCGTCGGGATCATCCCCAGGCTCAACGCGCGACGAAGGGCTCCGCCAGCATCGTGCGCCGTCCATCCACCGCCCATCGTTCGAAGTCCGAACCTCCCTGCCAGACGAACAGCGCGTCGTGCAGGTTCACGGTCGGGTCGATGTGCCTCGGCACGAGCACGACCACATCACCGATTCGCGGCACCTCGCCGGAGCGGATCGTGATCCGTGCGTGCTCGTCGGCGAGGCCGATGACGCTGACGTCCGGGTCCGGCGAGCTCGGCATCCCGAACTCCGCCGAGAGCTCCTTGAGGCCGACGTCCAGCACCCCCGAATCCAGGCCCCGGCGGCTGATCACGCGCGCCGCCACGAAAAGTGCCGACTCGAACGGGAGATCGAGCGACGCGTACCTGGCGTCCAACAGCACATACGATCCGGCTTGGATCTCGTCGA
Organism: Candidatus Limnocylindrales bacterium; assembly: GCA_038230295.1. Taxonomy (GTDB): domain Bacteria; phylum Chloroflexota; class Limnocylindria; order Limnocylindrales; family CSP1-4; genus UBA5189. The sequence goes on from JBBRNM010000013.1 coordinate 15,543, forward strand.
CCACGCCAGCCTCGGCGGCGAGATCGAGCGTGCCCGTTCCGCCGCCGGACACCAGCTTGCACGGGATCCCGGCGTCCTCCAGGCGGCTGCGCTCGTGGCGGACCTGGGCGTACACCTGCCACAACATCGTCCGGCGGACCTCGCGATCCTCGCGCATCTGGAGATGGCCCTCGTATGCCTGGAGGCCACGGAGCTCGAGCATCGGCGACAACGAGATGGCGCGGGCGATCGGCAGGAGCGCCTCGCTGTCGATCGGAAGTCCGCACCGACCGATCCCGACATCGAGCTCGATGACGACCTTGAACCGCACGCCGGCGGTCCGCGCGGACCGCTCCAGCAGGGCGACATGGACGAGCGCATCGACGGCCACCGTCACGGACGCCAGCCGCGCGGCGCGGCCGAGCTGGTCGAGCGCCGTCGGATCGACGATCTCGTTCGCGACGAGGATGTCGTCGAAGCCGGCCTCCGCCAGGATCAGCGCCTCGGCGGCCGTCTGGCAGGTCACGCCGGACGTCGCCCCCGCGGCAAGCTGGCGGCGCATGAGCCTCGTGCTCTTGTGGGCCTTGAAGTGGGGGCGGAGGGACACGCCGCCGGCACGGCACAGCGCCGCCGCACGCTCGATGTTCCGGTCTGCCGCCGCGAGGTCCACGAAGAGGCAGGGCGTCGGCAGCCGGTCGAGCGCGTCCGCCGGGACCCCGGTCGGGTTCACCGGCTTGCCCGGCACGTGATCATTGGCGGCCGCGACGACGCCATCAGGTGGGTGGCCGGAGGCCCGCGACGACTGCTCGCCCGAAGGCCTCCGTCGACGCGGTCCCGCCCTGATCGAGGGTGCGCACACCGGCGTCCGCGATCGCGGACTCGATCGCATCGACCACCTGGCGCCCCCAGCCCGGATGGCCGATGTGGTCGAGCAGGAGCCCTGCGCTCCAGATCGACCCCGCCGGGTTCGCGATGCCCCGTCCGGCGATGTCGGGAGCGGACCCGTGGACGGGCTCGAACACGGCCGGGAAGCGACCCGATGGATCGATGCTCGCACTGGGAGCGAGACCTATGCCGCCCATGATCCCCGCGCTCAGGTCCGTGAGGATGTCCGCGAACAGGTTCGAGGCCACGACCACGCCGAACCGCGCCGGCTCGCGGACCATGAACATCGCCGCGGCATCGACCAGGAGCCGTGACGTCGCGACCGTCGGATACTCGGCGGCGAGCTCATCGAATACGTGGTCCCACAGCACCGCCGAGTACTCGAGCGCATTGCCCTTGCTCACGCTCGTCAGCGGGCGCCCTTCCCGGAGCGCGAGCTCGAAGGCCCAGCGCACGACGCGCTCGACGCCGCGCCGTGAGAACACGGCCGTCTGGAGCGCCACCTCCCGCTCCGTACCCGGGAAGAGCCAGGAGCCTGCCCCGGCGTACTCCCCCTCGGTCCCTTCGCGGACGAACAGCATGTCGATGTCCCGGGGCGTGACCCCGCCGAGCGGCGACTGAACGCCACGGAGCAGCCGAGCGGGCCGCAGGTTGACGTACAGGTCGAACCCGAACCGGATGCGCAGGATCATGTTCCGCAGCGTCACGTGGTCCGGGATCCTTGGGTCGCCGACGGCGCCGAACAGGACGACATCGAAGCCTCGAAGGGTGTCGAGCGCGTCGTCGGGCATCATCCGGCCCGTCTCGAAATAGAAGTCGCTGCCCCACGGGAAGTGCTCGAACGACAGGCTCACGTCCGGGTCGAGCGCGGCGACCGCCGCGAGCACGCGCTCGGCCTCCTGCGTCACCTCCGGTCCGACGCCGTCGCCCGGGATGACCGCGATGCGCGTCACGGGATCCTGCTGGACGCGACGTCCCGGCGGCGTGAGCCGGCCACGAAGGTTCGCGGGCTCAGCCTGGTGTCCTCCGGGTCGCCGCCGTGGTGCTCGCCGCCGTGGTGTCCGTCCTGTTGAGCTCGAGCAATCGCCGGCGGACATCCTCGACGCCCGACTGCGGACTCGCCAGCACGGGCCTGCCGGTGCGTTCCGCGAGCATCGGTGCGAGCCGTGCCATCGAGGCCTGGGCGAGGACGATGACGTCGCAGGTCCGGGCGAGGTCCTGTGCTCCTGCGAGCACTTTGGCGTCGTGGGCCGCCCGGTCACCGGCCATGAGCAGGTCGAACGCTCCCTCGCAGAGCCGCTCGGTCGCCTCGACCTGACGGCCCCGGAGTGCCGCCGCCCGACGGACCAGATCGGACGTGGGTCGGAGCGTCGTCGGGACGGTCGCGAGCACGCCGATCCGGCTCCCGGCGAGGACGGCCTGCTCCGCCATCGCCTCGTCGACCTTGACAATCGGGACATGCACGGACCGTCGTGCGTCGTCGAGGGCCGGCCCGAGCGACGAGCAGGCCGAGAAGATCAGGTCGACCCCGGCGGCTTCAGCGGCAAGCGCCAGGAGGCGCATGCGCTCCGCGCTCGAGGGCGTGATGCCCCCGTCCGCTCGCACCCGCGCGAGGACATCGCTGTCGACGAAGTCGATGACCTCGACATCCGGCATCAGCTTGGAGAACAGGTCGCGGAAGACCGGGTCGACGGTCACGAAGACGAAGCTGGTGTGCAGGATGCCGACCTTCGGCATGACGATCTCCTTCTGCGGCGACCCGCCTAGTGCAGCGCGTAGCCGCCATTGACGGCGATGAATTGGCCGGTCACGAAATCCGAGTCGCTGGAGGCCAGGTAGACGAGGGTGCCGGTGAGATCCTCCGGCACTTCGGTCCGCTTGAGGGCGCGGCCCTGGACGCGCACGGCCGCGACTCCCGCCTCCTGAGCGAGGGCGGCCTCGGTCTCCGTGAATCCTGGTGCGAGGGTGTTGACGCGGATCCCGTCCCCGCCGAGCTCGCGAGCCAGCGAACGCGTCATCGCGGCGATGGCACCTTTCGAGGCGACATAGTGGAGCAGCCCCGGGACGCCGAAGAGGATCGTGTCGGACGCGACGTTTACGATCGAGCCGGAGGCCTGGCGTCGCATCGGCCCGACGGCGGCCCGGCAGCAGTTCCACGTGCCCCGCACGTTCACGGCCATCATCGCGTCCCACTCGCTCTCGGGGATCTCGTCGAACGGTCGCCGCGATACGTCGGCCATCATCGCCGCGTTGTTGACGAGAACGTCGAGGCGGCCGAAGCGCTCGAGCGCTGCCTGGACCATCGCGGCGGCGGAATCGAACCGCCCGATGTCCACTCCGATGGCGAACGCCGTTCCGCCATCCGCGGTGATGGCCGCCGCGACCTCGTGGGCGCCGTCAGTATCGATGTCCGCGACGACGACGCTTGCGCCCTCGGCAGCACAGCGGACGGCGAACGCGCGACCGATGCCGCGCGCCGAGCCGGTGATGATGACGACCCGTCCGTCGAGTCGGGACATCGGTCAGGCCGTCTACGCGCCGGCCGGATCGCGCCTGGCGGCGCGGTTGAAGCGTGGCACACGCTTTTCGAGGAATGCGGCCTGGCCCTCGGCGGCGTCCTCGGTCAGGCCCAGCTCGACCGTCAGCTGGTCCTCGAGGGCGTGACCGGCGGCCCTACCCTCCCGCAGGCCGGTGGTCACGCAACGCTTGGTGATGTGGACGGCATCCGCGGGCAGCGCTGCGAGCTCGGTCGCGAGCGTGAGTGTCCGCCCTTCGAGCTCCTCATCCTCGACGAGGAAATCGATCAGGCCGATGGCGAGCGCCTCCTCAGCGTCGACGATCCGTCCGGTCAGCAGCAGGTCCATCGCGCGGCCGGCGCCGATGAGCATCGGCAGCCGCTGCGTCCCGCCGGCCGATGCGAACGCTGCGACCCGGACCTCCGGGAACCCGAAGCGCGCCGACCGCGCCCCGAACCGGAGGTCGCAGGCGATGGCGAGCTCGTTCCCACCCCCCAGGGTCAACCCGTTGCACATCGCGATCACGGGCAACCGCGAGTGCTCGATCGCCATGTTGAAGCCCTGATCGTTCGTGGCCGCCTGGGACTGCCAGGCGGCGTCACGTTGGAACTCGCGGACGTCCGAGCCGACCGAGAACGCGCGACCATTCCCGGTCACGATCAGGCAGCGGACGGTCGCGTCGGACTCGAGCCGAGCGAGCGCGGCGAACAGGGCGCGCTTGACGCCCTGCCGGAGCACGCCCAGCGGCTCGGAGCCGATCCTGATCAGCGCGACGCCCTCGGCGGGACGCGAGACCTCGACCGACTCGCTCTCGACGTGCGCGAACGGCGGGACGCTCATGCTGTCGCCTCCTCCTGGGCGCCGGGCCTCGAAAAGGCGCGGCGCAGGCGCTCGGGCAGGGGCCGTCGAGGGCGACGATGGATCTCGTCGTGCAGGCCCATCGGCTGCTCGAGGAACAGTCGGGCGTCCATCTCGTGCAGGCCCGGCGAGATGCGGGGTCGGAACCCCATCTGTGCGAGGACATCGCGCTCGAGGTCGACGCCCTGGGCGATCTCGATCAGCTCGAGACCGTCGTGGCCACCCTGGAAGACGGCGCGCTCGGTGACGTACACGACCTCCTGACCGTTCTCGCGTCCATACGGACCGTTGTAGCTGATCTGCTCCAGCTCCGCGACGAACTTCGCGTTGCGGCCCTCCCGGATGATCCGGGTCCGGCCGTCCGGCCAGGCCACTTCGAGCCCCCCGGCGGTGAACGTCCCGCCGAAGACGAGCTTGCGGGCGTTCTGGCTGATGTTGATGAAGCCACCGAAGCCGATCACGCGGCCGCCGAACCGGCTCACGTTGACCGACCCGTCCGGGCCGGCCTCCGCGAATGAGAGGAAGGCGAGGTCCAGCCCGCCACCGTCGTAGAAATCGAACTGGTACGGCTGGTCGATCATCGCGACGTAGTTGGTGGACGAGCCGGCGTCGTTGCCGCTCGCGGGTGCCCCGCCGATGAGTCCCTGCTCGTTGGTGAGGGTCACCTCGTCGACGATTCCCTCCTCTGCCGCGACCGTCGCGATGCCGGTCGAGATGCCCGAGCCGAGGTTGCACACAGCACCCGGGTAAAGCTCCATCGCGGCGCGCCGCGCGATGACCTTGCGCGGCCCGAACGGCAGAGGGGTGATCTCGGAGACCGGCACGCGCAGCTCACCCGCGTAGGCGGGGCTGTACTTCGTCTCGTACGTCTGCCAAGAGTCGGGATCGACCACGACGATATCGACCAGGATGCCCGGGATCTTCACGAGCTTGGGAGGCAGGGTCCCGCGCTTTGCGAGGCGCCTCACCTGGACCACGACGACGCCTCCCGCCCGACGTGTCGCCTGGGCCATCGAGGTCATCTCGCCGAAGACCGCCTCCTGCTCCATCGTGACATTGCCGTCCTCGTCCGCGGTGGTGCCGCGGAGGAACGCGATGTCGACCTTGAAAGGCCGGTAGAACAGCCACTCCCGGCCGTCAAGCGTGATCACCTCGACCAGCTGCTCGGTGGCCCGCTCGCTCTGGCGACCACCGCCCTGGCGTGGATCAACGAACGTATGAAGCCCGACGTGGGTGATCAGACCCGGCCGGCCGGATGCCATCTCGCGCATGAGCTGCGAGAGGGCGCCCTGCGGCAGCGTGTACGCCTCGATCTCGTCGCGCATCGCGAGATCCCCGATCGGCGGTGAGTCGACGTACGTGCCACAGACGATCCGCTTCAACAGCCCCGGGTGCGCGAACCGGCTCACGCCCTGCGTCGCCGTATCGCCCAGCCCCACCGGGTGCAGCGACGTGATCCCGCGGGGCCGACCCTGCGCCAGGAACCGCTGTTCGACGGCGGCGATCAGCGCCTCCGGCACCGCGTGGCCGCCTCCGGATCCACCGATCAGCAGCGTGTCGCCGTCCTCGAGCAGCGCGGCTGCATCGGCCGCGGTCACGACCTGCATGAAGACCCTCCGCGGCGAGTCGCAAGCCTCTCAGGCACGCACGGGTTCCAGGAGGCCGACCTCGGCGAGCGTGTCATGCAGCAACCGGCGCTCGTGATCGGGGATCGGCAGCAGCGGTTCGCGCACGGTGGCGCGTTCCAGGATGCCGAGCATCACCAGCGCTTCCTTCAACCGGGCGCGGTAGTTGCCGACCGGTGGTGCGAACACCACGTCGGCGAGGCGCTGCACGCGACGGGCGAGGGGCGCGGCCTCGGCGTGGCGTCCGGCGCGCGCCAGCCGGATCAGCTCGACCTGCTCGCGCACCATGATCGCGCCGAACCCGATGAGTGCCCCATCGGCTCCCATCAGGAACGACTCATAGATGAAGTTGTCGTTCCCGGTGAGCATCGCGATCGGGCGATCGAGGCTGCCGATCGTGGCAACGGTGTCCATGTAGCGCCGCGCGTCGAACGACGCCTCTTTGATCGCCACGACCTCATCGATGCGCGCGAGCTCGGCGAGCACCCGCTGGTCGTAGTTGACCCCGCCGAGCGCGGGCTGCAGCTGGAACAGGATGAGTGGCACCCCCGCCCGAGCGATCGCGCGGTGGTATCGCAGGGGGACCTCGGAGTCGAGCGGCGTCGACAGGTACGCGGGGATGGGGAACACCAGGAAGGCATCGGCGCCGGCAGAGCGATAGTCGGCCGCCTGCATCTGGGCCTGTTCGGTCCATGGGCCGCTGATGCCGCCGACGAGCATGATCCCCGCAGGGAGCTCCTCACGCACAACCTCGAGCACCCGGACCTTCTCAACGTGGCTGAGGTGAGCGGTCTCGCCCGTGTCGACGTTGATCGCGACGCCGACCGGCCCCTGCTCGACAACCCAGCGGATGTATTTCCTCAACTGCGGCTCGTCCGGCTGCGCCGATGCGGTCATCGGCAGGACGGTGGCCGGGATCAGGCCGCCGAAGTCGAGCGACATGGGCACCTCCGTCGGGTATCGCGGGACAGCCCCACGGGCGCCGCGGGGGTCGTCAGGATACACCAGGCCACGGGTCATAGAAAGGGCTTTCTAGCCCCGTCCGGGGGGCGTCACCGGCGTCGGCCCCGCGGATCGAGCCAATCGCGGATCCCGTCCCCGAGGAAGTTGAAGCCGAGGACGACACTGAAGATCGCGAACCCCGGGAAGCTCGCCACCCACCACTGGGCAATGAGGCTGCGACCGCTGGCCACCATCGCTCCCCACTCGGGTGTCGGCGGCACGACGCCAAGACCGAGGAAGCTCAGCGCGGCGAACGTGATGATCGCGTTGCCCACGTCGAGCGTGAGCAGCACGATCAGCGGTCCCAGCGCGTTCGGGAAGATGTGACGCAGGAGGATCCGGGCCGGCGGGTAGCCCAGGACGCGGGCGGCTTGGACGTACTCCTCGTTGCGCTGGGCGAGCACGAGGCCCCGGCTGAGACGCGCGTACTGCGGCCACCACACGACGACCATCGACAGGATCGCGTTGGTCATCCCGATGCCGAGCGCGGAGGCGATCGCCATCGCGATGATGAGCGGCGGGAACGCCAGCACGACATCGGCGATGCGCATCATCGCTTCGTCCACGAGACCACCGACGTAGGCGGCGATGCCCCCGTAGAGCGTGCCGACGAGGCCGCCTGCGGCGACGACGATCAGGCCCGCAGGCAGCGACGCGCGCGCCCCGTAGATGACCCTCGAGAACACATCGCGCCCGAGCTCGTCGGTGCCGAACAGGTGACCGAGCGACGGGCCGTGCAGCCGCACGAGGACATCGACGGAGTCCGGCTGGAACGGGGCGATCGCGGGTGCCAAGAGCGCGAGGATCACCCACACGACGATCACGCCGGCGCCGACAGCGGGCAGCAGGTACCGCGCGATCCGGCGCCGCCTGAGCGATGGCATGTCGAGCGGCGTCGCTTCGGAGACGCGGTCCGTCACCGGCTCACGATCCTCGGGTCCACGAGCCCGTAGCTGAGGTCCACGAGCAGGTTCACGACGAGGTAGGTCACGGCGACCAGCAGGGTCACGCCCGTGATGGCCGGGAAGTCGAGCGCACCCGCCGCCTGGAAGGCGTACCGCCCGAGCCCGGGCCACGAGAAGATCGTCTCGGTCATCACCGCGCCGCTCAGCAGCTGCGCATAAGCGAGACCGCCCAGCGTGACCACCGGGACGAGCGCATTGCGCAGCCCGTGGCGGATCACGACCGCACGTTCCCGTACGCCCTTCGCGCGAGCGGTCCGGATGTAGTCCTGCCCGAGCGTCTCGAGCATGCTGGCCCGCGTCGTGCGCGTGATCAGGCCGAGGCTGGACGCCGCGAGGACCGCGGCCGGCAGGATCATGTGGGCCAGGGCATTGAGGAACGTCGCCGGCTGGCCGGCGATCAGGCTGTCGACCAGGTACATCCCGCTGACCGTCGGCGGCGGTGGCACGTTCAGGTCCAGCCGCCCGGTCGACGGGGCGATCTGGAGGCCGCCGTAGAACACGGCGAGGGCGATGAACGCCAGCCAGAACGTGGGCGCCGCCACGCCGATGAGCGACACGAAGCGGGCGAGGTGGTCGACCCACGTGTCGCGTCGCACCGCCGCCAGGATCCCCAGCGGGATGCCCACCAGCACCGCCATGAAGGCCGCCACGGTCGCCAGTTCGAGCGTCGCCGGCGCGTACTGGAGGATGTCGTCGAGGACGGGTCGTTCGGACTGGATGGAGATCCCGAAGTCGCCCCTCGCGAGCCCCTGCAGGTAGATCACGTACTGCTCCCACAGCGGCCTGTCGAGACCCCACCGCAGGCGGTAGGCCTCGACGATCTCGGGCTTGCTCGATCCGAGGTCGCCGAGGTGGGCACGAATCGGGTCGGTCGGCACGAGGTGGGCGATCAGGAACACCACCAGCGTCGCGGCGATCGCGAGGAAGACGGTGGTGACGAGGCGGCCGGCGATGTAGCGTCGCATTCGGCGCTATCGACCCACCGGGCGCACACCACGAGGGAGTTGCCGAACTTGGCCGGCCGATGTAGAAAGGCCTTCCTGTCGCACTGCGCGGGAGTGTACCGTCTCGGCTGTGGCGAGAAACACCACTCCTGGGATCGTGCAACGCTCGCGACCCGCATCGCTGGCCGACGTGGCGCGCCTCGCGAACGTCTCGATGACGACGGCGTCACGCGTCGCCAGCGGATCGTCGTACCCCGTGTCCGCCGACCGTCACGAGCGCGTCGAGAAGGCGATCCGCGAGCTCGACTACACGCCGAATGCCCTGGCCCGGGCCCTCGCCCGGCACCAGAGCATGTCGATCGGGGTGCTCGTCGGGTCCATAACCGACCCGTACTTCGCCGAGGTCACGCGCGGCATCGAGGATCAGGCTCGGCGCGGCGGCTGTCTCACGATCCTCTGCAATACCGACCGGAACCTCGCCGTCGAAAAGGGTTATGTCGAGATCCTGCGGCGGCAACATGCCGTGGGCATCGTCCTCGTGGGGGGCGCGTTCGCAGGGCATGCCCAGCAGGTCGAGCTCGCTGCCGCGGTCGCTCGCGCCGTCGCGGAGGGCTCGACCGTGATCGCGATCGGCGACTCGGGCCTGGCGGGCATCCCCACGGTGACGGTCGATGACGAGGCGCTGATGTTCGACCTCACGCAGTACGTCTGCTCGCTGGGACACCGGCGGGTCGCATTCGTCGGGGCACCCTCGGGCTTCACGACCGGTGACCACCGACTTGCCGGCTTCCAGGCCGCGATGAGGAGCCAGGGGCTCGACCCCTCGCTCGTGTACGCCGGTGGCTTCGACTACACGTCGGGGCGTCGGGCCGCCACACGGATGTTGGCGGACGGGCTCGCCGACGCGATCATCACCTTCAACGACGAGTCGGCGCTGGGCGTCCTGATGGCGCTTCGCGACGCCGGCGTGCGCGTGCCGGAGGACGTCTCGGTCGCCGGCGTCGACGACACGCGCGACGCACGGTTCACGAGCCTCACCTCCGTGATGGTGCCGATGTACGAGCTTGGGGCGACCGCCGCCCGGCACATCACGCAGCGCGACGGAGCCTTCGAGGGACGGACCGTCCTCGCGCACCGAATCGCACCGCGCCTGACCACTGCGGAGCGACGGACCTCATGACCCTCACCGGCAAGCGGGCGGTTGTGACGGGTGCGTCGAGCGGCATCGGCCTCGCCATCGCGTCCAGACTCGCATCGGCCGGGGCGGGCGTCGCGCTCCTTGGGTTCGAAGCCGAGGAGCTCGAGTCGGCGCGTGAGGGACTGCCCGGATCGGGCCACCTGGTGGTCGTGGCCGACGTCCGCGAACGTCAGGAGATCGCACAGGCACGCGCCGCCGTCGCAGCCGCATTCGGAGGGCTCGACATCGTCGTCGCGAACGCCGGTATCAACGTGCGCGCGCCGTTCCTCGAGCTGGGTGACGAGGACATGCGGCGGATCATCGACACGAACCTGTACGGTACGGCGGTCACGCTCCAGGAGTTCGCCCCGCTCGTCCTCGCTCGACCAGGCGGCCGGTTCATCCTCACCAGCTCGATCGCCGCCGATGTCGGCATGGATTTGCGGACCGTCTACACGGGGACGAAGGCAGGCGTCGCGGCCCTGACCCGCAGCCTCGGGATCGAATGGGGCCGGTTCGGAGCGACGGTGAACGCGCTGGCGCCCGGCATCATCAGGACCCCGCTCCTGGCGGCGTACATGGCTGCTCATCCGGAGCGCGTCGCCGCGGCGCTCGCGCACACCCCGTTGGGCCGGCTTGGCGAGCCCGAGGACGTCGCCGACGTCGCCCTGTTCCTCGCCTCCGACGCGTCGAGGTTCGTGACCGGCCAACTTATCGTCGTCGACGGAGGAATCTCGGCGGGTATCGGGTGGTGGTGAAGGAGGGTCGAGCGTGATCCAGGGCAGCACAATCCAGGACATCCCGATCGGGCTGAAGGTCCGCTTCAGCAAGACCGTCGGGGAGAGCGATGTGTATCTGTTCGCCGGCATCACGGGCGACCTCGATCCGAACCACGTGGACGAGGAGTACTCGAAGACGACACCGTTCGGGCATCGCATCGCCCATGGCGCGCTGATCGTGGGTTACATGTCGACCGCGTCCACATTGATCCTCCAGGGCTTCTCGCGGCCGGTCGTGTCGCTCGGCTATGACCGCATCCGGCTCGTGAAGCCCGTGTTCATCGGCGACACCGTCACGGTGGACTACGAGATCGTGGACAAGGACGAGGATCGTGCGCGGACGATCGCGAAGGTCGAGGTGCACAATCAGCACGGCGACACGGTCGCGGTGGCGACCCATCTCCAGAAGGTGCTGTAAGTGGAGGACTCCGTCGCCGAGGCGCTCCGCTCGGCCACCCGAACGCTCATCGAACGCGAGCTCGAGCCGCTCGCCCTGCAGGTGGAACAGGAGGATCGACTTCCGTCGGTAACGGTCGCGCGCCTGGCCGAGCTCGGCTACTTCGGTCTCACGATCCCTGCCGCGTACGGTGGGCTCGGGCTCGGCACGGCCGACTTCTGCACCATCGTGCAGGAGTTCGGGCGGACGCACTCAGCGTTCTTCCAGATCATCGACGACAACAACGGGATGGGTTCCTCGATGCTGGTCGAGGGTGGCAGCGAGGCGCTTCGCCGGCGGGTGTTGCCGGAACTCGCGAGCGGGCGCGCCGTCGCCTCGTTCGCCCTGACGGAGCCCGAGGCCGGCTCGGACGCCGGAGCGCTCCGGACCGTTGCGCGCCGCGACGGCGACGACTACGTGATCACGGGACGGAAGCACTACATCAGCAACGCCGGCTGGTCACGATACTTCACGGTCATCGCGCGAACGAGGCCACTGTCCGAGGCCGACGGCCGCATCAGCGCCTTTCTCGTCGAGCGCGATACGCCCGGCTTCACGGTCGGTCGACGCCAGGAGATGATGGGGCTGCGCGGGGCCGCCCAGCACGAGCTGCTGTTCGACGACTGTCGCGTCCCGGCCGGCAACATGCTCGGCGCCGAAGGCGAGGGGTTTCGGGCGGCAAAGGGAGCGCTCGCGCACGGTCGACTCGTCGTCGCCTCTTGGTCGCTCGGGGCGGCGCAGCGTGCGCTCGAGCTCGGCATCGCGTACGCGCGCGACCGGCGCCAGTTCGGTCGCCCGATCGGGCAGTTCCAGGGCGTCCAGTGGCTCATCGCGGACTCGGCGACCGAGGTATGCGCCGCGCAGGCGCTGCTCGGACGGGTCGCCGCCGCGGTCGACGCCGGGACCGCGCGTGGCAGGGACGCGGCCATGGTCAAGCTGTTCGCCACGGAGGTCGCAGGCCATGTCGCGGACCGGATGCTGCAGGTGCATGGCGGGGCCGGATATTCCAAGGAGATGCCGATCGAGCGGATCTACCGGGATCTGCGGGTCCAGCGCATCATCGAAGGGACCTCGGAGATCCAGCGGATGATCATCGCGACGAGCCTCCTCCGAGAGGCCGGCATGGCCGCGTCGTGACGGCCCAGGCGGCCGCATGAAGGATCCCGCAATCGGCGCGCCCGTCCTCGAGGTCGACGACCTGAGGACGTACTTCTTCGCGGATGACGGTGTCGTGCATGCCGTGGACGGCGTGTCGTTCAAGCTCCATCCCGGCGAGACGCTCGGCATTGTCGGCGAGTCCGGCTCCGGGAAGAGCGTGACGGCCGCTTCGATCATGCGCCTCATCCCGGAACGCGGTCGGATCGTCTCGGGCTCGATCCGATTCCAGGGTCGCGAGATCACGACGATGCCATCGGACGAGCTCCGACAGCTGCGTGGCGGGACCGTTGCAATGGTGTTCCAGGACCCGATGACGTCGCTCAACCCGCTCCTCCGCATCAAGACGCAGCTCGAGGAGGCGATGCTCGTCCATCACCACGTCCCGAAAGCAGGCGTCGCACGACGAGCGGTCGATCTCCTCGCGCGGATCGGTCTCAGCGCGCCCGAGCGTTCGATGCGCAGCTACCCATACGAGTTCTCGGGCGGCATGCGCCAGCGTGTGATGCTCGCGATGGGCGTCAGCAACGATCCGGCGGTCCTCATCGCCGACGAGCCGACGACAGCCCTCGACGTGACGATCCAGGCACAGTTCCTCGACCTGCTCCGACAGCTCAACGAGGAGCTCGGCGTGGCTGTCATCCTCATCAGCCACGATCTCGGCGTCGTCGCGAACCTGTGTTCCCGCGTGCTGGTGATGTACGGGGGCCAGGTCGTCGAGGAGGGGTCGACCGAGGACCTGCTCCGGGACCCGCGTCATCCGTACACGTGGGCGATCATCAATGCAGTGCCGCGCCTCGATCGTGACGGGCAGCGTCGGCTGACCGCGATCGAAGGCAAGCCGCCCGACCTGCTCGATCCACCGACCGGCTGCCGCTTTGTCGCGCGCTGTCCCTTCAGGATCGACAAGTGTGTCCTGCCGCCGCCGCTCATCGAGGTGCGACCCGGCCGCAAGGCCGCGTGCTGGGTGACACAGGCCGGGGCGTCGCTCCCACCCGTCGGCGCGACGATCGCCGTCGAGCTGCGGCCCGGGAGCATGCCGGGGGCGATCGCGCCGATGCCCGCCCACGGGTCCGTGTCGGTCCCCACGTCCGGGCCAACCTCGATGTCGGCAGGTCGCGCCCTCTTTGTGCCCGAACCCGGTGCCGTGCCGATCCTGGAGCTGCGACAGCTGACGAAGCACTTCCCGGTTCGCCGGGGCATCACCTTGGGTGGCGAGCGCGAGGTCGTCCATGCCGTCGATGACGTGAGCCTGTCGGTGGCGACGGGCGAGACGCTCGGCCTGGTCGGCGAGTCCGGGTGCGGCAAGTCGACCCTGGCCCGACTCATGGTCCGGCTGCATGAGCCGACCGACGGACAGGTCCTGTTCGAGGGTCACGACATCAGCCACGAATCCGATGCTGAGCTGCGGCCGCTGCGGCGACGGCTCCAGATGGTGTTCCAGGATCCCTATTCGTCGCTGAACTCCCGGATGCGAGTCGGCGACATCCTCTCGGAGCCCATCAACGTGCACGGGATCCTCACCGGCCGGCAGGTCGTGAAGGACCGCGTCCACGAGCTGCTCAGCCTCGTCGGCTTACCGCCCCGGTCGTTCCAGCAGTATCCCCACGAGTTCTCGGGTGGGCAGCGGCAGCGAATCGGACTCGCACGGGCGTTGGCGATGGATCCCCGGCTGATCGTCGCGGACGAGCCGATCTCGTCGCTCGACGTGAACATCCAGGCGCAGATCATCAACCTGCTGGAGGACCTCCAGGACCAGCTCCGACTGACATATGTCTTCATCGCCCACGACCTCTCCGTCGTCCGGCACGTATCCGATCGGATCGCGGTCCTGTATCTGGGCAAGCTCGTCGAGCTCGCCCCCAAGGGTCATCTCTACGCGCGGCCGCTCCACCCCTATACGATCTCGCTCATCTCAGCCGCGCCCATCCCGGACGTGGAAGCCGAGCGGCATCGGAAGAAGGTCCTGCCACGCGGCGAGCCGCCCAGTCCCGTCCACCCGCCGAGCGGCTGTCGGTTCCGTACCCGGTGCCCACTCGCACAGCAGATCTGCAGCGATGTCGAGCCGCCCCTCGTCGAGCACCTGCCGGGGCAGTTCGCCGCGTGCCACTTCGCAAAGGATGCGAGGACCGAGCTCGGCTATGAGGCGAACTCCGAGGTCGCACCGCCGACGGTCCAGCCTTCGTTGCCAAGCTGATCACATCGCGTGTCGGGAAATCCTCCACCGGCCGCATGACCGAGGCGCCCTCCCATGCCTCGCGGCTCCGGAGATCGGTCAGAACCGATGCGCGACGTGTCGTGGTCCTCGACGACGACCCGACGGGGACCCAGTCGGTAGCCGATGTCGACTACGTCCTCGACCTTGGGGAGCCCGGGCTCGGGCAGGCCCTGGCCGCTGGCCGCGGTCCGATCTATGTGCTGACCAACACGCGGGCCCACTCGGAATCCGAGGCGATCGGAATCGTCCGGGAGGTCGTCGAAGTGGCGGCGGCCGTATGCCGAGCACAAGACCTGGGTCTCGCGATCGTCCTCCGCGGCGACTCCACCCTGCGCGGTCACGTGTTCGCCGAGGTCGATGCCCTCAGCACCAGCGAGTCCGTCACGTTGCTCGTGCCGGCATTTCCCGAGGCAGGTCGGGTCACGATCGATGGCGTCCACTACGTCACCATTCATGGGCAGCGCCTTCCTGCCGCCTTGTCCGAGTACGCGCGCGATCCGGACTTCGCCTACGCCACTTCCGATGTCGCGGAGTGGGTCGCCAAGGTCGGCGGAGGACGTCCGACGATCAAGATCCCGCTGGGCGTCCTGCGGTCGGATGGCCCTTCGGTCGTCGTCCGGACCCTCCTTGATGCAGCCGCGGGGACCGTCGTATTCCCTGACGTCGAGACCGACGACGACATGGCGGTCGTCCTGCTCGGGCTGCTCGAGGCAGAGGGCCAGGGGCGGCGCGTCGTCGCTCGCGGGTCCCCTTCCTTCGCTGCGCTGCGCTGCGGCCTCACCTCCCGGAGGCTCGGACGCGATGACGCTGATCAGTCGGCCATCCGACTCGTGGTCTGCGGGTCGTTCACGGAGGGGGCGACGCGACAGCTCAAAGCCCTCGAGGCGGCCAGCCACCCCGCCGTCTATCTCGACGTCGGCGTGGTCCAGCGTCGCGACTGGCTCGAGCGGGCACTCCCGTCGCTCGAGGAAGCACTTCGTCGACAGCTCGTGGAGACCGGCCTCGGGATCCTTGCGACCACCCGCTCGCAGCCGCTGTCGTCGGATGATCCGGGACTGAGACGACAGGTGATGGACGCCCTGGTCGAGCTCGTCCACCGTGTCGGACCGAGCTGCGATCTGATCGTGGCCAAGGGCGGGATCACCTCGGCCCGGATCGCCCGCGACGCCCTTGGTGCCCGGACCGCCCACGTCGAGGGCCAGCTCGAACCGGGCGTGGCCCGATGGCGATTCGCACACCCTCGTCCCGCGTTCGCATTCGCGGTCGTGCCCGGCAATATCGGCGACGACCTCACCCTCGTTCGGACAGCGGGTCTGCTAGATGGTCCGTCCGACCCAGCCTGAGACGCCCTGGGATCCCATGGGCGACGCAACCGGAGACCTTGCCGCGTGAGGCGAGCTCAGTCTCCCGAGTAGCGCTTGAAGATGACCGCTCCGTTGTGCCCGCCGAGGCCGATGTTGTTCGACAGCGCGTAGCGAATCGGCATGTCTCGGGTCTCGTCCACGACGAACAGGTCGCACTCGGGGTCGGGCTCGCGATAGTTCAGGGTGCCGGGCACTTTCTGCTCAGCGATGGACATCACGGTGGCGAACGCTTCGAAGGACCCGGCCGCGCCCATCATGTGGCCCGTCATCGACTTCGTCGCCGAGATCGCGAGGGACCGCCGCGACGCCGCGGCTCGGTCGCCGAAGACCGTCCAGATCGCCTCCGACTCGCGGGCGTCGCCGACCGGGGTCGAGGTGCCGTGGGGGTTCATCAGGTCGACCTCGTCGGCCGGGACACCACGGCGCTCCAGGGCCATCTTCATCGCCCGCGCCGAGCCGGTGCCGTGCTCGATCGGCTGGATCATGTCCCAGCCGTCGGCCGCGGAGCCGTAGCCCACGATCTCGGCGTAGATGCGGGCGCCGCGAGCCTTCGCGAGCTCGAGGTCCTCGAGGAACAGCGACCCGGCGCCCTCGCCGAGCACGAACCCGTTGCGGGTCTTGTCGAACGGCCGGGACACGGTCTCGAGGGGCTCGCCCGGGCGCGGCAGGCCCAGGCCCCGCATGTTCTCGAAGCCGGCGTGGGCGACCTCGATGAGGGGTGCCTCCGTCGAGCCGCTGATGACCGCGGTGCAGTCGCCGCGGCGGATCACCTCGGCGGCCTCGGCGACGTTGTGCGTGCCGGTCGCGCAGGCCGAGACCATGCAGACGTTGTGGCCGATGGCGCCGGTCTCGATCGCGATCATGCCCGAGGTCGAATCGACGAGCGCGTTGGCGATGAACGTCGGCGGCACGCGATCGTGGCCGCGCTCCTTCAGGACGGCGAAGCTGTCGATCATGAGCAGCTGGCCGCCGGCGCCCGATCCGAAGACGACGCCGACATCGGTCCGGTTGGCGTCGTTGATCTCGTACCCGGCGTCGGCGACCGCCTGCTTGGCGGCTGCGACCCCGTAATGCATCTCGTGCTCGCTGCGGCGAACCGCCTTGTGCTCCATCCAGGCGGTGGGGTCGAAGTCGCGAACCTCGCCGGCGATGTGGTGGTCATAAGGCGACGCGTCGAAGCGGGTGATGTCGCCGAGGCCGGAGTGGCCGTCGAGGAGGTTCTGCCAGGCGGTGTCCTTGTCGTTGCCGACGGGGCTGATGACGCCGAGGCCGGTGACGACGACGCGACGGGTGTGATCGGGGCTGCGCACGGGATGAAGACTCCTTCGGGTTTTGCTGTTGTTGGTTCGGTCAGGCGGGGACGGCGAGTCGGCCGGGGGCGCCGGCCTCGTCGAGGGCGACCGCGGTCGCGTCGGGCGCGATCCGCTTGATGAGATTCGTCAGGACCCTGCCGGGCCCGACCTCCACGAACGTGTCGACGCCGGCGGCAGCCATCGTCTCGACCGCCCGCATCCAGTCGACTCCGGTCGTGAGGTGGTTCACGAGCTCGGCTCGACACGCCTCGGCGGTCTCGAGCCGGTGGGCATCGGCGTTGGCGATCAAGGGCACCGTCGGGTCGGCGAAGGGGACGTCTCGGAGGACCTTACGCATCGCGTCGGCCGCCTCGGCCATGAGAGGTGAATGCGCCGCGACGGAAACCGGGAGGACGATGACTCGCTTCGCGCCGAGGCCCCTGGCAATCTCCGCCGCGGCATCGATCGCGGCCTTCTCGCCGGACACCACGACCTGGCCGGGCGCGTTCCGGTTCGCGACCCCGAAGACGCCATGGGCGGACGCTTGCCGAATGAGCTCGGGGATCGCGCCATCGTCCAAGCCGATCACGGCCGCCATCGCGCCCTCCCGGCCCGCACCGCTCTGCTGCATCCGAATGCCGCGTTCGCGGACCAGCCGGACGCTGTCCTCGAGGGATACCACGTCCGCGGCGACGAGGGCCGAGTACTGGCCCATCGAGTGGCCGGCCATGAAGCGCGGTTGCGCGGCCGACGGGGACTCCGCGCCATCGTCGCCCCCGTTCCCTTCGCGGAGGGCCGCGAGGTACGCGATCGAGGCCGCCAGGAGGGCCGGCTGGGCGTTCTCGGTCCGATTGAGCTCGTCGTCGGGGCCGTCCCAGGCGAGCCGCGAGATGGGCTCGCCGAGGGCGTCATCGACGGCAGCGAACACGGCCGCGGCGGCCGCCGAGACGTCGGCGAGCTCGCGGCCCATGCCGACGGTCTGGGAGCCCTGGCCGGGGAAGACATAGGCGAATGCAGTCATCGGCGTCCATCGTGCGCGCGTTCTGGCGGCCTGAGCGTGGGTCGTATGCACGACTGCACCCAATCGAGCACGAACCTCGGTACCATTCCGGTATGCCGCGTCGTCCTGCCCGAGCTCCCACCGTGCGCACGATCGCCCGTCGGTTCGAGGCCGATCTGGGCGCTTCGATCCTCGCCGCGGGCGCCCGCGTCCCGAACGTCCGCCAGATCTCCGAGCGAGTCGCGATGGGGCGGGCGCTGTGGCGGGAGCTGGTCGTCGGGTTTGCGTCGCAGCTCGGCGAGCTTCGGCTCGGCTTCACCCAGCTCGCGGCGCTCTACGTCCTCGCCGACGGCAGCGCGACGACGGTCGGCGATCTCGCCGAGGTCCTGGGCCGGTCACCATCGGCGACGAGCCGCCTCGTCGATGGGCTCGCCAAGCGCCGGCTCGTCGAGCGCCGCGAGGAGCCCGAGGATCGTCGCCAGCGGCTCGTGACGCTCACGCAGCGCGGCCAGGCGCTCCTGCGGTCCGTGGACCGGGCGCGAGCCGATCAGTTCCTCACGACCGTCCGCCCGCTGCCCACGACGGAGCGAGCGCTGGTGGCCATGGGCGTTGCCGCGCTCGCGACCCATGCGATCTCACGGCGCGGGCGGCTCATCCGGGGTGTGCGCGCGGAGTAGCACCATGCGGAGTAGCCGAGCGCGCGGTGTCGTGACTCGGCCGTTGAGGCGTCGCGAGTGAGCTGTGCAACTGACGAAGGCCGGTCACCCCGGGCTCCCCGTCTTCAACCGTAGTCGCTCATAGGGAGTCTGACCGCCAAGACCGCCGTGTAGGCGCTTGAAATTGTAGAAGTCTTCCCATTCGCGAAGGCGCTCGTTGAAGACTCCGGCGTCGTCGATCACCACGCCGTCGAGCATCGGCCGAGCCTATTCTCACCTGGGCGTCCGCGGGCTGACGACGATCTCGTGTCGAGCGGCCAGGACCCGGGCCACTCAGGGCAGCGGTGCCGGCAGGTCCTTCGTATCTAATGGGGCTGGTTCCGGAGTCCCTGTCTGGCCATTAGGATATGTCCACGGCCCCGACATGTACCAGACGGGCGCGCCATCGAGGACAACGCAGGTCGCACCTTGGATGTCCACATATGCGGCTGAACCTGGGCCGCCCCTTGTAACGAGCCGGATCGGGCCGGAAAATTGCACGACGAATGCCGGACTGTCGCGCTGGATTTCAGGCTCTCGGCCGGTCAGCGGTACGTAGTACGGAAGCAGCCTGGCATGGTCGATGATTCCGATCCCGCCTAGTGCCTTCGACCACTTCTGGACATTGCACGCCGCGATTCCTTCAGCTGCTGTCGTCGAAGGCGCGCTTAGCGAGACAGCGGTGACGTCCGCATCAACCGTTGGAGCGCTCGAAGTGGATGGCGCCCCGGTCGAGCCGCTACCGGCGATTGAGCCACATCCGGCGACCAGCACCGTGGCCGCGAAGGTGAGAACTGTTCGCGAGAACATCTACGGGAACCTCGAGTCGTACATCAGATAGTCGTTCGTCGACGAACTGGACGTGTTGCAATGCCCACTAACTCGCTGCTGGACGTCGCACTGGTGGCCGAGGGTACGGCTGAGGTTGTACCAGGTGTTGGTGAAGTAACGGACGTTCGTGAAGTCCTGTTTGTTGCTCGTGCTGCCGCCCTGCTGGGTTCCATCGTCAAAGACCTCGGTGAAGAGCGCCGCGTCCTGGACTCCACCCGGCCAGCAGATCTCCAAGTCGGACTTGGCCTGCCCTCGCACGAAGACCCCGCTCTTGAAAGCCTGGTAGTCGTAGTCGGGGACTGACTCGCGCTGGATCTTGAAGAAGGGCGACCCGGCGGTAGCGTTACCGAAGGACATCGCCACTGGCCCAATCCCGAGGCCACACGAGCCGCCGGGATTCCGACCATAGGCCCAGAAGTAGTACTCAGTATTCTCCGGGCTCGATGGTCCGCATGCGCCGAGCTTGCACTTGTCGAACCCGATTTGGAAGATGTTGTAGCCTGGATAGGCATGGGTGCCCTCAAGGGCTACCCAGTCGGACGAAAAGGAGTCCGACGTGCCGCCGCAAAGGCTGTGGTTGAACTCCTCGATGTTCATGCTGACGCCGAGTGCAGCGGGAGACGACAGAGGCTCCTCGTTGCCGGCGAAGTAGCTCCCGACACCCGTGCAACTCGAGGCTGCAACCACTTGAGGATGCCCGATCCACAATAATGTCGCGGCCAGAACGATGATCATCGAGGCGACGAGACCGCGGTGTCGCGAGTGCAGCGCCATGAAAGCGTCTTCGAGCGAAGAGCTCACCGACTGTACGCCCGCGACACGCCCTGTCAAGCCCGCGGCCGACCGCGGGCGGGTAGGTCGGTTCACCTGCCCACGGACGGAACAACCGCGCTCCACCTGGTCGACTTCCGGATCCAACCAGGCACGGGAGTGGCGATCGTCCGTCAGTTCTATAGCTAGCCGTTCACGCGGCGCCAGAGGCTCGCCGCGCCGAACAGGATCACCAGCGTCACGCCCACGATGCCCGCAGCGATCAGCTTGTCGGTGCCGGAGACGGGTGGACGGTTGACCTCGGGGAGCGTGCCCGGGCCGGGCGATCCGCTCGCCGACGGGGCCACGCTCGAACCGGGCGCCGAGCTCGCACTCGGGGCGCCGCTCGCGCCCGGGGCTGGGCTTGCGCCCGGCGCCCCGCTGGCCGGCGCCCCGCTGGCCGGCGCCCCGCTCCCTGCGGCCCCGGTCACCGTGATCGTCCCGTGCATCTGGCTCGGGTGGACCGCGCAGTAGTAGGGGAACGAGCCGGATGCGTTGAAGGTCTGCGAGAAGGTGTCGCCGTTGTTGTGGAGCGTGATCTTGGAGTCAAAGATCTTGCCCGAATCCGAGGGCGACCCCGAGGTCACGGAGTGGGGATCGGCGATGGCCTTCGTGACGGTCCACGTGACCGTGTCGCCCACTTGGATCGTGGCATCGGCGGGCTGGAAGGACTGATCGATGATCGAGATCGCCGTCGGGCCGGCGGCCGACGCGGAGCCAGCGAACGCGAACAGGCACAGGGCGACGGATGCGAAGGCAGCCGCGGCGCGGGCCGAGCCGATCGTGTGACCGAGCAATCTCATTCGCAGAACCTCCTCACCGCATCGTAAAGGACGGGCAGGCCCCAGCGGAGCCCGGCGAGGGAAACCCGCTCGTCGACCCCGTGATAGCGGTCGAGGTAGGTCTCCTCGGGATCTTGGCGAAGGGGCGAGAACCCGTAGGCTGGCACGCCGAGGGCGACGAGGTGCTTGGCGTCGGTCGCAAACGGCGCCATCACCGGCAGCGGGATGCCTTCCGGGTCGTGTTCCAGGATCGCCTGTTCCAGGATCGGATAGAGGCCGGAATCGGTCGGCGCCACGACGCCGTCGGCGGCGATCAGGAGCGCGACGTCGGCCACGGCGGCGAGCTCGGGCCCGAGGCGGTCGATCACCGACGCCCGCATCTCCGCTTCGGTCGTCTCGGGCAGCAGTCGGCAGTCGATCTCGATGACCGCTTCGCCGGGGATCACGTTGTATTTCACGCCGGCATGGACGATGTCGGGCGAGATCGTGTCTCGCACCAGCGCCTCGGCCGCGCGGCGGTAGACCGGCGAGCAGAGCTGGGCGGTGGAGCGGGCCGCGGTGCCTCCCCGTTCGGCGTCGGCGGTCAGGGTTCTGATGGCCCGGGCGGCATCGGCGCCGAGGGCCTTCGCGGCGCGGTCGAAGAAGTCGCGCATCGTCGGTGTCAGGCGGGCAGGTCCCGGGACGGCCAGTCGCGTGATCGCCTCGGCCGCGAGGACCGCCGCGTTGTCGTCTCGGGGCATGGAGCCATGGCCCCACGTCCCGTGGATCGTGATCCGATAGACCGCGTAGCCCTTCTCGGCGACCTGGATCGGGTAGAGCCGCCGGTCGCCGATGCTGACCGAGACGCCACCGGCCTCGTTGATCGCGGCGGCCGCGGTCAGGTGCTCGGGATGCTCGGCCGCGAGCCAGCCGGCGCCGGCGAGGCCGCCGGCCTCCTCGTCGGCCGTCGAGGCGAAGAGGAGGTCACGCCGCAGGCCGGGCACGGGATCCGACGACGGATCGCGGCCGGCGAGCCGCGTCTCCACGGCGAGGAGCCGGAAGATCTCGAGCTCCATCGCCACGAGGTCCTTCATGTCGACCGCGCCGCGACCATAGACGTAGCCGTCGGCGACGTCGCTCGCGAACGGATCGTGGGTCCAGCGCTCCGGCGGCGCGGGGACCACGTCGAGGTGCGACAGCAGCAGGAGCGGCGGCCCGCCGGTCCCGTCGCCGCGCAGCCGGGCCACGACGGAGCCACGGCCAGGGACGGGCTCGAAGATCTCGGGCCGAACGCCGACGTCCTCGAGCGCCGCCGCCAGGTACCGGGCCGCGTCGAGCTCGCCGGTCGCGCCCGCTGGATCGGGGGGGTTCACCGACGGGATTCGGATCAGGTCCCGGAGCGTCGCGACGAGGCGGTCGTGGGCCGCCGGCCAGACGATCGCGTCGACGCGGTCCGAGGGCCGAGTCACGCTCAGGCGAACAGGTTCGCGAGGAAACCGAGGACGAACCCGCCGAGGACGACCACGATGACCATCGCGAGCAGGATCCTGAGGTAGTAGCGCTCCTCCCGTCGAGCGGCCGGGAGATTCGGGTCGCCCCCGCCCGCGATGTACGGCGAAGCCAGCCCACGGACCCGGGCACGCTCGGCGCGCGGCGAGTCGTAGGCCTCCGGATCGGGCGGCAGCTGGGTCGTCACGGGATCGTCAGCCACCCGAGATCGGCGACGGTTCGGCGACGATCGCGACGCGTCCGGCCGAGCGCGCAAGGGCGGCGTTGAGCGCGCGACCCGTCGTGATCGCCCCCTCCGACGCGGACGACACGAGGGCCGCATATTTGGCCATCACGCCACCGGGGTAGCGTGGCGCGGGCGGCGTCCAGCGGGACCGCCTCGCGGCGAGCTCGGCGTCGTCGACGCGCAGATCGAGCCGTCGCGCGGTGACGTCGATCTCGACCTCGTCGCCCTCCTCGACGAGCCCGATCGGGCCGCCGAGCGCGGCCTCGGGCGCGACGTGGCCGATCATCAGGCCGTGGGTCCCGCCGGAGAAACGGCCGTCCGTGAGCAGCGCGACCGTCTCGTCGAGGCCCTCGCCGACGAGCGCCGCGGTGACGCTGAGCATCTCCTGCATCCCGGGACCGCCGACCGGGCCCTCGTAGCGGATCACGACGACATCGCCGGGCTTGATTCGACGCTCCTTCACCGCCTCGAAGCAGGCCGTTTCCGAGTCGAAGACCCTGGCCGGCCCGCGATGCGAGAGCCGCTCGTGGCCGGCGAGCTTCACGACGCAGCCATCGGGCGCCAGCGAGCCCCGCAGGATCGCCAGGCCACCCGTCGGCTTGAGCGGCGAATCGATCGGCACGACGACCTTCTGGCCCGGCGTCTCGACGGCGGCAGCCGCGACGGCCGCGAGCGTCCGCCCGTCGACGTTCTTCGCGCTGCCATCCAGGAGGTCCTGCTTCAGGAGCTCGCGCATGACGAGCGAGGCGCCGCCGGCTTCGTAGAAGTCGGCCGCGGTGTAGCGGCCCCCGGGGACCATGTCGGCGACGATCGGGGTTCGCGACGCGATGGCGTCGAAGTCGTCGATGGCGAGCGGGAGGCCAAACTCGTGCGCGATCGCGAGGAGATGCAGCACGCCGTTCGTGGAGCCGCCCGTCGCGGCGACCGACGCGATCGCGTTGTCGATCGCGGCCCGGGTGACGATCGAGCTCGGGCGGATGTCCTCGCGGACGAGGCGCATCACGAGCTCGCCGGCCGCGCGCGCCGCGGCGTCTTTCTTCGGGTCCTCGGCCGGGATGCCGTTGAGGCCGGCGGGCGACAACCCCAGGAACTCCAGGACCAGGCTCATCGTGTTGGCCGTGAACTGGCCGCCGCAGGCGCCCGCGCCGGGGCAGGCCGCGCTCTCGATCTCGTACAGCTCCTCGAGGCTCATCTTGCCGGCGCGATACGCGCCGACGGCCTCGAAGACCGAGACGACCGTGAGGTCGCGACCCTTGTACGTGCCCGGGTAGATCGTGCCGTTGTAGAGGATCAGGCCCGGCACGTCGAGGCGGCCGAGCGCCATTGCGGCGCCGGGCAGCGTCTTGTCGCAGCCGACGAGACAGACCAGCCCATCGAGCAGGTGGCCGCGCATGACGAGCTCGATCGAGTCGGCAATGACCTCGCGGCTGATGAGGCTCGCCTTCATGCCTTCGGTGCCCATCGAGACACCATCGGACACCGAGATCGTGTTGAACTCCATCGGCGTCCCGCCGGCAGCCCGGATGCCCTCCTTCACGAACTCGGCGAGGCGGCGCTGGTTGAAGTTGCAGGGCATCGTCTCGATCCACGTCGTGGCGACGCCGATCAGCGGCTTGGCGAGGTCCTCATCCGTGAAGCCGATCGCCTTGAGCATCGCCCGCGCCGGCGCCCGATCCGGCCCGTCGGTGAGCGCCGCGGAGTGCCGTTTGGCCGGATCGCTTGCACGTCCGTACGGGAGAGTCGTCATCGCGGTCAAGTGTACGGTCGGCGTTCGGCCGGCCGCAGCGGATGGGCTCGATGCGGCGTGGCGGCCTCCGCGACTATGCTCGCGGCGATGGACGAGAAGCTGGAGCTCCTCCGGCACGTGCCTCTGTTCGCCGACCTCGACGAGCGGAGCCTCGAGGCGATCGGCGTGCTGGCCCACGAGGTCCAGCTGCCGGCGGGCCACGTACTCATGCGCGAGGGCGAGCCGGGGGCGAACTTCTACGTGATCGCCGACGGCACGCTGCGCATCGAGCAGTCGGGCGCAACGATTCGGTCCATGACGGCCGGGGGGTTTCTCGGCGAGATCGCCCTTCTGGACCACGGCGCCCGAACGGCGAAGGCGACCTGCGTGACGGACTGCCGGCTGCTGGCCATCGAGCACCACGAGTTCGATCGGTTGCTGCAATCGTTCCCGCACCTCCATCGGCGCATCGAGGCCGCCATCGCCCGACGGCCGCGCGGCTCCGGGTCGGAGGTCAACGCATGACAGGCTCGGCTATGGCGCGGCCTCTCCGCTGCTGGCCGTCACAGCCACCCATGTCTCTACCATCTGGCCCAGCGTCGTCAGGCTGACCGCCCCTGCGCCGAGCACGGCGTCGTGGAAGGCCCGGATGTCGAACCGGTCGCCGAGGCGCCCGCGCGCCTCCGCCCGGAGCCGCAGGATCTCGAGCTGGCCGACCTTGTACGCGAGGGCCTGGCCGGGCCAGACGATGTACCGATCGACCTCGTTGGCGATGTTGTTCTCGCCGAGCGCCGTGTGCTCCTTGAGGTAGTCGATCGCCTGCTGGCGGCTCCAGCCGAGGGCATGCATTCCCGTGTCGACCACCAGGCGGCCTGCCCGCCAGGCGTCGAACGACAGGATCCCGAAGCGGTCCAGGTCGGAGGAGTAGAGGCCCATCTCGTCTGACAGCCGCTCGGTGTAGAGGCCCCAGCCTTCCGAGAAGGCCGTCGAGCCGAGCATCCGCTGGAACGCCGGCAGCCCCTCCAGCTCCTGCGCGATGGCGATCTGGAGGTGGTGGCCGGGAACCGCTTCGTGGAATGCGAGCGCCTCGGCCTCGTAGCGCGGCCGGGTCGTGGGCTCGTAGAGGTTGATGTAGTAGCGGCCCGGCCGGGTTCCGTCCATCGCGGGCCAGGCGTAGTAGGCGATCGTCTGATGCGCCTCGGCATGCTCCGGGATCCGGACGACCTCGCACGGCGCCTGGGGCAGCCGCCCGAACCACACCGGCGTGGCCGCCTGGGCACGCTTCAGCGAGTTCACCGCGGTCGCGAAGACCTCGTCCGCATACGAGAATCGGAGCCCCGGATCGGCGCGCAGCGCGGCCAGGGTCGACGCGAGGTCGGTCGTCCCGAGGACCCGCCGTCCGAGCTCGACGAACTCGGCATCGATTCGGGCGATCTCGCGGAGGCCGGTCTCGTGGATGGCCTCGGGCTCGAGGTCGAGTGTCGTGTGGACCCGGATCATCGCCCGATAGGCCGCGGGGCCGTCCGGGACATGGCCGAGCCCGGGCCGGTCATCCGGCCGGGCGGCGGGCAGGACCTCCTCCTCGAGGACCTCGCGATAGCGACGGAACGCCGGGACGGCGACGTCCGCGACCGCGGCGAGGAGATCCGCCGCGAAGGTCTCGCGCTCGGCGCCTGGCCACTCCAGGTGCGGGGCATGGGCCGGGCTCGCGAGCTTCCATTCCTCGGGCGGGCGGCGTTCGAGCGTCCGGAGCTCATCGATGGTCCGCTCCACGGGCGTCCGAACCGCGACTCGGCCGCTCCGGAGCCCGCGCCGGAGGTCCGCGATGATCTGGTCGATGTACGGGCCGATGGCCCGCCAGCGGGCGACAAGCCGCTCGCCGTCGTTGGGGGTCACGATCGTCTGGTACTCGACCAGATCCAGGAGGGTGGTCTGCGGCCCGCTCATCACGTCGACGGTCCACTCGTGAAGGCCGGTCCGGATCGCCGTCGACTGGCCGGTGGCCTCGTCGATGAGCATCTGGCGGGTGATCCGCTCGGTGGGGCTCAGTCGCTCCGGCTCGATCGCGGTCGCCGCGGCGATCACGGAATCCAGGCGTCGCAGCTCCGACCCGATGGCTTCGGGCGAACGGTCCTCGAGGCGGTCGTCGAAGCGCCGGTCGCCGATGACAGTCGCAAACGCGGGGTTCGCGCCGAGGAATCCGTCCCAGAACTCCTCCGCCAGGTTTGCGAGATCCGTCGCGGCGGATACGGAGCCGTCGGGCATGCCGGGATGGTAGCGGTCTAGTGGATGCAGGGGCCCGTGGCGACGGCCGCGGTCTTCGAGAGCGCCGCCCGATCCGGTCGCTCACCTCGATCGGCGAGAGGGCATAGCCGACCGTTGGATCGACACGCGACTCGGCGAACACGACGCCGCCAACGGTGCCGTCCCCGAGGAGCAGCGGGCCGCCGCTGTCGCCTGGCTGGACCCGGGCCCGTATCTCGACGATCCGGCGCGTCACCCGGGCTCGTCCCTCGACATCCAGGCCCGTCGCGAAGTAGGCCGTCGACACGCGCGCCGGCTCCACCGTGGCATCTCCACCGCCGGGGTAGCCGAACGTGGCTGCGATCGCCCCGCGTGCCGGCTCGGTCGCCGCGAACCTGAGCGGGCGAGCGTCGAGACCGGAAACACGCAGCAGGGCCACGTCGAGCTCCAGGTCGACGAGGACGGGCGTCGCGGCGAAGGAGGCGCTCGAGTTCTGGACGACGATGCTCGTCGCGCCCGCGACCACGTGCGCGTTCGTGACCAGGTAGCCGGCCGCGACGACGAAGGAGGTACCGCTGGAGCGGACATTGCAACCATCCGCGACGACGCGGAGGACCGAGCGGGCGGCCCGCGCGCCGATCTGGCGGGCGAGCGCGTCCGACGGCAGGGCGATGTCCGGTGCCGGGAGCTGCTCGAGGCCGATGAAGACATCCGGCAGGCCGGTGTTGTCGAGGAGATGCCCAAGCTCCAGGACGAGATCGGTCGGTGGCGGCAGGTACCCGTCGACGATCCGGACGGCGGTCGAGGTCTGGGCCTGCTCGCTGAGGCTGGGGAACGGTCCGGTCGCGAGGATACCGCCGGCGAGCCAGACGATGAGGATCGCCTGGCCGGCTCCGACGACCGCTCCGGCCACGCGATCGAACGCGCCGAGGAGACCGGCTCCGAGGGCGTGCGATGCGGCCCGTCCGGTCGCGGCGCCGAGCCCTTCGCCGAGACCGACGAGCCCGAGCAGCACGGAAAGCACGACGAGGGCCCGGAACGTCGGTGGCAGGCCGTCGAGCGCCGGGGTCGCGATCGGCAGGACGAGGAACCCGATGATCGCTCCCGCGGCGGCGCCGCCGAGCCCGGCGAGCTGGGGCAGGGCGCCGGATCGCGCACCCAGGACCACCGCGGCGACGAGCAGCACCACGGCAATGAGGTCGACCGTGTTCACGGCGCGAAGGGTGACACAGCCTCGGCTGTTCGGCCGCCGGCCGCGGCCGGCGGCCCCTTAGTCGACCGTTGCACCGCGGGTGTCGACCCGAGGCGCGTGACGTCCTTCCCAGGCCGCGATGGCGGGCTCCTTGTCGAGCAGGTAACCGAGCTCGTCGGTCCCGCGCAGGAGCATGAGCTTCGAGAACGGATCGACGTCGAACTCGAGATCCTCGTCGCCCGGGAGATGGATGAGCTGCGACTCGAGGTCGACCGAGATCTCCACGTCGGGGTTCGCCGCGATGAGCTCGAAGAGCTGGGCGTGCCGCTCGGGGTCGACGATGATCGGCAGGAGCCCGTTCTTGAGCGCGTTGTTCCGGAAGATGTCGGCGCAGCTGGTCGTGATCACCGCCCGGACGCCCCACGCGACGAGCGCCCACGGCGCGTGCTCGCGGGACGAGCCGCAGCCGAAGTTGTCGCCGGCCAGGAGGATCTGGCGGCCGGCCATCTCGGGCCGATCCAGGACGAACCGCGGCTCGCGGGGCTCACCGCTCTCGGTGAACCGCCAATCGTGGAACAACGCCTCACCGAGGCCGAGCTTGTCGGTCGCCTTCAAATAGCGCGCCGGGACGATCTGGTCGGTGTCGACGTTCTCGGCCGGCAGTGGGATCAGCCGGCTCGTGAAGCTCTCGAAAGGCTCTGTCATGGATTCGTCCGTCCTGCTCGCGCGGCGGCTCAGCGGCCGCCGATGGCCGCGAACGTGTCGATCCCGGCGAGGGTGCGGGGATCGGCGACGGCGCCGGCGATCGCGGATGCCGCGGCGGTGAGTGGTGACGCGAGGAACGTCCGGCCGCCCTTGCCCTGGCGGCCCTCGAAGTTGCGGTTCGAGGTGCTCACCGCGTACTGCCCCGGCGAGAGCTGGTCGCCGTTCATCGCGATGCACATCGAACAGCCGGCCTCGCGCCAGTCGGCGCCGGCGGCCCGGAAGATGTCGTCGAGGCCCTCGGCCTCCGCCTCGCGCTTGACCTCGTCGGAGCCGGGCACGACCAGCATCCGGACACCCGTCGCGACCTTTCGGCCGTCCATCACGGCGGCCGCGAGGCGCAGGTCGCTGATCCGGCCGTTCGTGCAGCTGCCGATGAAGACGACGTCGACCTTCTGGCCGAGGATCGCCTGGCCCGGCCGAAGGTCCATGTAGGCGAGCGCGTGCTCGAGCGCCCGGCGGTGGGCGGGATC
>JBBRNM010000014.1:0-42171 GCA_038230295.1 Candidatus Limnocylindrales bacterium
CCAGTAGAACAGACCCGGGATGCCCTTTGGCTCGAAGAACGCCGTCTGGATGAGCATGCTGCCGGTACCGTCGGGCCTGACCTCGTACTGGAGCCAGGCGCGGCCCGGCACTTTCATCTCGGCACGTAGTCGCAGCAGCTCAGGACGACGGACCTCCTCGACCCGCCAGAAGTCGAGCGCATCCCCGGCGCGGACGCGCTCGGGGTCCCGACGCCCGAGGCGCATCCCCACGCCTCCGACAAGCCGATCGGCAAGTCCGCGGAGCCGCCACAGCGCATTCGCATAGGGCCAGCCCGACGCTCCGCCGACTCGTTCGACCTCCGCGAAGACCCGCTCCGGCGACGCGTGAACGTGCGTGACCCGCCGGTCGATGATCATCCCTTCACGTGATGTCATGGACGAGAGGCCGGCCTTGTCGGAGGCTGCGAGTGCATCGAACCAGGTCGATTCGCCGGCCTGGCGATCGGTGCGCTCGATCGCCAGGCGCAGGGAATCGGCATACGAACGTGGGTCGATCCCGAGCCGCCGAGCCGGTTCCGGGTCGCGGACGACGACCTCGTTGCGAAGGCCTTCGATCAGCGGCCGTGCGATGCTCGCGGGCACCGGGGAGACGAGGCTCACCCAATACGAGCTCAGGCGCGGCGTCAGGACGGGGACAGGGATCATCAGGCGGCGCAGGCCCCGCATCCGGGCGTAGCCGAGCATCATGTCGCCGTAGGAGAGGATGTCGCGCCCACCGATCTCGACGACACGGGTCACCTCGGGGTGGTCGAGCGCCACCAGAAGGTACTCGAGGACTTCGCCGATCCCGATCGGCTGGCACCGGGTGCCCACCCAACGTGGCGTGATCATGACCGGCAGGCGCTCCGTGAGATGGCGCAACATTTCGAACGATGCGCTGCCCGATCCGATGATGATCGCCGCCCGGAACTCGGTGACCGGGACACCGTGCCGGGCGAGTTCCGTACCCACCGCGTGGCGACTGGCAAGATGCTTCGAGAGACCGGCGCCGTCGACGCCCAGACCGCCGAGGTAGACGATCCGCCGCACCCCTGCCGTGGCGGCCGCCACGGCGAACGCCTCGGCCGCTCGGCGATCCCGCTCCGCGAACGTCGACTCGTCCCCTCCCATCGCGTGGGCGAGGTAGTACGCCACATCGACGCCCTCGACTGCTGGAGGCAGGCTTGCTGGCTCAAGCAGATCCCCGCCCACGATCCTGGCAGACGGGAAGCGCGCCGCCAGCGGACCTGGATCGCGGGCCAGGAGGGTCAGGTCCTCCCCTCGCTCGGCGAGCAGCTTGGCGAGTCTGCCCCCGACATACCCGCTCGCACCGACGATCAGGATCCGCATGGTCGGAGTTTTGCGACCCGGCCGGCTCAGCCGGGCCTGAGGGTGCCGGACCATACCTGCCAGGCGAGGAGCGTCTTGGCGACGAGGCTCAAAATCATGTACGTCTTCTCTCCGGCGAGGTAGTCACGCCAACGTCCGATCTTCCGGTACTGGAGGACCATCGTGATCGCGAAGATGTTGAAGGCGACGAACAGCGAGCCGATGATGATGTACACGAAGCCTGGGATCTTGAGGTCCGCGGGCAGGCCCTCCTGGGCGCCGTAGGCCCAGAGGATCGAGAAGATGGCGATCCACGGGATGATGCCGGCGATGCAGCCGAAGATGAACGGCTTCCAGTCGGGCGTTGTCTTGCCCTCGTTCGCGGCCTCCATCGACCAGCCGAACAGGATCATCGCGACGTTGCAGCCGGCGATGGCGATAAGCGCCGGGAATTCGGTGATGTACGACAGGTACGCGATCGCGACGATCATGACCGTCGAGCTGAACGCGTACTCCACCCAACGGAGCGGGTTCATGCCGCGGGCGAGGAAGCCTTCGTAGCGGTCGCGGAGGGGCCAGCCGGCAGCCGCATGGGCGATCGAGCTCATGAGGAAGAAGCTCGCGATGAACCATGCGAGCGGCATCTCGAAGAGGACGACCTGTGTCTGGTCGACGCCCTTGAACGTGCCGTTCTCCAGGATCGGTCGGATCGTCGGCACGATCGGCTTGAACACGGTCGCGGTCGAGCTCACGGCGATCATCAGGACGAACTGGAGGAAATGCGCGCCCGCGAGGAAGCGGTTCCAGCGGCGCAGTGAGCGCGCCCGGTCCCGCGGGATCGGCTGGTTGGCTGTGGCAATCATCGGTCGGGGACCTCGTCAGGAGGAGCCATACGCCGGCATCGGTGGAGTGCTCTCGAACCCCTTTCGCACCGTCCGAGCCCGCGGATGGGTCTCAGGTGCGGGCTCGTTCGGATCCCGGGGCGGATCAAGTCGGCTCCCTACTCCGTCGGTCCAGACACCCGCCGGGCGACCTCGCGCGCGAACCGCTGGGCCCCGACGACCGATGGCCCAACGACCTGCGCCCCATCGACCGGGTGATCGAGGTCCGCGGTCCCGCGCCCGCCCACGATGATCGGCAGGACGCTCTCCGATGATCCGGCGCGCCGGATCGCGTTGACCGTCCGGCGCAGCGCCGGCAACGCAGCGGCCCTCGAGATCGACAACGCGACAAGGTCGACCGTCCGACCGGCAATGAAGCGGAGGAGGTCGTCGTGCGGCAGGTTCGGGCCGAGGTTTTCGACCTTCCAGCCATCCTCCTCGAGCACCTGGGCAAGACAGAGCAGACCCGCGGCGTGCTGCTCTCCCCTGGGCGCCGCGAGCACTGCGACCGGCCCGATGCGCGTCTCCGGTATCGTGGCCGGTCGGATGCGCGCGAGCGCGTCATCGAGGGCACGGCTGGCCAGGTGCTCCTCGGCAACGGTCCACCGCCCGCTCTCCCAGTTCGCGCCGACCAGCCGCAGGGCAGGCTGGACGAGCTCGTCGAAGACGACCGCCCGCGGGCGTGCCGCCAATGCCTCCCCAAGCGCCCATGCGGCGAGATCGTCGTCGCCGTCCGCGAGCAGGGAGGCGATGAGCTCGGGCGTGATGACCTCATCGGGCAACCGCCGGCGGTCGGTGCTCATGTCGCCTGGACTGCGAGGCTTACCCATCGGGGGAGATACTCCATCGTCCAACTCACCGTTCCCGTACCTTACTGGCTCGTGCACCCTGCCATGTGAAGCGTGGGTCACCTTCGCCACCAGAGTGCGAGTTGATCCTGGCCGGGCGCGACGGCAGCGCGCTGCTGATCCAGCTCGGATCGGAGGTTCGTCAAACCTACCCACGCGCCGAGCGAGACGATCACGAGGGCCGCGGCGACTCCCACGGCGAGGGGCCGCGGCCAGGACCACAGGACCCAGCGGCGCCACGAGGATCCCTCACCGCCCATCACGGCCCCGGGCCGGAATGGCGCCGGATCGGGGACCGGGGCCATGGCTCGGATGGCGGTCATGATCGACCCCCGGAGCGATTGGGGCGGGTGACGGGCCGGGGCGAGGAGCGCCAGGGCTGCCATCGCGCCGCCGAACGCGCGCTCCTCGGCTGCACACCCGGCACAGCCGACGAGATGGCGGTCGAGCTCGATGGCTTCATCGTCGTCGAGCCCGCCGAGCTCGTGACCAGCCACGAGTTGGATGAAGGGGTCGTGGTCGATCATCGCTCCTGCCCTGCCCCGTCGGCGACCGGAACGGACTCGCTGAGCGATTCGCCCAGGACCTTCCGCAGGCTGATGAGGCCGTGGCGGATTCGCGACTTGGCGGTCCCGAGCGGGATGGCCAATGCCTCGGCGACCTCGACGTGGGTGAGGCCGTCAAAGAACGCCAGGGTCACCGCCTCGCGCTGCGTGTCGGAGAGCTCGCGCAGGGCCGCCCGGACGGTCTCGCGCCGCGCCCGCAGCCAGGTCTCCTGGTGGACGTCGTCCGCCGCCGGCCGGAGGCTCAGGTCAACATCCACGGTTCGGCGTTTGGCCCCAGTTTCGCGCCGCAGCATGTCGATCCCCTTGAACCGGGTCATCGTCAGGAGCCAGCTCGAGACGGCACCGCGGGCCGGGTCGTACCGGTCGGCGTCTCGCCACACGGCGACAAACACCTCCTGGACGACATCCTCGGCGAAGCGGTCGCTGCCGGCGACACGGTAGGCAAGCGAGTGCAGCGGTCGTTCAAAGCGGCGCACGAGCTCTTCGAGCGCTCGCTCGTCGCGCTCCCGGATGCGGCGCATCAGCGCTATGTCGTCGTCCGCTTCGGGCGCGGGCCCCGAGATCGCGCCTGACCGGGGGAACTCCACGTCGGGGCTCATACGGCCACTCTGCCACATCACGGGAGCGCCGAGTCGCGGCATCTCGATCGCCTTGCGCTGCGTTCGGCGCAGGTCCGCGTTCGGATAGGCCCGAGGTCCGGCGAAGGGCATCATTCAGGTGACGCCACGTCCTCGTTCGAAGACGATCTGAAGGTCCTGGCACAGGCCGGTCGCGAAGCCCGCCTCACTCAACGCGAGGTAGTACTCCCACATCCGGATGAAGCGTTCGTCGAAGCCTTGTGCGCGCGCGGCGTCGAGCTGGTCCATGAACCGGGTCCGCCAGGCGCGCAGCGTCCGGACATAGCTCGGCGCGATGTCCGAGACCTGTCGGATGAGCAGGCGCGTCCCATGCAGGGACGCCTCGACCACCGCCAGCGACGGGCACAGTCCGCCCGGGAAGATGTAGGTCTGGATCCAGTTGGCACCCCGGCGCTGCGCCTCATAGAGCGCGTCCGGGAAGGTGATCACCTGCAGGCTGAGCCGCCCACCGGGTCGCAGCGCACGATCGCAGGCCTGGAAGAAGGTCTCGAAATACTCGGCCCCGACGGCCTCGAGCATCTCGATCGAGACGACGGCGTCGTAGGTGCCGCTGACCTCTCGGTAGTCGCGCATCTGGATATCGACGAGGTGCTCCAGCCCGGCGGCGCGGACCCGCTCGCGGGCCAGGTCGTGTTGCTCTTTCGAGATCGTGATGGACGTGACCCAGCAGCCGAGTTCGCCCGCGGCATACAGGGCGAAGCCACCCCAACCCGAACCGATCTCGAGGACGTGCTGGCCTGCAGTCAGCCCGGCGCCCTCGGCGATCCTCCGGTACTTGTTGCGCTGGGCATCGGCGAGGGACTGGTCGGGCGCATCGAAAACAGCGCTCGAATACGTCATCGTCTCGTCGAGGAAGAGCCGATAGAAGTCGTTGCCCAGGTCGTAGTGGGCCGAGATGTTCTTGCGTGCCTGGTCCCTGGTATTGCGCCGGGCGCGATGGGCAAGGGTCCGGGACACCTGGAAGAGCCGACGCCACCAGCCCTGGCCAAGAGCGAGCCCGGAACGGTTCAGGGCCGCCAGCTCGATCAGGGCAACCAGATCCGGCGACGACCACAAGCCATCCATGTATGCCTCGCCGGCACCGGTCTCGCCGCGCAGCAGGAGCCGAACGGCGGCAGCGACGTCGTGGATCCGGATCTCGGCACGGCGTTCCGACGCCGGATCGCCGAAGACCCGGCGCCGGCCGTCGGGCAGGACGACGGTCAGGCAGCCGATCCTGATCCGGGCCGCGGCAGCCAGGCCGACTCGCTCGGCGAGCGCGCCCATCGTCCGATCCGGAAACCGGCCGATCTGCAGGACCGGGACGCCGACGTTCATGGCGCCACCGGGCCGTGGCCCCGGGCGATCCCAGCACCCCGACCCTTCGCCTCGCCATGTGGCCGAAACGGCAGCCCGCGGCGCCACAGGTGGAGGGCGTGCCAGTGGATGAGGGCGATTGTCCGCTGGGTCATGAGCGGGTATCGCACGAGCGTGCCCAGGACCGACCGATTCGTCAGGCGTCGACGTTCCAGGACGAGGCTCGTGGCCAGCAGTGGGGCCCCGGCGTGGCGTTCGTTGATCGCGATCGACAGGCGGCTCGGCTCATCGCGGACCCGGACCGTGTACTCGCCGTCCATGTCAATGAACGGCGAGACGTAGAACGCCTTCTCCATCGAGGCCACGAATCGTCCGTCGTCGGCCCGTGGTCGGAGCGTGTAGAGGTGTCGCTCGAGGTAAGTGTTGTGGACCTCGACGATCACCACGCGCAGCTCCCCGGCGGCGTCGCGGCACAGGTAGAAGCTGGCGGGATTGAAGACGTAGCCGAAGACCCGCAGGCTCGTCACGAGGGTGATCCGCCAGCCGGTCGGATCCTCGCCTTCCGCGCTGAGGTGGCCGAGTACGGTGGCCTGAAGATCCGTGGCCGGCTCGGGCCAATGGTCGTCGTCGCGGAACTGGAGGACGTTCCGTCGGTTCCGACTCACCAGCCGGAGCGACCGATCGACGCCCTCGAGTTCCGACAGGTCGAGCGCGAAGTAGTAGACGTCATGTTCGAGGGCGTACTGGACTGGACGCACCCGGCGATGGCGGACCGTGCCCTCGAGCAGGTGCGACCTCATGCGGCTCGCTCCTCCGCCTCGGCCGCCAGGAGCTCGGCCACCTCGAACCCGGAACGACAGCCGTCCTCGTGAAAGCCGTAGCCGAGGTGGGCGCCGGCATACCAGGTGCGCCGGTGACCCTGCATCGCACGCAGTCCGTCCTGTGCGCCGAGTGTCTGGAAGGTGTACATCGGATGGCTCATCGCCCGGCTCACGATCACCGTGTCGTCCCGGACCCGGTCCTCCGGGTTGACCGAGACGCAGTACTCGACATCGCCCGGCAGCGTCTGCAGGCGGTTCATGTGGTACGTCATCGTGAGCCGGTCGCCGGGTCGGCGGCAGTCGGGTACGTCGACGTTCCACGATGCCCACGCGGACCGGCGCCGAGGCAGGATCGAGGCGTCCGTGTGGAGGACGACTTCGTTGGTCGAGTACTCGAATCCGCTCAGGGCCGACCGCTCGCGCGGGTCGGCGTCGACCAGGAGGGACAGGGCATCGTCGGCATGGGCGGCCATGACCACCGCATCGAACCGCTCGGACCAGCCGGCGGCTGTCCGGACCGTCGCGCCGAGCTGGTCGCGGGTCACGGCGATCACCGGATCTCCGGCGCGCACGGCGTCGGCGGGCAACGAGGTCAGGATCCGCTCGACATAGCTTTTCGAGCCACCCGTGATCGTGCGCCACTGGGGCGCCTGGCCGAGGCCGATCAGGCCGTGTTGGTCGAGGAAGCGGAGCAGATAGCCGACGGGGAAGTCCAGGATGCGGTCGGGCGCAGTCGACCAGACCGCGGCCGCGATCGGCACGATGAAGTGCTCTCGGAACGCCCGACCAAGACCGCTGTCGTCGAGATACTGCCCGAGGGTGGTCCTATTCGGCCGCGGGTCGTCAAGGATCTGGCGCGCATCGCGGTAGAACCGCAGGATGTCCGGGAACATCCGCAGGTGACCCGGACGGGCCATTGAGCGCGGCTGAGCGAAGAAACCGCGGGCGCCGCGGGAGCTGAACTCGAGATTGCAGGCTCGACAGACCAGGCCGAGCGACATGTCCGAGGGCTGACTGGCAACATCGAGCTCGGCCAGCAGGCCGATGAACCGCGGGTAGGTCCGCTCGTTGTAGACGATGAAACCGGTGTCGACAGCGAGTGGACCGGTCGGCGTCTCGACGATGACGGTCTTGACGTGACCGCCGGCAGTCGGCCCGGCTTCGAACAGCCTGACGTCGTGCTCGGTGCGAAGGGCATAGGCGGCGGTCAGGCCGCTGACCCCTGAACCGATGACGGCGATCTTCATCGGGCCGTGGCCCGGAGTTGGACCTGCTCCTCGAGGAAGCGCTGCATCCCGTCGAGGGCGTCGCGGGCGATCTTCCGGAAGGCAGCGCCGGCGAATGGCTCGACCAGGCGCATCCAGCCGCCGAGGTGAATGTCGGCTGTGTAGTCGATCCGGGTACCGTCGCCTGCCGGTTCGAACCGGATCTCATCGACCGCGGAGATGTTGGAGCCGGAGCCGGCCAGGACCACACGCCGACCGGGCTCGAATGTGGTGATCTGGTACTCCATCGGCGCGACACGACCACGCATCCGGACGCCCAGCCGATAACGCGAGTTCAGGCCAACCGGTCCCGGGTCGTGCCGCTCGGAGGTGGCGACGCCCGGATCCCAGCGCTGCGCATTGGCGAAGTCGGCGATCAGGGCGAATGTCTCTTCCAACGACAGCGTGGTCTGGATGGTTTCGTGCAGTCGGGTCATGTCGGCAATGGTCTCCAGAAGGGCCGGCTTCAGCCCGACCTCCATCCTTTCGCACCGTGTGCCGATCCGGATGGGTCCCTTGAACGAATACAGGGCATGCCAGATCCCCGCGCCCTGATCGACGACCTGCTCGAGATCCTCGTGGTCCCCAGCTTCACCAGGGCAGGCTTTGCCACTCGCCGACGGCTGTACGCCTGGACGGCTGCCGAGTCGTCCTCGATGGTGGGCCGAACCGTCGTGATCACGGGGCCGACCTCCGGGCTCGGCCGGGAGGCCGCCGGGTCGTTCGCACGGATGGGCGCGCGACTCGTGCTGGTCGGCCGGGACGCCGGGCGCCTGGAGCGAACCGCCGCCGAGCTCCAGGGAGAGACTCCCGACGCCCCGATCCGCACGATCGTCGCCGACATGTCCT
This sequence comes from Candidatus Limnocylindrales bacterium, assembly GCA_038230295.1. GTDB lineage: Bacteria > Chloroflexota > Limnocylindria > Limnocylindrales > CSP1-4 > UBA5189. The sequence continues at coordinate 8,494 of JBBRNM010000014.1, forward strand.
CCCTCGCGTCGGTCCGGGTCGCGGCCAACAGGATCCTGGGGGCCGAGCCCCGGATCGACGTGATCGTCGACAACGCGGGCGCGATGTTCGCTGAGCGGCAGATGACACCCGAGGGGTTCGAGCGGACATTCGCAACGATGGTCCTAGGGCCGTTCGTCCTGATGGCCAGGTTAGTGCCGCGGCTCGCCGAGAGCCCCGATGCGCGGATCGTGGGAGTCACGTCGGGCGGGATGTACACACAGGCGCTGCCGATCGACGACCTCGGCTTCAAGCGAGGTAGCTACGACGGTCCGCGCGCCTACGCCCGCGCGAAGCGCGCCCAGGTCGCCCTGATCCGAGAGTGGGCTCGCCGCCTGCGCGGTCGGGGCATCATGGCGAACGCGATGCATCCCGGCTGGGCGGATACGCCCGGCCTCGAGGCTTCGCTACCGGGCTTCCGCGACTTGGTCGGCGGCCTGCTGCGGACCCCAGCCGAGGGTGCGGACACGACGGTCTGGCTGGCTGCTGCGGAGGAAGGGCGGGACATGACCGGGCGAGTCTTCCTCGATCGGCGGCCTCGGCCGTTCGACCGGGTTCCCTGGACCCGCCTGTCGGTTGCCGATCGACGGAAGCTTTGGGATCTGGTGGTGATGATGACTGGCGAGTCGGACCCGACTCACTGACGCCGGCGACAGCCGGCGTCATCACGCCGGTCCCGGCTCCCAGCCCCGGCTTATCAGCGTACGGTCCGCAGATCCTCGCCGGGGATTCCTCTAGCCGCGAGCGACGTACCCAACCCCTCGAGATCGTCCACCGTCAGATAGAGATCGCGGACACTGATGCGTGCGATCCGGATGGGTTCCCGGAAATGGAGGCGCACGCGACCGTGTGCGCTCCCTCCGAACGTGAGTTCGGGCTTGCCTACCATCGCCCGCACGCCGACCGCGCGCCACCAGCGGTATGGGCCGGTGATGTCCCAGCGCACGATGTTCGCCAGTGGCACCTGAGCTCGGAAGAACCCGAAGCGCACATCCAGCCGGTCGCCGCCGAGGCGCACGCTGGCAGCTCCTGGGTGCACCCCGAAAAGAATGAGGATGGGCAAGAGCGGTCTCTGGAGGCGGATGGGGAACGTCATTGCGCCCATCATCTCGCGGCGTCCGCCCCATGGTGCCTATGAATGCCCCCTGGGAAGTGGTCAGCCGCTGCGGCGAGGATCCCTATCCCGCGCGGACCAGCCGATCCCGGTCCGAGCCGTAGGTGAGGGCCATCTTCTCCTCGAACCGCTTCGCCGCGATCTCAAGCTTATCGAGGTGGTCGGCGAGAACCCGGCGGGCGTCCTCCGCGGCTGCGTCGAGCCCGGTCAGCTCGAAGATTCGCCAGTGCTTGATGATCGGCAGGAGGACCTCGTCGCGATGAATCCGGATGTCGTAGATGCCGGCCTTGGCCATCGTGGCCGCCTTGCGCAGGAAGCCCGGGATGCCGTTGCCCGGCATCTGGAACGCGAGGACCTCGGCGACGATCGCCCGGACGGCCCGCGACGGCTGGATCTTCAGGGCCGCGCCGAGGATGTCGCGATAGAACACCATGTGGAGGTTCTCGTCGGCGGCGATCCGGGTCATGATCTTGTCGGCGACCGGGTCCTGCGAGTAGCGTCCCGTGTTCTTGTGCGAGATCCGCGTCGCGAGCTCCTGGAAGGCAACATAGGCAAGGCCGCGGAGCGTGTCGATCGTGTCCCGGTCGTAGCCGGTCTGGAGCTGGGTCATCCGGCCGCGCTCGAGGGCGATCGGGTCGAGGTTCCGGGTGACCGTCAGGTAGTCGCGCAGGACGATCGCGTGGCGACCCTCCTCGGCGGTCCAGCGGCCGATCCAGTTGATCCACGCTCCGTCGCCGCTGCCGAACATCCCGTGGATGAGTCGATGGTACGAGGGCAGGTTGTCCTCGGTCAGGAGGCCGATTTCGAACGCCGTCTGGGCGACGCCGGTCAGGCGCGGCTGGTCCGGCGTCCAGGGCTCCTTGTCGAAGTCGCGCCCGAGCCGGTACGGGATGTAGTCGTGGGGGAACCATTCCCGGGCCACTTTGACGTGGCGGTCGTAGAGCCGGGCCGCCTCCGGTTCGAGCTCGAGGAGGAGGGCGCGGTCCTCCTCGAGCGAGAAGGGCGGGGAAGGCGCGAATGCGCGCTCGGAATTGTCGGTCACCATCGATCGGTCCTTGTTGCGAGAAGGGCCGCGGGCGCCCACGGCGGACGCCCGTTCACCGACCGGTCAGGTCCCAAGGGTACCTTGGATCGTGGCACGTGGAATGACGGATCGCCTCGGCCCGTTTCAGGCAGATGCCTCGATGCCGACACGTTGGTCAGCCGGGAGACTGAACCAGAATCGCGTCCCGCTGGCCCCGGACTCAGCGCCGACCCGGCCGCCGGCGGCCTCGACGATCTGTTGGACAATCGCGAGGCCGATCCCGGCACCGCCATGGGCTCGATCGCGCGACTTGTCGACGCGATAGAAGCGCTCGAAAAGGTGCGGGACATCGTCCTCCGGGATCTCTGCTCCGCTGTTCGCGATCGTGACCCTGATATCCGCCGACCGTCGTTCGGCATGGATCGCGACCCGTCCGCCGCGGGGCGTGTAGCGCGTCGCGTTCTGGATCAGGTTGCCGAGCACCTGGGCCAGGGCATCGGGGTCGGTCCGGGCGTCGAGTCGGTCCGGCAGGTCGAGATCAAGGGTGAGCCCGGCGCGGTCGAGGTTCGGGCCGGCGAGCTCGACGGCGCCTCGGATCGCGGCGGCGACATCGAGGTCCACGAGCGGCGGCGGCCCTTGCGCTGCGTCGCCTTCGGCGAGGGCGTCCAGCGACGCGGCGAGTCGGACGAGACGTTCGGCCTCCTCCCACAGCGACTCGAACGTGGCCTTGTCGGCCGGGATGATGCCGTCGCGCAATCCCTCGAGATAGCCCTTGAGGTTCGTCAGCGGCGTGCGCAGTTCGTGGGCCGCGTTCGCGATGAACTCCCGCCGAAGGCTCTCTTGCCGCTCGAGGCTCACTGCCATCTGGTTGAACGATTCCGCCAGACCCGCGACCTCGTCCGGGCCTTGCGGCGGTACGCGGACGGTGTAGTCGCCGGCCGCCAGGCGCCGGGCGGCAGCGCCGATCTCGCGGATCGGCCGAGCGAGTCGTCGGCTCAGAAACAGAGCGAGCGCGAGCGCGGCGATCACCGACGTGGCGACGGCCAGCACCAGGACCGCCGTGATCGACCCGTCGAACATCGAGTGGGCGGTCTCGACACTCTGGCCGTGCTCGAGCATCAACGCTGTGAAAACGTCCCCGCCGACGACGACGACACCGAGAGCCACGATCGCGACCGCGAGGCCAGCGGTGGCCACGGCGGCGATCGCGATCCGGGCGCCGATGCCGTGCGCCCACCGGCGGCGCCCGCCGGTCGGCGCGTTCAAGCGATGCGCTCGGTCGCGCGGACCGAGCGGCGCACGACGGCCCGATATCCGACACCGCGGACGGTCGTGATCACCCGCGGACTGCCAGCGGGATCGCCCAGCTTCCGCCGAAGTCGCCCGACATTCACATCGATCGTCCGGTCGAGGACCGCCTCGGCATCGGCTCCGTAGACCGCGTCGAGCAGCTGATCGCGCGTCAGGACGCGGCCGTCCGCATCAAGGATGGTCAGCAGCAGACGAAACTCGAGAGCCGTGACCGTCACGGGCCGGCCCGCGAGGACGACCTCATGGCGATCGAGGTCCATCGAGAGTGAACCGAAGGCGAGGACCGAGGACTCGTTGCCTCGGTCTGAGCGGACCCGGGCGAGGACGCGTCCAACCCGCAGGACGAGCTCGGCCGGCGAGAACGGCTTCGGGAGGTAATCGTCGGCGCCGACCGCGAGTCCGGCGATCCGATCCGCGGTTGTGCCGCGCGCGGACAGGATGATGATCGGGGTGTCAATTCTCCGGCGCACGGCTCGGACGACCGACAGCCCGTCGATCTCGGGGAGCATCAGGTCGAGCACAACGAGCGCCGGATCCTCCCGCTCCACCATCTCGAGCGCGCTGGCGCCGTCAGCCGCCTCGACGACCGTGTAGCCCTCGCGCTCCAGATAGGTGCGGACAAGGCGGACGATCTTGGCATCGTCGTCGACGACCAGGATCGGCCGACCATGCTCGTTGACCATGGCCACGGATGGTAGCCGTGCGGCTGTCAAGGTCCGCCGCGCCCAAATCGTTACCGAAGTGGCGCAGCGGCGATCGCGTGGGCCATCTCCGTGTCCCACAGGACGACCGTATGGAAGCCCATCGCATCGGCCGAAGATGGCACCGGGAAGTCCTGCATCCCGCTGGTCGCCTTGAGCGGCCCCAAATCGAGGATCGCGCTGTTGTCGACGTCGCCGTCTTTGGTGACGTCCTTGACCGGCAGAAGAACGACGTCGGTGTGGGCGATGCTGGCGATCGAGAAGCCCTCGAACACGATCTCAAAGCTGCCGTTCGCGAGATGCACCAGGGCGGCGGTGCCCGATGCGGTGCCATCGACGTCGTGGAACGTTCCCATCGCCACCGTGATGGGCCCGGCCGGGCTGGGCGATCCAATTGGAGCGACCGTCGCGGTCGCGGCGGGAGCGGCCGTCGTGGCCGGACCGACGGTTGGCGTGGCGCCGGCGCTCCCGCCGGTGCATGCCGCGACGGCGAAGACGGCTACGAGTCCAAGCGAGCTGAGGTGAGATCCGACGCGGCGCGGTGCGGGCATGGCAAGGCTCCTTCGATGCGGTGGATCCCGAGCCTGCCAGCCTTGGATGACGGCTCGATGACACGGCACCGTCACACAAGCGGGCTAGGGTGACCGCGATGGCTCCAAGGAACGCGCGGGTCGACTCGTCCGGCAACCGTGCCCGTGGCGCTCCGGGCCGGGTGCCGCGCGGGCCCTGGCGGTTCGCCCTGGTCGGCGCGATCGCGGCCGGCGTGGCCATCGCGGCCGCCGAGCTCGTGGCCGGTCTCGTCGGCGCGCCGTCCCTCGTCATCGCCATCGGAACGCTCCTCATCAGCCTCCAGCCGCCCGGAGCGAAGGACCTGGCGGTCAACCTGTTCGGGACGAACGACAAGCTCGCGCTGAATGTCCTGGTCGTCGTCGTCGCGTTTGCCGTCGCTGCCATCGCCGGAGTCCTGGCGAGCCGGAGGTTCCGCTCCGGCGCGGCGATCTTCGTCGCCTTCGGGCTCGTCGCCGCGATCGCCGCCGTCCGTCAACCGTTGACCTCGACGCCGCTCGGGTTCCTGAACGCAGGCGTCGCCGTCGCGACCGGCCTCGTCGCACTGCGGGTCCTGCTCAGAGTGGCGGAGCCGACGTCGGCGGCGGCCGGCGGGTCGATGCCCGATTGGTCACGCCGGCGGTTCATCATCGCCAGCGCCGGAACGATCGGCGGCGTCGTCGTGGCTGGCGGGATCGGACGCCTGCTCGTGAACAACCAGCACGCCGAGGGCGTCGTCAGTACCTCGCGCCTTCCCGCCCCGGTCCAGCCCGTACCCGCCCTGACCGCCGATCAGTCGCTCGGCGTGCCAGGGATCACGCCGCTCGTCGTCTCGAACGCGGACTTCTATCGGATCGATACGGCCCTGCTCGTCCCCCGCGTTGACGTCGAGACCTGGCGCCTGTCGGTGAAGGGAATGGTCGACCACCCGCTCACCCTCACTTACGACGAGCTCCTGGCGTTGCCCCTCTATGAGCAGTACGTGACGATCGCCTGTGTCAGCAACCAGGTCGGCGGCCAGTTGGTGGGCAATACTCTCTGGACAGGAGCGCGGCTCAAGGACGTGCTCGAGATGGCCGGGGTGCAGGCGAACGCGACGCAGATCGTTGGCCGCTCCGTCGACGACTTCACGGTCGGCTTTCCCACCGCGTGGGCGACGGCCCCCGAGAGGGAGCCGATGATCGCGGTCGGCATGAATCGGTTGCCACTGCCGGCGGACCACGGATTCCCCGCCCGCCTCATCGTGCCCGGCCTCTATGGCTACGTGTCCGCCACCAAGTGGCTCTCCTCGATCGAGCTCACGACCCGGGAGGCCGTCGATGGCTACTGGGTCCCGCTCGGCTGGGCCAAGGACGCGCCGATCCTCACCCAGTCGCGGATCGACGTTCCCGGCCACGATGCCCAGCTCGGCGCGGGGCCGATCGATATCGCGGGGATCGCGTGGGCCCCCGACCGCGGGATCGCCGGGGTCGAGGTTCGCATCGACGATGGGGCCTGGCAGGAGGCACAGATCAGCCGGCCGATCTCGAACGCGACGTGGGTCCAATGGCGCCTGGCCTGGTCGGCAACGTTAGGCCGGCACAGCATCGAGGTCCGCGCGACGGACGCCAGCGGTGATGTCCAGACGGAGCAGCGGACCGACCCCGCTCCCGACGGCGCCCGCGGTCATCACCGCATCTTCGTCACGATCGGCTGACCGCGTGCTCGCGCCATCTGACAGGAGCTGCTCGGCGCGTGAAGCGAACTCGGTGTCGTCGACGAGATCACGACGCGCACGGGACGCTGCGGCATTGGTGAGGCCCTCTGTCGATATCTGGATGTTCAATGAAACCCGGAACGTAGCCTCGTCTCGACCGGTCGCCGCGCAGTCGGGCTTGCGGCGACACGACAGGCCTTGCACGCGGTTGGGGGCCACTCCCGCGTCACCCTCGAAGCAACGAACCCGGTTCGTTTGCCGCGACTCTGCAAGGTCCGTGGGGCCGCGAAGGTCATCCGCGGCCGAGCTCCGAACGAACTAGAGACGTCAGCCGGACTCGGGGCTGAGCCCGGACCCTCTTCGCGAATCAAGTGCACCGCCACTGCGAAAATCGGCGAGCTCGCATCGCTGCTCATCGCCTTTGCCCTGCTCGGCACGAGCGTGCGGGATCACGCCGCGGACCACGCGGCGGCCCACGCCGTGGCCACGGAGGGCACCGCCCCCCGATCAGTGCCACGCATCGTTGCAAAACCATCTCGATGAGCGAATCGAACGATCCGTTTCGGGTCGACAGCCGAATGCACAACCGACAGCGCCGGGCACCAGCCCGGGCGCAGCGCCAACCCCAGGAGACCATCTCGTGAAATCTCTACGTCTGCCCGCCGTCGCATTGACGGTCGCCGTCGTCGTCGGAGCCTGCACCGGCGGCGCCGGCAAAAGCCCTGCCGCAACGACGGTTCCGTCCGCGACGAACTCGATGGCCCCCACGTCATCGACGCCTCCAGCCGCGTCTGGTTCGGCCCTCGTGGTGGATTCCGCCGCAGCCGATCTTCGCGTCAAGCTCGACCTGCTCCTCGGCGAGCACATCATCTTCGCCACGAAGGCGACCCGAGCCGCACTGATCGGCAACAGTGCCGAGTTCGCCGCCTACGGCGGGCTGCTCAACAAGAACGGGACCGATATCGGCGACATGATCGGCGCCGCCTTCGGCAATGCCGCGAAGGACTCCTTCAACAAGATCTGGAGCGCCCACAACGGCTTCTTCGTCGACTACACCACCGGTGTCGCGACGAAGGACCAGGCCAAGATGGACAAGGCCGTCTCGGACCTGACGACCATGTACGTGCCGCAGTTCGCGGACCTGATCTCGGGGGCCACCGGGCTGCCGAAGGACGTCGTCACGCAGCTCACCACCGATCACGTCCTCCAGACCAAGAAGATCGTCGACGACCAGGCCAAGCACGACTGGGCCGCCGCCTACGCCGACATTCGGCTCGCCTACGCCCACATGTCGATGATCGGTGACCCGGTCGCGGAGGCCATTGCCGCCAAGCTCCCCGACAAGTTCGCCGGATACCCCAAGAACAAGGGCGTCGACTTCCGCGTCGCCCTCGACAACCTCCTCCAGGAGCACCTCTACCTCGCAACCGACGCCACAGCCGCAGCCCTCGAGGGCATGAGCGATGAGTTCCAGGCTGCGGGCGGAGCACTCAACACGAACGGCACCGATCTCGGCGCCGCCATCGGGTCCGTCTACGGCGACGCCGCGAAGGACTCCTTCAACAAGATCTGGAGCGCCCACAACGGCTTCTTCGTCGACTACACCACTGGTGTCGCCGCGAAGGACCAGGCCAAGATGGACAAGGCCGTCTCGGATCTGACGACCATGTACCTCCCGCAGTTCGCCGACTTCCTGGCCGGCGCTACCGGGCTCCCGAATGACGCCCTGACCGCGCTGATCAAGGAGCACGTCCTGATGACTCAGGCGGTCGTGGACGCCCAGGGCACCAAAGACTATGCCGCTGCCGCGATGGCGGACCAGACGGCCGGCCGGCACATGGAGATGATCGGCGACCCGCTCGCCAAGGCGATCGTTGCCAAGGTTCCCGACAAGTTCAACTAACCCAACCAGCTACGGCCGGACGACGGGATCCTCCCCCGCCGTCCGGCCGCTTTTCCGTGTACGAGGTTTTCCCGCCATGCATCGTCTCCGCGCCGCGACCGCTGTCGCCCTCCTCGCTCTCACCATCACTGCCTGTGGCTCCTCGTCCGGCGTCGTCGCCACGCAGATCCACGTGCTCGACTTCAAGCTCGACCCGGCGACCGTCTCCGCATCAGGGGGCGCTGTTTCCCTGGCCGTCACGAACGACGGGCCCACGATTCACAACGTCACGATCCGCGACGCCGCGGGCCACGTCATTGGCGCCACGAAGGACCTCCGGGAGGGCCAGTCAGAGACCCTCTCGACCAAGATCGCGCCCGGCAGCTATGTCCTGTTCTGCTCGCTACCTGGCCACGAGAGCCTGGGTGTGAAGGGGACGCTTACCGTGACGCCGTAATGGGCCGCTAAGCTCGGCCTTCCGAGGGCCCCTCAGAACCGATTGCGGCGCCGGATCGGCCCGAGCGTGAGCCAGTCGATCAGCGATGCGACGAACCACCAGACCAGCCGGACGATCCAGTACACGATCGCGAGCGGCCAGGCGATGATGATCAGGAGCAGCGTGATCAGGCAGCCGTGATCGCCACCACGCCGGATCACGATCACCTGGGGTCGCTCACGTTTGGGCATTGGTGCTCTCAACGGCGGACTTCGGTGCCCGCCCGGTCCGGGGTCAACGATCGAGGATCCGGTCGGCCTTGCGATCGATCTTATTCTTCTCGGCGGCGGTCAGGTTGCCCTTCTCCTCCTGCTGGCTCGCGCGAGCCTTCGCATTGCGGGCGTGAGATTCGTCCGGCATCGGGTACTTCCGCTCTTCGGGAAGTCCGAACGTCGTCGTTCGCAGGGAATCGCGCTTCTTCTTGTTCAGCGTTGCCATCAGATCGGCCTCCGTGCGTTGAGGTTGCCATCAATCTGGAGCGGTCGCGCTCTCAGGCGCGCGTGGTCGAGCCCCCCAGCGTTACGGCGGGCTGCCAAGTCCACGGCCAAACTTGATCCGGAACGAGTTCGCTGGCCGCCCTGCGCGCCGTCGCTGCAGTGGTTCGAGATGCTCAGGCCCAGCGCCGCGCACGCCCCTTGACGAGGCGATCAGGGGCCGACGCCGCCCGCGTGGTCAGCGTCCGAAACGCGCCGGATTGAGGGCGGTGCGCTGGCCGCGATTGCGGAGCGCCTTCTCGAGAGCCACCTCGTGGGCGCGAGTCTCGGCCGCGTCGTCGAGCGGGGCGAGCTCGACCGGCTCGCCGTACTTCCGCTCGAGCGCGATGCGCAGGAGCATGTCCGTGAGCCACGGATTCTTCGGCAGGACCGGTCCGTGGAGATACGTGGCGATCACGTTGTCGCGGATCGCGCCCTCGGCGCCGTCCGTGCCGTTGTTACCGGCTCCGGCGACCACCCGCCCGAACGGCCTGGCGCCGGACCCGAGCTCGGTCAGGCCGCTGTGATTCTCGAAGCCCACGACGGTTTCGGTCTGGCCGCCGAGGCTGACCTCCGCCGCGGCGTGCTGCATGAACCGTTGGCTGCCACCGTTGGTCTCGAGGTCAAGGACGTGGGCCCCCTCCATCGGCTCGCCCACCGACGGCCGGTACCAGTGCCCCAGGAGCTGCAGCCCCGCGCAGACCGCGAAGATGACGACGCCGGCGTCGGCGGCTTCGCGGAGGGACGGGGCCTTGGTGGGCAGGTCGGCCGCCACGATCCCCATCTCGACGTCCTGGCCGCCGTGGAACAGCACGATGTCGAAGGTGGTGAGATCCGGGTTCTCGCCGGGACCGATCGCCACGGCCTCTGTCGCGATCCCACGCCAGGCCGCCCGGCGCTCCAGCGCAATCAGGTTGCCACCGTCACCGGCGACATTCAGCAGCCACGGATAGAGGTGCGCGATCCGGAGCGACCGTTGGGTGTTGGCCGCCGTGGTTTCTGTCATGCCTCAGTCTCCCAGAATCGGCCGACCCAGCCCCGCTGATGCATCGCCCCGCGGATCTCGATCGTCGGCGTGTAGCCCGCGACGACCGTCAGTCGTGCCCCGGGCGGCGCGGTCTGCAGGCCTCGTTCGAGGGCTGCCGGTAAGCCGTTGACGGTCTCGATCCGCTCGGGATCGAGGCCGGCATATTTCAACCGGTTGGCCAGCTCGTCGGCGCGCGTCCCGGAGACGATCACGTGCTCCATGACCGGGACCGAGGCTTCGAAGTCGACGTCCCACAGCCACGCGAAGTCCTCGCCGTCGACGAGGGTGTTGCTGAGGGCCAGCAGGAGGTTCCGCGGCTCGCCTTCTCCGGCCAGCGTCCGAAGCGTGGTGTTGAACGACGTCGGGTTCTTGGCGAAGGCGAGGACGACCTGGCGGTCGCCCGCGTCGATCGACTCGAGCCGCCCGAATGCGGGACCGACGCGGGCGAGCGCCTCCACCGCATGTGGCATCTCCATCCCGAGACCGACGAGGATCGCGACCGCGGCGGCCGTGTTGTAGCCGATGTGGAGTCCGGCCTGCGGAACCGAGAGTCGCAGCTCGCCAGCGGGCAGGCGGAGGGTCATCCGCGTCTCGGTCAGGCCCAGCACCTCGATCTCGGTGACCGCGACGTCGAGCGGCGGGCGGTGGAAGTCGCAGTTCGTGCAGGCGTAGTCGCCGAGGTGCGACAGGTAGATGGCCCGATACCGGAGGTCCGATCGGCAGACCGGACAGCGGATCGTGTCGGCCGCGCGGGTGATCCGGTCGGTCGAGTGGTCGAGATCGAAGCCGAACGTGAGACGCCGCCCGTCGCGCCCATTGCCGACCGTGGCCACGAGCGGGTCGTCGGCGTTGATGATCAACGTCGCGTCGGGCGCCAGGTCGGAGGCCACCTCGTCGATCGCGTTCGCGACGGCATAGAGCTCACCGTACCGATCGAGCTGATCTCGGAACAGGTCGGTAACGAGCAGGACCCGGAGCCCGATCTCGGCCTGGACGAGCGGCAGGGTCGCCTCGTCGACCTCGATGAGCAGCACACCCTCCGGCAGGCGCCCCCGGAGGTCGGCCGATTCGACCGCGAGGCTCGTCACGCCCTGGATCAGGTTCGCCCCCGCGGCGTTCGTCAGGACGCCCATGCCCTCGCCACGCAGCAGCGCCGCCGTCAGGCGGGCTGTGGTGGTCTTGCCGTTGCTGCCCGTGATCGCGACAACCGGGTCGCCGCGTTGCCGGAGCAGATCGCCCAGGATGCCGGGCTCGATCCGGCGGGCGACCTTGCCGGGCACCGACGTTCCGCCGCCGCGGCCCGACCTGCGTGACGCCCAGCCCGCCGCCTTGCCGGAGACCAGCGCGGCAAGGAGACGCGGCGTGAGTCGGGGACCTCGATTCGCACTGCGGGGCGCGCTGGATGCCATCGAGTCGGAGTCTACGGCCGGAGACCGAAAGCCCCATTCTCGGTGCTGAATTCCGTGCCCAGCCGCATTTAGGCACGCTCGGTGACCCTGACATGACGACCGGTAGCCGGCGGCCTACCCGACCGATACCGCCGGCGACATCGTCGAGGACGGTTCCGGCGTCATGCTCGTCAGCGACGGTGAGAACGTCGAGGCTGGCAAGTCGCAGTCTCGCGCGATCGATCTCGCGCCCGGCACCTACCTTTTCGTGTGCAACATTCCTGGCCACTTCAAGGCGGGCATGTTCACGGTCGTGACGGTCACGGGCTAGAAGCCGGTGCCCCAGCCTCGCGAGCCAGCGGCTCCTGGTCGTTCTGCGCGGTCAAGACGATCGAGGCAACCAGCCGATGTCCCGCTCACTCCCGAATTGGGCGGTGCCAGGGCCGCCTGACGGCAGGGTCATGACCGGTCGCGGACCGGCGTGACTCGGACGTCGGGAGTCGCGATCGCCTCGCCGAGGAAGTACGTGTGCGCCGGGCCTTTGCCCTTCACGTCGACGAGGCCGCGGTCCTCGAACGCGTAGGTGCCCTCCAGCCGCTTCATGACAGCCTGCGATACCTGGACGCGCCCGGGGACGCCGAGCGATTCCATACGGCTCGCCACGTTGACGGTGTCGCCCCAGACGTCATAGATGAACTTCTTCGTGCCGATGACGCCGGCCACGACGGGGCCACAGTGCACGCCCACTCTGAAGGTGATCCCGAGACGGATCGCTGCGTCGATCCTGCCGACGCACTCGATCAGGTCGAGGGCCATCGCGGCGACCCGCTCGGTGTGATCGTCGGACCGCTCGGGCATGCCCCCGACCACCATGTAGGCGTCGCCGATCGTCTTGACCTTCTCGAGGCCATAGCGCTCCACCAGGCCGTCGAAGACCGTGAAGACATCGTTCAGCGCACCGACGAGCTCCCGGGGTGAGAGGCTCGCCGAGAGGCGCGTGAACTCGACGATGTCGGCGAAGAGCAGCGTGACGTCGTCGAACCGGTCCGCGATGAGCGCCTCGCCTTCGCGCAGGCGCCGCGCGATCGGCTCGGGCAGGACGTTCAGCAGGAGTCGCTCATTCTCTCGCGCGAGCCGCTCGTGTTCCTTCACCGCGGTGATATCGGTTCCATAGACGTTCACGAAGCCGAACTCGGGGACGTTGACCGGCAGGAGGGCATAGGCCCGCCCGGCGGCCTCGACCTCGACCCTCGAGCCGTCGGCCGCGCGCGTCCGCTCGAGCAGGAGCTCCCGCAGCTCGGTCGGCAGTCCCTGCCCGCGCTGCATGCCGAGGCCCGCGACGAGGCCGTCGCTCGCCTGGTTTGCGTAGACCAGGACTCCCTCGAGCGTGATTCGAAAGACCGGGTTCGGGTTCTGGTCCGGGAACTTCACGATCGCCCGCTCGGCGGTGACGTCGGTCCCATAGAGGTTCGTGAAGCTCAGGTCGGGGATCGGCACCGGCCAGACCGCGAAGGTCCGGTTTTCCCAGGTGAAATCGAGGTAGCCGCGGTTCGCCGCGACGGCATCGAGACGGGCGAGCACCTCCGGCGGCACCCGCTCACCGACCGCGACGCCGATCGACTTGAGCACTGCCGCGCTCGCGGGATTCGCGTAGATGAGGTGGCCGTCGGCGTCGATGCGCATGACGGGGTTCGGGTTGTCGTCCGGGAAGCGGTTGATCGCGCTGATCTGTTCGCCCGTCAGGCGAGCCGCACCAGCATGGGGTTCGTCCGCAGAGTCGGGCGAGACGTGGGCTGCCATGCCGGCTCAGGCGTCTCTGGTCAGTTCGGTGAGGTCTCGGCGCCAATCGGGACGCTCGTACTCCGGCGCGAAGAATGTCGTGCGTCGGGCGATCCGGTCACCCCGGAGCTGATAGGTGCCGATGACCCACCACCACGAACCGTCGGGATAGAGGGTTCGAAAGATCACGGTCCCGATGTCGCCGCTCGAGTCCACTCGGACAAGCGTGAAGGCACGAGTCATGACCCACTTCGCATCCTGCACCGCGACGCGCGTGGCCTCGGGATCGATACCGCCCCTGCTCAGGTTCTCTGGGTAGGCTCGGAGCATGCGCAGGAAGTTCGTACGGCCGCGGAGAACCTCACCGGATTGCGGCCACTCCTCGACGTAGTCCTCCGTCACGAGGCTGTCGAATGCAGCATCGTGAGGGTCGTTGATGGCATCCGTGAACCGTTTCCACAGGTCGCGGTGATCGACGGTCATCGTCTCGTCTCCCCCAATCGCCTGCTGCCCGGCTGCTCGGTCTCGTCGGTGAGCGGGACGACTGCGGCATCCTGCCCGGCCGCCTGCAGCGCTCGCTTCTCGGCAGCCGAGAAGACCCGCGGGCGGAGGGCGTCGAGGGCACGATCGTGGGCGGCCAGCAAGGCGCGCAGGGCCTGATCGCGCAGGTCGCGTGGGAGGGTCGAGTCCGCCTCCGCCTGGGCGTATCCGGCATGGCCGCCGTAGGCGAGGACCACTGCCTGGAGCTCGGCGACGGTCAGCATCGAAGCGAGGTCGGGAAGCAGCCGCTCGTATGAGGCTCGGCCGAGCGGCGTGAATGCGCCGAACTCGATCGCAACGCCGATGTTCAGCCGATTGGCGTCGAGCTCGAAAAAGACCGCCCGGGCCGAGTTCCGCGCCTGCCGAAACACCTGCCGCCGCTGCATGAACAGGCCGACGATGAGCCAGCCGACCGCTCCGACCGTGGCTCCGACGATCCCCGGAAGGAGCTTCTCGATGTCCATGGTGGGATTCTGCGTTCCGGGAAGGTCCCGTGTCCATCTGTGATGATCCGTGGCTCCCACGGAATTGCGCGAGAGCATCGCGGCCGTCATCGTCCGCGCATGACGATCTTCATCTCGCTCTTCGGGGTAGCCGGTCGATTCGCGGGCGACCTCCTGACGAGCGCGCTGGGCTGGGCCAGCAGCCTGCTATTCGGCCGAGTGCCGCGATCGCACCAGGTCTTCCTCGTCCTGATGATGGCGTTCTCGTTCCTGTGGCTCCTGTTCGTGCTCGGCCTGCTCCTGCCGAGCATCGCCTCGTTCCTGCTCGACGCCACGCCCCATCCGCCGTTCATCGATCGGGAGTGGCTCGGTTTCGTGCTCCTCGTCGGGGTATTCGTCCTGCCACTCCTCGTCGGTCTCGCGGGGTATCTCGTCCCGGCGGGGGGCAAGCGCCCCGAGGGCCTCGCGATTCCCGGCGAGATCCTGCGCGGCTACCCCCTCGCGCCGTTGATCAGCGGCCTGCTGATCTTCCTCGCCGGCGTGGGGATGGTCCGAAAGATCCGGAGCCGGAGACACGGCTGGTCGGACGTGCACGTCCCGATCGTCGTGAAGCCCCGGGGCTATGACGAGGTCGTCGACGACCTCGGCGAGGCGCTCGAGGGCGCGGGTCTGGAGGCCTCTGCCGAGGAGGCGCCGTGGGTGCTGACGCTGCCGGCTCGGCTGCTGACCGCGGTCGCCGGAAGCAATGTTCGCAAGCTCCGGCCGGATCGCCTGATCGAGCTGCGCGGCCCGAACTTGCGCGTCGGCGTGTACCCCTCCGACATCGCCATCTCAGGCACGACAGGAGAGCGGACGCGGGCCCGAGCGGCCCTCCTCAGCCGGCTCGCGACGACCGCCGCCCACCAGACGACGAGCTCCGAGGCGCAGGCACTCGAAGACGCGGTGTTGACACTCGCGGAGTCCGGTCGAGCCAGCGGCGGGAAGCTCGGGCCCGGCGCGAAGCAGGCCCTCGAACAGATCGACGAGAAGCTATTGGATCTCGACATCCCACCCCCAGAGTGGGACATCCTCTACCGGCTGCGCCTCCAGGTCGAACGAGACCTGCTCGCGGGCGACAAGCCCGGCACGACGTTTCCCGGCCATGACCCCGAGCAGACCGGCCGGGCGAGAAGCAAATCTTCGTAACGTCGGCCCCGTAACCGTCTAGCCTGATCGACGAGGGAGGCGGCGTGGCTGGTCTCGGCGTCTATCGGCAGCTTCTGGCCAACCGGCCGCTCACGAAGCTGCTGATCGGCGAGTTCATCAGCGGCATCGGCGACTGGCTCTACATCGTCGCGATCTTCGTGGTCATCTACCGGGACACGGGCGACGCGGCGCTGGTCGGGCTCTTCGGCGCCGTGCGGGTGATCCCGTACATCATCCTGTCGGTGCCCGCCGGGCTCATCGCGGATCGCTTCGAGCGCCGCCTCGTCCTCCTCGTCTCGGACATCTGGCGCGGCTCGATGATGGTCATCCTCACGGTCCTCATCGTGGCCAATGCGCCCGTGATCGCGATCGCCGCTGTCGCGATCCTGGCGACCTGCGGCTCGGCCTTCTTTTACCCGGCCATGGGCGCATACATGCCGAGCCTGGTCACGGACGAGCGCCAGCTCGGGCCGGCGAACAGCGCCTGGGCGAGCCTGCAGAACATCAGCTTCATTCTCGGGCCGGCGATCGGCGGCCTGCTTCTCGCATTCGGTGGCGTGACCGCGGCGTTCGTGCTGAACGCCCTTACCTTCATCGTGATCGCGGTGATCCTGTGGACGCTGCCGTCGGCACCGAGGGTCGTGGCCGTCTCCACCACAGCGGCGGAGAGCGCCGAGACGACGCCGGGGGGTCCGGCGCATTCCGAGGCCCTCGCCACCGCCGAAGCGGACCAGGCGGACGCGCCGCCAGCCCGGGCCTACGCGCCGCTTGCTCCTGGAAAGCCCCACCTCGCCCGGCGGCCGCTCCTCGGGCTGGGGATTGTCCAGGGCGTCGCGGGCTTTCTCGACAGCGGGATGCAGGTCCTGACCGTCGTCATCGCGATCAACGTCCTCAACGCCGGCGAGGCCGCGAATGGCTTTCTGAACGCGGCGATCGGGGTCGGCGGCCTCTTCGGCGCGCTCGCCTCGGGGATTCTCGTCCTGCGACGGCAGCTCGGCCCGCCGCTCCTCATCGCCACGCTCGTGTTCGGGTTGGGGTTGCTCCTGCTTGGCGCGGTCCCGTTGCTCGTCGTCGCGCTCGTCGCACTGGCGATCGCCTACTCGGGCGCCATCGTCATCGACGTCGTCCAGACGACGATCTTTCAGCGCGTCGTCCCCGACGAGCTCCGGGGCCGGTGGACCGGCGCGTTCATGACGCTCAACACCTTACTCGGGGCCGCCGGCGCCATCGCGATGCCGATCCTCGTCGTTAACGTCGGCGCCGCGCCGACGTTCGGCACCGCAGCGCTGGTGATGATCGTCCTGACCGTAGGGGCGCTCGTCCTCATCGGCCCCGCGGCGACTCGCGCCCCGAGCCCGTTCGAGGCCGTGCTCGCCGAGGTGGCCAAGCTGCCGCTCTTCGCCGGTGTCCCTGGCTCGAGGCTTGAGGCCTCCCTCAATCGGATGCGTGAGGTTCCGGTCAAGGCCGGCGAAGCCATCGTCCGGCAGGGCGAACCGGCCGATCGCTTCTACATGATCGAGTCGGGCTCCTTCGTCGTCACGATCCGGGACACCCCGGACGCGGAGCCGCGTGTTGTCCGACATCTGGGTCCAAACGACGTCTTCGGGGAGCTCGGCCTGCTCAATCGCTCACCGCGGACGGCGACCGTTACGGCCGAGGCCGATGGCGTCCTGCTCGCCCTGTCCGGCCGAGACTTCCTGCGGCTGGTGGGCGCCGGCGGGGAGCTCCGAAGCCGCCTCTTGTCGCGCTACGTGAGTGGGCCGACCAGCTCCGACTGAAGGCCGGGACGGCGCTCAGTGGTTTACGTATGCGAGGACCGCGGCGTCCAGCGCGGCGACGTCCGGCGATCCGAGGCCGGTCGCATAGTCCCAGCCGGCCGTGGCGGGATACGACAGGTTATTGCCAGTCGTGACGTCGTGGAAGGCTTGCGATCCAGGCTGCGCCGCGATGTCGTAGAGCATCGGGTTGATGAACCCGATGCGCTTTCCGCCCTTCGCCACGTGCTGCTGCAGCAGCACGGTCACGGCCGCCCAGAACGGTGACGCGAGGCTCGTCCCGTAGGCGCCGGTCAAGCCGCCTTTGGCGGCCCCGTCATTCGTGTAAGAGATGCTGTATTCGCTGTTGATGTCCGCCGACGCAGCGACATCCGGCGACTGGCGCTTGCCGTTGGAGAAGGTGTTGTCCACTCCTGACCCGTGCTGCCAGGACGGCCGATCCTCGACGGGGTTCAGCCCGCCACCGGAGCCCAGCACGGCGAGATAGTCTGCCCAGGCGGCCTCGTCGTAGTACGCACCGTCGGTGCGGACGTCCAGCCGCGTCCCGCCGACAGCCGTCGTGTAGATCGTCGAAGAAGGCCAGTCGACGGAGAGCTGATGGTTTGCCTTCGATGCGGCGTAGCAGTCAAAGGCACCCCAGTCGCCGCTGGCGACGAAGACGGTGATGCCGTGGCTGTACGCCGCCTGAAGGGCCTTCAGGCCGGCGGCGCGGTCGCCTTCCGCCACCTTGTCATAGCAACGGCCGTAACTATCGGTCACGATCTTCGCCCGTCCGTCGGCGACGATCGCGTTCAGGACATCGGACTGCGAGTCCGTGTACGAGGACTCGAAGTTGAGGACGTTCGCGTGCGGCGCGATCGCCCGCACGATCTCGATGTCCGCGGTCGGCTCGAGCCGGGCGTTCTTGTTGCAGTCCGGCACGGCGCCCACCGGAACGTTCGTGACCGCGTTGCCGGTCGGTGGATCCTCGATGCCGTACTCGTTCTCGAACGCAGAGATGTCAGTAGCCAGGTGAGAGCAGAAGGACACGATTGCCACGAAGATGCCGTCACCACGGAACCCGGCGTCGTACATCGGGTTGATGTCGTAGGCGGCCGCGAGGTCGGTGGGTCGGGCGGCACCTCCCGGGACGGCCTTTTCCGCTCCGGCTGCCGTTCGGGCTGGCCGGTTGCTGAGATCCGCGATTGCGTCGACGCTGCTGGCGATCGCATCCGGCACCCTGATGCGGCCGGCCGGCCGGTGATAGACGGTCCCGCTGGCCGCGTCCAGGACGTTGACGAGGCGAATCCCGAGCGCCGCCTCGACCACTCCCGCGGCGCCTTCGACCGTGATCTGCGTACGCTGCTCGAACGTCCGGATCGGGTTCAGCCCGACCGAGTGGAGCCAGGCGTCCAGGCTGCGGAGGGCGGAATCGGACAGTCCGAATCGACCTCCGAAGGTCGCGGCGTCGATGTAGCGGTGGTAATCGGACGAGCTCGGATCCTGGAGGCCGGCGAGGTATCGGTTCAGGGCGGCCACGCCGGGCTGGTGAAGGACGAGCGAGAACCGGATCTGCGTGCCGGCGCTCGTCGGTCCGAGGACGACGCCGTCGGCCGCTGCCTCGGGTGCCACGCGCATGACGGTCGCGGTACCTCGCGGCGAGCCGAGCACGACCGCGAGCGCGACGACGAGCGCAGACGTCCAGGCGCGGCGACGCGGACGGGGTGATCGGCCGATCACTCTGGCCACAGGAACTCGCCCAGTACCTGGTCGGCCGCCTTGAACGCCGAATCCCGGACGGCGTCCGCGGCCACGAGCTGTATGACCACGGAGATCCGCCCGTCGCCCGCCGACACCAGCGCCACGCTCCAGGGCTCCACGTCCTGGTCCTTGGTGTAGTTCCCCGCCAGGAGGGACGCGGTTGCCTGGCGATTGCCGATCATGGGGATCCCAAGCGTCTGTCGTTTCGGATCCGATTCGTCGGCGAGGTCGGGGGCGAGCGTCTTGAGGAAGGCGAGCCGGTCCGCTGCGAGCGCCTCCGGCGTCGACTCGGTTGCCGGCGCGATCACGACGAACAGGGAGAATTCGCTCTTCGAGCCAAGCAGGAAGATCGAGCGATCCTTCCGCGCGCTCTCCGTCCACTTGCGGGTCTCCCACTCCACCAGGCTTCCCAGGGCGGATTTCCATTGGCCATCGAGCAGCAGCGCCGTCGCCGTTGAATGGGGACCCGGCTTGACGATGACGCCCCCTGGATTCCCGCCTCCTGGATTGCTCCCGGGACCGCACGGCTGGCTCGGACAGTCGCCACCGGGCGATGTCGGCTGGCGGACGGCCGCCAGGAGGTTCGCGATCACGACGACGGCCACGAGGACGGCCGCAAAGAGGAGCACACGGCGCATCGGGGTCAGGGACGCCCAGCGATCGCCCAGCGGTTGGAAGTGGCCGTGCGCGTGGGCCGAGCTAGGCGCATAGGCCGGTGGCAGCGGCGCTGTCCCTTCAGCCATCCGAGACCTCGCGCGCAGCGCCGGCATCGGTGACGCCCATGGCGCCGCTCGTGTCCCGTGGATCGCCGCGACGGGTCCCCTTCGGCAGGGCCCGGAGCGACACGCCGCACTCGCCGCAGAACGTGTGGTGCGGCGTCATCCGACGGCAATTGGCGCATCGGATCGGCGGCCCGATCGGCCGCTCCGACAGCTCCTGCAGCAGCCCGACGTGGATGACGACGCGGAGCCACACCAACGCGATCGCGCCCAGCACGGCGATCACGAGGAGCGCCGCGAGCCCCGGCAATACGAGCAGCGCGAGCGACGCCAGGACATAGATCACGGCAGCCGCCGCGCCGGCGACCAGCGGGTTCCCGAAGACGCCGAGGGAACTCGCGCCGCGAAGCGAGGAGCGCCAGCGAAGCCAGACCGAGCCCATCGCCGCTCCGCTGACGCTCGCGGCCAGCACCGGGAGCGCGATCCCAAAGGTCAGCAGCACGACGATGCGCGGCAGGGTCTCACCGGGAGGCGCGACGCCGGCTCGAGTGAAGTCGAGCGCGACGATGAGCGCTCGCGCTCCCAGGAAGGACACGGCCGACGAAGCGCCGAAGATGGCCCCGTCGAGAACGTCGTTGAACTTCCGGTTGCGCAACAGGGCCAGGGGCCCAACAGCCATGAGTGCCAGCTGGATCAGCGGCAGCCCAAAGCCTGCGGTCAGGAGATCGGTTGGCCCCGTCGAGGAGCCGACGCTGGCAGTGCTCGATTGCGCGGCCCGGGAGAGCAGCGTGACGACGATCCCCGCGGCGGCGCCCCAGAGCATCGTCGCCCCGACGACGAGCATCGGCTCGTCCTCGTAGACATCGACGTCGTGGAGGTAGATCGCCATGAGGGCGGGCACGGCGACGGCGGAGACGGCGAGCGCAGCCGGATACAGGCCCACCGCGGCGAGGCCAACCATCGCCACTGCGGCGATCCCAAGCGCCAGGCGAAAGCTCTCCATGTCGGCTCGTGGCAGCTGCGGGAACAGCGTCGATGCGAGGTGCAGCCCGAGGAGGTGTTCGTGAGGGGCCGCCGCGAATTCGGACCGAATGCCGTGCGCCGGCGGCGCGCCGGCGAGCCCGTTTCCGCATTGCACGCAGAAGCGCATCGGCGGGGTCGGGTTGCCGCATCGGTCGCACTGAATCATGGGCTGGTCCAAATCGGCTCCAATCGCGGTTGCGCAGGACCGTCCAGGCGAATGCAGGCGCAGCCTATCGAGCGGCCCGGTCCTCGTCCATTCCGAACCGCGGCCCGAACCGCGGCCCGAACCGGCCCGAACCGCGGCCTGGATCCAGGCCCGGCTCCCGGTCCGGTCTCAGGAGCTGGCGACGAGCCGGTCGAAGAGGTCCTCGAGCTCGGCGCCGGGGTCCTCGGTCAGGCCGCCATGGACATCCGATGGCTGGATCATGGTGCTCGACGGTGAGGACAGCCAGCGGAATCGCTCCGGCGCCGCGAGCTTCGCGACCGGACCTGCGCCGTCGTCGCCGGCAGCCATCCGGCGAATCGATTCGAGGTGGGCCTGGATCGCGCTCACGTCGAGGTCAGGCGCGAGCGCGCGCAAGGCGTCGAGCTGCCGAGCACCGAGCTCGAGCTTGACGCCGAGGTAGCTGCGGGTGCGGCAGAAGACCACCACGCCGACGTTCACGAGCTCACCGCGCTCGACGCGCGGCGTCACGCGCAGGATCGCGTACTCGAACGGCTCAGGCCGCACGCCGCTCCTCCTCGATCGAATCGACGAGTGCGTCCCGAGATCCGAGTCGGGTCAGGAGGTACCGGACGTACGCCTCCCGCTGCTCGGCCGGGCCGCCGACGACGGCGGGCGAGGCGAGCCACTCGTCCGGCGGAAGCGTGACGAGGTCGCGCAGGAGCGCCTGCGTCACGAGCGGTCCCAGGCGTTCATGCGCTTCTTCGAGCGAACCGGCAAACGGCAGCAGGACGTGGTCACCGATCGTCGCGAGCGGCCGGCGGGCATGGGCGTCAGGGTCCGCCCAGGTGTGGTGGATGAAGAGAGACGCCCCATGGTCGATCAACCACAGGCGCCGATGCCACGTCAGGATGTTCGGATTTCGCGACGACCGATCGGTGTTTGTCACCAGCGCATCGAACCACACCACGTTGGCCGCCAGCTCGGGCTCGGGGCGGCCATCCGCTCGGGCATCGAAGGGCAGCGAGCCGGGCAGGAAGTCGAGCCCAAGGTTGACGCCCGGACTGTGCTCGAGGAGATCGCGGACCCACGGGTCGGATTCGGCGTTGCCGATCGACGGGTCTACGTCCACGAGCACGAGCTCGGGGACCGGCAATCCGAGGGACCGCCCGAGCTCGCCGGCCAGGGTCTCCGCGACGAGCGCCCGCGGACCCTGGGCCGCGCCCTTGAACTTGACGACATACAAGCCGTCGTCGTCGGCCTCGATGAGGCCCGGGAGCGAGCCGCCTTCGCGCAGGGGCGTGACGTAGCGCGTGGCCCGAACAGAACGCAGCGCTCGGGTGGCCATGGGCCAGTGAGAGTACCGGAATGCGAAGCCCTGCCGGCGCGATGCCCCCACGCCGATGCCACCTTGCCCGCGCGATGCTTGTTGCTGCATCACGTTGCCGCCGCGATCGCACTTGGCCGCCGCGATGCGTATTGCTGCATCAGCTCATCGCCGCACCATTTCAGCTGGCGCTGATTACGCAACACGCATCGTTGGAGGGAAGCCGATGCGGCGATCGGGCGGCGATGCCCGCGATTGGGCGGCGATACCAGCGAACTGGCGGCGATGCCCGCGAACGGGAGGCGCGCCGCGGGTTTCCTGGACGCCAAGAGGCGACGGTCAGGGCTTCGCCACCGAGAACCCGCCGACGCCCTGGCCGGTCACGTCGCCCGCCTTCGAATCACCCTGCCAGAAGTACAGCGGCAGACCCTTGTACGTGACCTGGGTCTTGCCATTGTCCGTCCGAGTGAACGTGCCGACCTTTTCGGTGACGCCGGTTCCGGCGCTGGCCGTTCCGCCAGCCGGCACGGTGAGCGCCGGCCACGCACTGATGCAGCCGCCGGTGCAGCTGGACATGTTCGCGCTGTCGCCCGCCCGGGTGTAGAGCGTGAACCCGTTCGGTGCCACGAGCACGACGCCGAGCGCCGTCGAGGCCGTCCCGACGACGACCCCACTGGTCGAAGGTGCGCTCGGCGCCTCGGTCGGGGTTGCCACGGGAGCCGCCGGCGACGGGGTGGCCACCGGGGCCTGTGTCGGCAGGACGAATGGCGTCGTACTGGGCGTGGCGGCGGCGCCGCCGCAGGCGGCCGCCAGCAGGGCAATGGCCCCGAGCGCGCCGAACCGGCGTGTGGCTCCGAGGTAGGACGTCATCGATCGAACTCCCAGCGCGGTCTCCGGGCCGCCGACTCGACGTCGGGCCCACGGCAAGTCATACGTCGGCGGCGCGACGCTGGTTTCCGCCGGCGTTATCGCTCCGGCCGCTGCGGCCGCCCGCCGGCCCGGCCGCCCGCCCGGCCGCCGGTAGCCCGGCGTCAGGCTGAGGCGGTGGCGTCCACCGGCGCGTCCGGCTCGCCCTCGATCGTGACCCGTGGGATCCACGACAGGAAGCGCGGCATCCACCAGTTCCAGTCGCCGAGAAGGGTCATCGTGGCCGGCAGGAGCACGCTCCGAATGATCGTGGCGTCGATGAAGACCGCCACGGCGAGCCCGAGGCCGAGCTCCTGGATGAACACGAACTTCAGGGTCACGAAGACCGCGAACACCACGACCATGATCGAGGCGGCGCTGGTGATCGTGCCCGCGGTGACCGAGATTCCCTTGGCCACGGACGCGCGGGAATCGAGCCCCCGGTCACGAGCCTCCTTGATCCGCGTGAGGATGAATAGGTGGTAGTCCATCGAGAGGCCGAACAGGATCGTGAAGATGAAGAGCGGGACCCAGCTCTCGACGACGTCGGTCGTCGTGATCCCGAGCGGCTCGGCCAGCCAGCCACGCTGGAATACCAGCACCAGGACCCCGTAGGCCGCGCCGGTCGACAGCAGGTTGAGCAGGATTGCCTTGATCGGGATCACGATCGAATGGAACGCCACCAGCATCAGCAGGAATGACAGCCCGAGGACGAACGCGAAGATCGTCGGGATGCCGTTCGAGTAGACCTGGGTCACATCGAGGGCGTAGGCCGCGCTACCCGTTACATAGGTGCGGACGTCGGGCAGGCCGCCGAAGATCGATGGGTCGAGTCGCGTCCTGGCCTCGCGGACGATCGCCCGATTTGCGTCGTCGTTCTCGCGGCCGCTCATCGTGAACGAGACGAGGGCGACCGTTCCGTCCTTGGATTGGGTGACCGCGACCGGCCCGCTGAGGCCCTGGATCGCGAGGCCCCGTGTCTTCAGACGCTCGATGGCGGCCTGGGTGTCGGATCGATCGGCGTGGGTCACGACGACCTGGAGCTGGAGATCGGTGCCGTTCGGCCACTTCTGGTTCAGGAGCTCGATGCCGGCCACACCATCGATCGTCGGCGGGAACGCGGTGATGTCGCTGACGCCCGTGCGGAGCTGGAGCAGCGGCGATGCGAGGGCCAGCAGGACCGCGGTGGCGAGGAGCGTCATCCGGATCGGCCGGGCCATGAGCAGCGTGACGAACCGGCCCCAGAAGCCGCTGCCCTCGTGACGGTCGGCCCGCCGATCGAGCCATGCGATGACCGCGTCGCCGCGGCGACTCAGGGCTCCGAGCGGCAGCCCGCGCGCGAGCCGGGGCAGCCAGGTCGCGATCCTCCCGGCGTTGACCCGATCGCCGAGAATCGAGAGCGTGGCCGGCAGGAAGGTGAGGCTCCCGACGACCGACACGAGGACGACCCCGATCGTCCCGACCGCCATCGAGGTGAAGAGATTCACGCCGAGGGTGACCAGACCCGCCAGCGAGATCATCACCGCGAGGCCGGAGAAGAAGACCGCTCGGCCGGCGGTGCTGCTCGAGACCTCGATCGACTTGGCGCGATCCCGGCCGGCCCGCCGCTCGACCCGGAACCGCGTGATCATGAAGAGCGAGTAGTCGACAGCAACCGCCAGGCCGATCAGCACGATCAGCTGGGTCGCATTCGGGCTCACCGCCCCGACGACCTGACTGTAGATCCCGAGGAACCCGAAGGCCGCGAGGAGCGACGTCACCGCCAGGACGATCGGGACGAGCGAGGCCGCGATCGCGCCGAAAGCGAACAACAGGATCAGGAACGAGATCGGGATCGTGATCGCGAGCGTCTGGTCGAGACCGCTCTGGATGAGCCCGTTGATGTCGCGATTGATGAAGGTGCTGTCGATCGTGTGGATCGTGAGCGCCGGATTGGCCGCCCTCGCCGCCGCGACGATCGGCTCGAGTGGAGCGAGGAGGGGAGCGACCCGTTTGTCGTCGCCGTTGATGCGGCCGATGATCCGGACCGTCGTCTGGTCGGGCGAGACGAGGCCGAGGGTCGGCGCGGCCTGGAGCGGGTTCGCGAGCTGGTCGAAGGTCTTCGTTTCGACGCCGTCGACCGGCGCCGATGCCGCGCCCAGCTTCGCGACGAGGTCGGTCACGACCGCCTCGAATCCCGGATCGGTGACCGCATTCGGTCCGCCGCTGACGACCACGAGGACCTGCTCGAACGGCGGTTCCTTGCCGCCGGCGTTGAAGACGTCGTAGGCCTCGGTGGCCTCGATCGAGCGCTGATTGGGGCCACCGCTCGCGTCCTCGGCCTTGATCCCACCGACGGCAATGCTCGTGCCGAACAGTCCGATCGTGGCGAGGAACCACAGGGCGACCACGGGCCACCGGTGGCGGGCGCTCCACATTGCGATGCGGACGGTCGCGGGCTCGCGGCCGGGGCGCGTGGACGGATGCGGCGCGGACATTGGTTGGATCTCCCCGGGGCGCGAGATCACGCGAGCTAGCACCGGATATGGTGGCCGCGAAGTGTACAGGCGAGGCTTGAGCGAACCCGGCGTATCGCCGCGATATGCAGTACTGCATTCGAACCGCCGTGAGCGTGCTCGCCTCTTCGCTCGGGTGGCGGTTTCAGCGGGCGGGCAAGCTCGCTCAGCCACGTTTGTATGCAATGCTGCATACGGGCTGGAAGTTGGGCGGTCGCGGGGGGCCATCCGGTATCGTGACCCCTGAGGTTCAGCCGCTGGGGTGCATTCGTCTGTCGCCGGCGGCACTCCGGGGCAGTACGCTCGCCCGGCCATGACCGACGAGCCCACCCCGGCCGAGCCCACCCCGGCGGAGCCCATCCCACCCATGGCCGAGCAGCCCGAGGAACCCCGTTTGCCGCGGGGTCGATCCGGGCCATCGCGGCGGACGCTGATCGTGTTCGGTGGCTACGCGATCGCGTTCGTCGTCGTCGCGATCGCCCAGGTGGTGGCGCTCGACCCGGTCGCCCGATTCATGCTCGCGGTCGTTGGATTGGCGTTTGGCGCGGTGGCTGTGGGGGAGGCCACCGAGCGTCTCGCGGAGCGGCTGAGCCCGGCCGCCACGGGGGTGGTCCAGTCCGTCCTCGGCAACCTGCCGGAGCTGTTCCTCGCGGTCTTCGCGCTGCAGGCGGGGCTCGTCGGGGTCGTTGCCGCTGCCCTGGCCGGTTCCGTCCTGGGCAACGCGCTGTTCGTCCTCGGCATCGCCATCGTGACGGGCGGGCTCCGGCACGGCACGCTCCATTTCTCGAAGGCCGCGAACCGGCTCTACGCGACGCTCCTGCTCCTCGGGGTGGCCGCGCTGATCGTGCCGTTCCTCGCGACTCGCGCCGGCGAGCCCGACGTTGGCCGCGATGTCGAGCTGTCGACCTTCGTCGCGATCGTCCTGCTGGCGGTGTTCGCAATGTCCGTCCCGATCGCGCTCCGGCTCGGACAGGCCGGCCCCGGCGGCGCCGTCGCCGATCGAGAGCCGGGCGATCTCGAGGTGGGCCACATGCCGCCGCCGCTCGGTGAGACGCTCGTCCTCCTCGGCGTCTCGGCCGCATCCGCGGCGTTCATCGCCGATTGGTTCGTCGAGGCCCTCCAGCCGGCGATGAGCACCCTCGGGATCAGCGAGGCCTTCGCGGGCCTGATCGTCGTCGCCCTGGCCGGTAATGCGGTCGAGCACCTCTCGGGCGTCACGGCGGCCTACCGCAACCGCGGCGACCTGGCCCTCAGCCTGATCCTGAACTCGGCGCTCCAGATCGTGCTGTTCGTCGCGCCGGTCATCGTCCTGATCAGCCTGTTCATCGCGCCCGTCCCGCTGACGCTGGTTTTCGACCCGCTGCTCCTGGGCACGCTCGCCGTCACGGCGATCCTCGTATTCGCGATCGTCCTCGACGGCGAGGCCAATGCCCTCGAGGGCGCGATGCTCATCGGGCTGTATCTGATCATCGGTGCCGCCGTCTGGTGGGGTCCGGCGATTGCTCCGTGACTCGGGTGATCGCTGTCGGCTCGCAACAATCGTTGCCGTGACCGGTCGCGCCAACCAAGATTTCGGTCATCTCGGATACTCCGGAAGTACGGCCGGCGACCGCCTCCGACACCGTCGAACGAGGGATTGATGGAGCTGCTCGTCGCCGCGCTGCCGACCTTCCTGGCGTCGCTCGTCGAAGCCGTCGAGGCGCTCACGATCATCCTGGCGGTCGGCGTCACTCGCCAATGGCGCTCGTCGATCTACGGAGCGCTCACAGGCCTCGGAGTCCTCACGGTCATCATCGCGGTCTTCGGCACGGCGATCGTGCTGTTCGTCCCGCTCAACGGCCTGCGAATCGTCATCGGTAGCCTCCTCCTGATCTATGGCCTGCAGTGGACGACGAAGGCGATCCTTCGCGCCTCGGGGGCCAAGGCCAAGCACGACGAGGAGCTCATCTACGCCCGCGAGGTCAAGCGCCTGCGCGAGGAGGCCCCGGTGCCGACGTCCGGCCTCGACGGCGTCTCGTTCGCGGTCTCGTTCAAGGGCGTCCTGCTCGAGGGCCTCGAGGTCGCGTTCATCGTCATCACCTTCGGGACGAACGCCGGTCGGCTCGCCGAGGCAACTCTCGGGGCGTTGCTCGCCGTCGTCCTCGTGGTGGTCGTCGGAATCTTCGTCCACCGGCCGCTGAGCCGCGTCCCCGAGAACGGTCTGAAGTTCGCCGTTGGTCTGATGCTGATCACGTTCGGGACCTTCTGGGCGGGCGAGGGGATCGGCATCGACTGGCCGGCGAGTGATGCGACGATCCTCGTCCTCCTGCCGATCTATGCGGCGGTCGGGCTCGTCTCCATCTGGGCCGCCCGGCGGTTCCTCGACGTGCGCCGGAGCCGGCAGGTTTCGGTGTCCGCATGAAGTACGTCCGTTCCTTCTTCCGGTTCCTCTACGACTTCCTGGTCGGTGACTCCTGGGAGCTCTTCGTCGGCCCGCTCGTCGGGCTGTTCGTCGCGTGGCTCCTGATCGCCGTGGGCGTCGAACCCGGTGTCGTCGGCGGAGTCCTCGTCGTCGCGGTGCTCGTGGTCGTGGCGGTGAACCTCACCGTTTCCCTGCGGCACTCCGCCTGACGGTACCCGTCAGTCGACTTCTCGACGAGTGGGACAACCACGTCCTGAAAATCCACGGACACCTGATCCAACCTCCGGGCCAGGAAGGGCGCCCTGCTATCGTCCGAGCATGATTCCACGCTCGATCGTCGCGACCTGGCTCGGCCGGATTCCGTATCGAACGGCCTGGGACACCCAGAAAGCCCTCGTGGACGCGCGCGCCGGCGGCGCCATTCGCGACACGCTGCTACTCCTCGAGCACGACGCCGTGCTGACCCTGGGCCGGCAGGCCGACGAGTCGCATGTCCTCGCCCGCCCGAGCGAGCTGCGCCGGCGAGGCATCGAGGTCATCCGCGTCGAGCGCGGCGGCGAGGTCACCTATCACGGTCCGGGCCAGCTGGTCGCGTACCCGATCATCCGCCTCGGCGACCGTGGGCTCATGGTCCGGCCGCTCGTGACCGCGCTCGAGGAGGCGATGATCGAGACATGCGCCACGCTCGGCGTCGAGACGGTGCGACGTGATGGCCACCCCGGCTGCTGGGTCCTGGGGGATGGCGGCCGGCCGCCTCGAAAGATCGGGGCGCTCGGGCTCCGGATCGAACGCGGCGTGAGCTACCACGGCATCGCGCTCAACATCGCGCCGGATCTCCGGGACTTCGATCTCATCGACCCATGTGGCACGCCGGGGCTGATCTCGAGCTCGATCGCCGAGGAGCTCGGGCGGACGGCGGAGCCTCCCACCACCGAGGCGGTCGAACGGGCCGCTAGGATCTTCGCCGAGTCCTTCGGCCGGGCGCTCGATGCGCCCCTCGAATGGCAGCTCCCAGAGGCCGTAGCGAACGCCGCTCTCGCAGCCGATGCGCCTGCGCTCGCCATCGCGGCGGGCTGACGCTCGATGAGCGCCGGGCTCTTCGAGCTCCGCAAGGACCCGATCACGGGCTGGTGGGTCGCGACGATCGTGGATCGCGAGTTCGACCGGCATCGCTTCGCCCGCCGCGCTGAGGCCGTCGACGACGACGGCGACTGCCAGAACTGCCGCCTGCCCGAGGGCGATGGCGTCCGCCTCCGGATCCTGAAGGACTTCGCGTTCCATGTCGTGGGCACCGAGGGCGAGGCCCAGGAGCTCGAATCGCGCTTTGCCCAGGTCGCGATGTCGACGGCGCGGGCGGCAGGAAGCTGGCGGACCATCGTCGCGCCGCCCGGCGAGCATCGGCCGCTGCAGCAGGTTGGCGAGGTCGCCGAGACGATGATCGCGGCCGCCCGCGACGCCCTCCGCGATGCACGAACCGCCGGCCAGACGGACTACCTCCAGGTCGTCCAGAACTGGGGTGCCCAGGCCGGCGCCCGCACGAATCACCTCTGCATCGACCTCTACGACCTGCCGTTGATCCCGCACCGGATTGCCGAGGAGCTCGGTGGCGCGGCGCGCTTCGTCATCCGCGAAGGCGAGTGCCCGTGGTGCCGGCTCGTCCGCGAGGAGACCCGATCGCGCGTCCGCCTGGTCTGGGAGGACGAGGCGAGCGTGGCGTTCGCGCCATGGGGCTCGCGCTCGCCGTTCGAGGTCTGGATCGTGCCGCGGACCCATCAGGCCGACTTCGGCATTGCCACGAACCCCGATGTCCACGCCACGACGACGGCGTTGCGGAACGTGCTTGGCCGCCTCGGCGCGAGCCTCGAGGGGCCTCCGTACAACCTCGTGCTCCACTCCGCGCCACTGCGGGAACGGGTTGACGCGACCTTCCACTGGCACTGGGAGATCCACCCGCGCCTCCGCGACATCGCCGGGCTCGAGCTCGGAACGGGGCTGCCGGTCAACCCAGTCTCGCCAGAGGACGCGGTCGAGGAGCTGATCGAGCAGGCCGTCGGTTCGACGTGATCCGTCACACGATCGCGAACCCCGCCGTCCCTCGCCACGACGCCGCATCTCCCAGGGCTCGCGTCGCGCCGTCAGCCACGAAAGGGTCGCCGTGCTCAGCCAGTCGTCGTCCTCGGTCGTCGCTCGCGGTTGGGATGCCCGCGCGGGCGTGCGAAGGAGCGGCGCGGTGAGCGGGACCTGGGATCAGGACACGGCCGCCGTCTTCGTCGAGAGCCTCTTTGTCAAGCACCACGGCGAGATCTACGCCTACCTCGTCCGGATGCTCCGCGATCCCGAGCTCGCGGCCGACCTGACCCAGGATTCATTCATCAAGGCCTACAAGGCGTACGCGTCGCTCGAGAAGGATGAGAACGCCCGAGCCTGGCTGTACCAGATCGCCCACCGTGTGGCCCTCGACCACATCCGCCACCGAAAGATCATCCGGATGGTGCCGCTGATCGGCGACGCGCCCGGGGTCTCCGGCGGCTCGTCGCCCTCGGCCGAGCGGCTGGCGATGGACCTCCGGCTCTCCGGTCCGCTCGAGCGGGCGCTGGCGAAGATCCCCGAACGACAGCGCGCGGCCCTGCTCCTCGCCGAGGTCCACGACCTGACGGGCCTCGAGCTCGCGGCGGCCCTCGGAACGAGTCACGTCGCGGCGCGGGCGATCCTGACCCGCGCCCGCGAAAGCCTGCGGCGAGCCCTCGCGGCCGAGAAGGACGCGGAGCGAGCCACCGAAGCCGAGCGCGACGCCCGTTACGCCGGCCAGTCCGGAGGCAGCCGATGACCCTGCCGTTCCGGCGCCGCCATCACGACGACGAAAGCGCCCACGATCGCGCCCGGGCGACGTGGTCCCACGCGATGCTGGAGCCGATCGACCCCGCCGAGACGTCGTGGCTGGAGGGCCACCTCGCGGGCTGCGGCGAGTGTCGGGTGGAGCGGGAGGCGTTCCTCGAGGACCGCCAGCTCCTGCGGTCCCTGCGGGAGCAGGCGCCGGAGCCGCCACGTGACCTCTGGGCCCGCACCGCGGCCGCGATCGAGCAGGAGTCGGTGCGCCGATCCCGCGGCGTTCTGTCAGGGTTGCCCGACCGATTCATGCCGCGCCGCGCACGGCTGCCCCTCGGTGTCATGGCCGGGCTCCTCGTCGCGATCGTCGTGGTTGCCACCTCCCTCGCCCCTCGCGGCATCCCCCTCGCCCCGGGTCCGGGGCCTGCCGGCAGCGCGGTCGTCGTCGCCTCGGCGGCGCCCAGGCCGACGCCGATCTCCGTCCGCACCGCCACGCTCGGCTGGATCCAGCCCAACACCGACGGGACCTATCAGCTCAACCTCGCGGACGTCGAGCAGGTCTGTCCCGACCTGACTGCGGGCTGTGCGCCACTGAAGAACCAGCAGACCACCCTGAAGCTGACGGTCAAGCCGCAGTCGATCGTGAGCTCGCCGGACAATCACCACCTCGTGGTCGTCGGGGCTTCCGGCGGCTCCGATGCCGGCAGCGTCCTCGTCGTGCCGGTTCCGTCAGGGCCGGGGCCGAGCGGCGCCCCGACCACGCCGCCGACGGCGATCCCGACGGCCTCGCCGGTCATCAGCCCGGCGCCGAGTGCCGACGCAAGCCCCGAGCCCACGCCGTCCGCCATCCCGGGAGGAACGCCTCAGCCGACCCCGCAGGGAGCAACATCGATCGCCGAGGGCGTGATGGTCGTCGGCGAGACGGCGTATTCGCCCAATGGGTTGTGGCTGGCCTTCTCGGCCCGGCCGCTCGATGGCTCGACCGGTCCCGACCTGTACGTCTGGAAGGTCGGTGACACCAGCGCGCATCCGGTGACCTCCGACCACGCGACCTTCTTCTCGGGCTGGGACGGCTCCAGGATCCTGGCGAGCCGGGTCGTGACAGCACGGACCGGTACCCCGGTTGCCTCGGGTGAACCGTCCGCCGCGCCGACCCTCCCGGTCGAGTCGCACCCGGTGTCGTTCCTCTTCGACCCGGCAAGCGGCCTTGCCCAGGACCTCGCGGAGCCGGATGTCTGGCTGCCGTCGGTGGACCCGTCGGGCCGCTTCTCAACGTATTGGCTGGGCACGGTGGTGCCGGATGCCGCGGGCACCGGCTGGATGCCCGCCACGGGCCGGCTCGTGCTCGACGGCTGGACCGCACCCCTGGCGCCGGCAGGCAGCCCGGCTCCCGCCACGTCAGCGGGTCCCGGAGGGAGCTCGATGCCGGTCAGCGGTCCGGTCGTGGCCACGCCCGTAGGTCCGGCGGGGACCCCGATCGACCTGGTCGCGGGGCCGATCAGCGCGTTCGATGCCCGCTTCGATCCAACCGGCATCAGGCTCGCCGTCTGGGTCGCCGACTCGAGCGACCCAACGGTCGGGACCCTTCGACTGGTGGTGCTCGACCGGACGCACGGCGAAATCGCACAGGACCTCAATCCGCTCCCGTCCGTGTCGGCACTCCGCGGCTTCTCGATCGACTCGGGTCGCCTCGCGTGGGTCACGCCGCCCGGCCAGAACGGCAAGCAGAGCGTCGTCCAGGTGCTCGCCTGGTCGGCCGACACCTACGGCCAGGTGGAGACGCAACCTGCGGGACAGCCCTTCATCGTTCGCTGAATATGGCGCGCCGACGCGCCGGCGATCCGGGCCCGCCGACGCCAGACTCGCCGCGATGGGGTAGAGTCCGGCCCAGATGCGACCCAGCAGCACGGTCGCGAGAGCGGTGCTCACCGCGGCTCTCGCGCTCGGCGCGCTGCCGGGCCTTGCGGGCTCCCACGAACCGAGTCCGGATCGGCCCATCGATGCAGCGGCGTTCCGACAGGTCATCCTCGCGACGACGATCAATCGATCCACGGCGACGATCGTCTCGCTCGACGCTGCCCAGGGCGCGGCCGGACTGCTCCAGGACGAGACGCCCTTTGCCGACGGCGCGGGCTCGCGACCGGTCTTTCCGTCGCGGGCACGGGTGAACCTCCCGTATGTCGTCGCCGCGTCCAGCCTGAAGCCGCCGCGGTACACGGTCTCCGGTATCGCCTCGTTCTACTCGAACGGCACGACGGCCATGCGGCTACCGCGTGGAACGACGATCGTGGTCTGCGGCGCGGGCGGCTGCCTCCAGCGGGTGATCAACGATTACGGGCCTGCGGCGTACACGAACCGCGTGATCGACATGGACAAGCCGGACTTTTTCGCGATCTGCGGTTGCGGGTCCTACGCCGGCCTGACCCAGGTGACGATTCGGGTCTACTGAACCACCGGGTTCGCGATCGGGCCTCGCCGCGCTAGACTCTGGCCCGACCTTCGAAGACCGGCCACGAGAGCCGGCGAGCGGGCCCAGTGAGGCCAGAAGGAGCGCCATGAGCGGCCGTCGGATCATGACCGCGGATGAGATCCGCCGGGCCGTGATTCGGATCTCCCACGAGATCGTCGAGAAGCAGGCCGGCACGGACGGGCTCGTCCTCGTCGGCATCCAGCGCCGCGG
>JBBRNM010000015.1:0-41474 GCA_038230295.1 Candidatus Limnocylindrales bacterium
CGCCTCGCCGTCCTCGGCGCTGAGGACATCCTTCGTGGCCGCATTCTCTTCGTTCGAGAGCACCTCGTGGGCGGCCAGCTTTGCTTCGGCGGCTGCCTTAGCATCGCGCCTGCTCTTCGCGCGAGTGGCCTGGTTGGCGACGAGGATCGCGCCGCGGACGATCTCGAGCCGGTCGCCCTCGCGGAACATGTGCTCGGTCCTGCAGAGGCCGATCCCCTGGGCGCCGTAGCCGCGGGCCTGGGCGGCTTCCTCGGGCTTGTCGGCGTTGGTCCAGACCTGCATCCGGCGGATCCGATCGGCCCAGCCGAGGATGTGCTGGAGCTCGGGCTGGTCCTCGAACCGGGCCGAGACCGTCGGCAGCGCATCGAGGAAAACCTCGCCGGTCGTACCGTCGAGGCTGATCCAGTCGCCTTCCTTGAAGGCGAGGTCCGACTCGGAGCTCCGCGCGGACCTGCCGGCATAGTCGACGATCAGCTCCGCGCAGCCGGCAACGCACGGCTTGCCGATCTGGCGCGCCACGACGGCGGCATGCGAGGTTGCGCCGCCGTGAGCGGTCAGGATCCCCTGGGCGACGGCCATCCCGTGGAAGTCGTCCGGCGAGGTCTCGATCCGGACCAGGACGACCTTCTCGCCCCTGGCGACCCACTCGACCGCATCATCGGCCGAGAAGACGGCCCGACCGACCGCCGCGCCGGGCGACGCGTTGAGGCCCTTGGCAACCCGCTTCGCGCCGTCGCGGGCGTTCGGGTCGAACTGGTCGCGGAGGAGCTGGTCGACCTGGGTCGGCTCGATCCGGCCGACGGCCTCATCCTCGGAGATCAGGCCCTCGTCGACCATGTCGACGGCGATCTTCATGGCCGCGGCCGCGGTTCGCTTGGCGTCCCGGGTCTGGAGCATGTAGAGGTGGCCGCGCTCGATCGTGAACTCGAGGTCCTGGACGTTGCGGTAGTGCCGCTCGAGCTGTTCGCCGATCCGGCGGAACTCGTTGAATACCTCCGGCATGTCTCGCTCGAGCTCGCTGATCTTGGCCGGCGTCCGGATGCCGGCGACGACGTCCTCGCCCTGGGCATTCGTCAGGTATTCGCCGTACAGGACGTTCTCGCCCGTGTTGGGATCGCGGGTGAAGGCAACGCCGGTGCCCGAGTCGTCGCCCATATTGCCGAAGACCATGGCTACGACGTTGACGGCCGTGCCCAGGTCGTGGACGATCTTCTGGCTATTGCGGTAGTCGTTCGCCCGCTTGCCGAACCAGGAGGCGAAGACGGCCTTGATCGCGAGGTCGAGCTGCTCGTACGGGTCCGTCGGGAACTCGCGGCCGGTGTCCTCGCGGACGATCCGCTTGTACTCCTCGACGAGCGCCTGCAGGTCCTCGACGATCAGGTCCGTGTCGCGGGCGTCCTTGCCATGGGCTTCCTTGCGGGCCTCGAGGGGCTCGTCGAACCGCTGGGCCTTCACGTCCATGACGATCCGTCCGAACATCGCGATGAAGCGGCGGTAGGCATCCCAGCCGAAACGCTCGTTGTTCGTGAGCGCGATCAGGCCGTGGAGGGTCTCGTCATTCAGGCCCAGGTTCAGGACGGTGTCCATCATTCCCGGCATCGAGAACTTGGCGCCGGAGCGAACGCTCACGAGGAGCGGGTTCTTCGGATCGCCGAGGCCCTTGCCCGTCCGCCGCTCGATCTCCTTGACGGCCTCGAGGACGTCGTCCCAGAGGCCATCCGGCAGATTCTCGCCGGCCTTGAAGTAGTCGTTGCAGGCCTCGGTCGTGATCGTGAATCCGGGCGGCGTCGGAAGGCCCGCGAGGGTCATCTCGGCGAGACCGGCGCCCTTCCCGCCGAGGAGGTCCTTCATCCGGCCATTGCCCTCGGCCGTCCCCTCGCCCCAGCCGTAGATGTAGCGCTTGGAGGCCTTGTGGGCGCGTTCGGGAGCGGTCGTCTGAGCCATTCGGGCGAGGCCTCCGGGAGAGCGAGCCGGGCACCGCCGGCCGCGAGCGTTTCTTGGCAGCCGAATTGTAGCCGCGGCTCGTGGATCGACTGGCCGCGGACGCCTGCGCTCGAACTGCGTACGCTTCTGCGGGGCGTTGGCTCGGGACGGATGGAGGCAGGCGGCGATGTTGAACGCGGCATTGATCGTGACCACGGTGGCCGTCACCGATCTCGACGCCGGCGCCAGGTTCTTCGAACAGCAGCTCGGGCTGCCCCGGCTCGAGACGGCGCCGTTCGCCGTGCGGTTCGGAGCGGGAGCCGGAGGCCAGATCTCGATCCGGCGCGGCAAGCCGAACGTCGGCCAGACGGTGGCCCACTTCGAGGTCGCCGACCTCGACGCTGTGATGGGCGAGCTGCGCGGGCGCGGCGTTACGTTCGAGGAGTACGAGACGCCGAAGACGGTCAATGGGGTGGCCCAGATCGGGCCGGCGCAGGCCGCCTGGTTCAAGGACCCCGACGGCAACGTCTTCGGCCTGCGTGAAGGTCCGGTACCCGGCCGCCCGTGAGCCGTAGCCGATCCACGGCCACGCCGACTCCGGCGCCGGAGTCGCGAGCCGCCCGCCCGGTCCGTGGGCATTCGGCCTGTCTACACTTCGGGGCATGACGCTCGCCGAGCCCGACACCCGCGCCATCGACCCCGACGCGCCGCAATACAACGCGTCGCTGATCGCCCGCTCCGACGCAACCGATAGCCTCGCCTCGTTCTTCGTGAAGTTCGATGGCGAGCCGACGCCGTTCGAATCGGGCCAGTACATGACGATCGGGGTCTTCGCCGACGGCAAGCTCGTCCAGCGCCCGTATTCGGTCGCCTCCGACCCTGCTTTGGCGGGCTCGGACGGGTACGAGATGTACGTCCGCCTCGTGGAAGGCGGCCTCTTCACCCCGCTCCTGTGGCGGCTCCCGATCGGTCACCGGATGCGGATGATCGGGCCGAAGGGCAAGTTCCTCCTCGAGCCCAACGACGACCGGACCCACCTCTTCATTTCCTCCGGGACCGGCAATGCCCCCTTTATCTCGATGATGAAGGGGCTCCTCCGCGCCGGTCGGCCGAGGAAGGCCGTCTTCCTCAACGGCGTCTCGTACGTAGCCGATCTGGGCTATCGGGAGCTCGTGGAGGCGTGGGAGGCGGGCGGCGAGGCGGGCGGCGGCTACCCCGTGACGTACGTGCCCACGATCTCGCGGCGAAACGCCCCCGAGAACGCGGGCTGGACCGGCCGCTGGGGTCGGGTCGAGTCGATCGTGGAACCGGTCCTCGACGAGCTCGGGCTCATCCCGGATAACACGATCGCCTACATCTGCGGCAACCCGGACATGATCCTTGCCGCCGAAGAGACGCTCCTCGCCCGCGGCTTCCCCGAGCCGCAGGTCAAGAAGGAGCTCTACTGGCCGAAGGGCAAGGAACCGCGCGGCGCCGTCGCCGAGTAGCTGCCCAGGCCCCGTTGGCCTTCGTGCCAGCCGACGCTGCCCGGGCCGCGAGGCCACGGTTTCCTGGCCGCGAAGCGAGGCCAGGCGAGGCTACTCATTGGCCGCGCCCGCTCCGACCGGCGCACGCTTCGGTGCCCCGGCGCCGGTCCGGAATCCTCACCAATTAGCGCCCGTAATCCGCGGCGACCAAAATGGTGCGACCGTCCGCCAATTCCGAGCGCTCACTGATAGGTGGCGAGGTTTGGAGTGGCTGAGGGCTCGTCGAGTCGCTCTTCGGACGTCGCGCATTACCCGGGCCACTGAATGATGAAAACACGAGGCCGGAGAGGCGGCCGTCGGGACTCCGGAGCCAGGCTCGCACCTCCGCAGAGCGCGCCGGGAATGCCGCGTCGAGCACGGTCGCGTGCGCAGCCACGCGGCGCCGATTCGTCGCGCCGTCGAGGATCACGAGGAGGCGCCCCACGTTCGCGGGCCGCCAGTCGGCGCGAGCCGCGAGGATCGCCGGAACGAGGCGCGTCTTGACGTCGAGGCGGCGAATCGTCTGCTCGACCGACGTCAGCTCGGTCTTGATCTCGATCACGAGCGCGGTCGAGGCCGATCGTCGCGTCGCGAGCAGGTCGATGGACCCGCGCTCCCCGAACTCGCTGAAAGTCACCTCGAGCTCAACGTCCCAGTCGAGGCGGCGGACCCGACTGGCAAAGGCTCCGCCGAGTTGCGCGTGACGCTCGTCGAGCAGCCGGTCGACCGCGCCGCCTCGCCACGAGACTGAGCCTTCGTATCGGGCCTCGAGGACGCCGAAGAGGCGCCGGAGTCGATCGTGAGAGACCGTCCCCATGTGCCCACGCTCGATCATGGAGACGAGCGGCTGCGAGACGCCAGCCAGGCGGGCTACGTCGGATTGACGGAGTCCTCGCCGGCTTCGCAGGGCTCGCATTAGCCGTCCGAGCCTTACCTCATCCACGCGCCGATGGTGACGAGGAAGGATTTGCCGGCGATCACCCGGGCGAAGACCCGGCGGGGCCGACGGGCGACTTCCTGGCGGAGCGAGCGTCGCGACGGACCCCAGGCACGGGTCTGACGCCGCCGAACGGCGACTCAGGCCCGGGCGGCCTCCATGCGGTCGAGGATCGCGCGCTTCACACCTTCGACGGGCACGCGCTCCTGGGTCATGGCGTCGCGCTCGCGGATCGTGACGGCGCCGTCCTCGAGCGAGTCGACGTCGACCGTCACGCACCACGGCGTGCCGATCTCGTCCTGGCGCCGGTAGAGCTTGCCGATCGCCGCGGTGTCGTCGTAGACCGCCATGACGTCGCGCTTGAGGTCCGCCAGGATCCGGTGGCAGAGCTCGACGATCTCGGGTCGCTTCTTGAGGAGCGGCAGCACGGCGACCTTGTACGGCGCCAGATCCGGGTGGAGTGCGAGCGAGACCCGCCGCTCCCCGCGGACCTCCTCGTCGCGGTAGGCGTCGATGAGGAACGTGAAGGCCGCGCGATCGGGGCCGCCGGCCGTCTCGACGATCCACGGGATGAAGTGCTCCTCGGTCGCCGGGTCGAAGTATTCGAGATTCTCGCCCGATGCTTCGGCATGCCGCGAGAGGTCGAAGTCGCCTCGATTGTGGATCCCCTCGAGCTCCTTCCAGCCGAACGGGAACCGGTACTCGACGTCGACCGCCTTCTTGGCGTAGTGGGCCAGCTCGTCGGGCGCGTGCTCGCGGGTTCGCAGCCGCGACGGGGTCACGCCGTATTGCTCGTACCAGGCACGGCGGCGGGGCAGCCACTCCTCGAAGGCGGCCGACGCGGCGTCGCCCGGCCGGACGAAGTACTGCATCTCCATCTGCTCGAACTCGCGCATCCGGAACACGAAGTTGCCGGGGCTGATCTCGTTCCTGAAGCTCTTGCCGATCTGGGCGATGCCGAAGGGGATCTTCTTGCGGCTCGACTGCTGGACGTTCTTGAAGTTCACGTAGCTGCCCTGGGCGGTCTCGGGACGGAGGTAGACGACCGAGCCCTCGTCCTCGACCGGGCCCATGTGCGTCTGGAACATGAGGTTGAAGCGCCGCGGCGCCGACAGCGGGCCGCCGTCGACCGGGCAGCGGAGGTTCAGCTTCTCGACGATCTTCGGGTCGCTGAGCTCGCTGATCGAGAGGCCTTCGGTGCCGGGCAGCTCGTCGAGCCGGAAGCGGCGTTTGTCGGTCGCGCACTCGACAAGCGGGTCCGTGAAGTTCCCGACGTGGCCCGACGTCACCCAGACCTGCGGGTGCATCAGGATCCCGGCGTCGAGGCCCACGATGTCGTCGCGCTCCTGGACCATCGCCTTCCACCAGGCGCGCTTGACGTTGTTCTTCAGCTCGACCCCGAGCGGGCCGTAATCCCAGACTGCGTTGATCCCGCCGTAGATCTCGCTGCTGGGAAAGACGAAGCCGCGCCGCTTCGAGAGCGAGACGATCGTCTCGAGCTCGGCAACGGCGGGGGCGACGTCGTCTGGATCGGGTTGCGCGGTCATGGGCGGATGGAGTCTCCGGGCGCCTGGGGATGCCTATTCTCGCATGGGGTCGACAGTGGACGATGCTCCGGCGCGACCCAATGGGCGCGCGGCGGCGCCATCAGGCCGTCGCGACCGGCTCGGCTGCATCGGCCACGGCGACCGGCACGGGGTGGCCGGCGCGAACTTCGTCGAGGAAGGCCAGGGATCGTGGCGAGCGGTCGAGGGAATAGGCCAGGAACTCCCGCATCCCCGTCTCGACCTCGCGTTCGACCGTCGGGCGGATGCGAAGGCCGGCGAGGCCCTCGACGTCCATGCGCTGGTAGGCCTTGAGGAGCTTGAGGCCCTCGAGCGTCAGCCCGACTCGCTCGTATGGCGGCCCGGGGCAGCGCTGACAGAGCACGCCACCGAGCGGCGGGACCCAGCGGTAGCGCTCGTCGGCCTCGAGCAGGCGGCCGCACTCGACACAACGGTCGACCTCGGGTCGCACCCCGAGCTCGTCGGCGAGACGCATCTCGAACCAGCGTGCCACTCGGGACGGGGCCATGCCCGCATCGAGGATCTCGTAGGCCCGCTTGAGAAGGAGATAGACCGTCTCGCTCGGGTGGCGCTCCTCCATGGTGCCGCTCGCGAGCTCGGCGATGTACGACGCCGTCCCGAACGAGACCAGGTCGTCCCGGAGGTTGAGCCAGGGATGGAGAACCGCGACCTCGGTGACGACGTCGAATGTTCGGCCGTGGGCGAGCACGAGGCGCAGCTCCGCAAATGGCTCGACACTTCCGCCCAGCCGCGACTTCTGGCGGCGGACGCCTTTCGCAATCGCCTTCAGCTTGCCTCCGCCCGGCGTGATCAGCGTCATGATCCGATCGGCCTCGCCGTAGTCGAAGCGCGAGAGGACGATGGCCTCAGTGGTGTAGCGGCGCGGCGCGGGCATGCTGCGACGGTACACCGCGGCGCCCCGAGCCGAGGGCGAGGTGAGGACCACGCGCGCCTCCGGGGCGCGAACCCGCTACCTCTGTCGCGCACGTTTGCCCGAAGCTCCCCTACAATGCCGGCGATGGCCCTCTCGACCGGTTCCGACATCGCCGAGCTCATCGCCGCCACCGAGGCTGAGATCCTGCGGCTCGTCGAGAACGACGACCCCGCGACCGCCGGCGTCTACGAGATGTGCCGCTATCACCTGGGGCTCGACGGCTCGGGGACTTCCGGCAAGCGAATGCGGCCCCTCCTCGGTCTCCTGGCCTACGCCTCGATTACCGGCGAGTACGAACGGGCCCTGCCGGGCGCCGCCGCCGTCGAGCTCGGCCACAACTTCAGCCTCGTCCACGACGACATCGAGGACCGCGACCTCGAGCGCCGCCATCGGCCCGCCCTCTGGACGATCCACGGCATCCCCCAGGCGATCAACACCGGCGACATGCTGTTCAGCCTGAGCCGTGTCGCGCTCCATCGGCTGACGGACCTCGGCTTTCCCGACCACACGGTCCTGCGCCTGATGCGCCTCTACGACACGACCTGCGTCGCGCTGTGCGAAGGCCAGTACATCGACATCTGGATGAGCGAGCACGACGATGCCCTGTCCGTCGACCTCTACTTCGACATGATCGGGCGCAAGACCGCGGCCCTCATCGCCGCCGGGGTCGAGGCGGGTGCGCTCCTCGCGACCGATGACGAGGCGATCATCGCGCGGTACCGGGCATTCGGCTGGGACCTCGGCATCGCGTTCCAGCTCAACGACGATCTGCTGGGGATCTGGGGCCAGGAGACGACGACGGGCAAGGAGCCCAGCGATGTGGCCCGCAGGAAGAAGACGCTACCCGTGATCTACGCGTTCGAGCACGCCGAGCCCGCCGCACGCGAGCGGCTCGCCGCGCTCTATGCGGGCGGCACGTTCGCCGATGGCGACGTCGCGGAGATCCTCGCGATCCTCGAGGCCGCCGGCGCCCGCGAGTACACCCGCGATCAGGCTCGCCTCCATCGCGATCGGGCGCTCGCGGAGCTGGACGCGGCGGGGGTCGTGGATGGCGCCGCCCGGGAGCGCCTCGAGTCGATCATCGTCTCGGTGATCGCGGCCTGAGGGATCCGGAGCACGGCGGCCGAGGCGAGGGCCGAGGCGAAGAGCGAGGCGAACGTCGCGCTAGCTGTCGTCCTCGGCTGACCCCGATTCGGTCGGCTTGCGAACGACCAGGACCTTGCCGACGCGGCGACCGTCGGTCGTTTCGACCGTGAGCGTCAGGCCGTCGAGCTCGACGCGGTCGCCCGGTGAGGGGACGCCACCGATCCGGTGGTACACGAGGCCGCCGACCGTGTCGTATTCCTCCTCGTCCTCGAGATCGAGGTGTACATCGAACAGCTCCAGCAGCTCGTCGACGTCGGCCCGACCGTCG
Organism: Candidatus Limnocylindrales bacterium; assembly: GCA_038230295.1. Classification (GTDB taxonomy): domain Bacteria; phylum Chloroflexota; class Limnocylindria; order Limnocylindrales; family CSP1-4; genus UBA5189. Next base: position 8,279 of record JBBRNM010000015.1, read on the forward strand.
ACGCGGGCCTCGTGGTCCGAGAGGCGAACGACCATCGGCTCCTCCACGTCGTACTCGTCCTGGATCTCGCCGACGATCTCCTCGAGCAAGTCCTCGATCGTGACGAGACCCGCGGTCCCGCCGTACTCGTCGAGGACGATGGCGAGGTGGACCTTGCGGCGCTGGAGCTCGTGGAGGAGATCGTCGATCGTCATCGACTCCGGCACGAGGACAGGCGCCCGGAGGAGCTTCCGGAGGGATGGTCGCGGGCCGGCATCGGACTTGAGGTACGGCAGCAGGTCCTTGGCGTACAGGATGCCGACGATCTCGTCGATCGAGTCCTCGTACACGGGGATCCGGGAGTGGCCGGCCTCGATGACGAGGTCGATTGCGTCCTCGAAGCTCGCCGAGGAGGACAGGGCCGCGATGGACACCCGCGGGACCATGACCTCGTGGACGCGGCGCTCGCCGAGCTCGATGACCGCGTTGATCATCTGCTCCTCCTCGGCCTCGAGGACGCCCTGCTCGCCGCCCCGCTCCACGATCAGGCGCAGCTCCTCGGCCGTGATGGCGGCCTCGGGGTTGAGCCGGACCCCGAGGGCGCCAGTGACCCAGCGGGTGATGCCCGTCAGGAGCGCGATCACCGGGCCGAGGATCCGGCCGATGAAGTCGATCGGACGGGAGAGGACGAGCGAGTAGCGCTCGGGATTTGACAGGGCCAGCGACTTCGGGACGAGCTCGGCGAAGACGATCGTGAACATCGCGAGGATCACCGTCACCACGATGAGGGCGACGGCCTCGGCGGCACCCGCGTCCAAGCCCGCCGTCACCAGCACGCCCCGTAGGCTCTCCACGAGGTTCACCGCCGCGTAGGCGGACGCAAAGAAGCCGATGACCGTCAGGCCGAGCTGGCTGACCGCGAGGAACCGCCCGGGATCGTCGAGCAGGCGGCGTACCCGACGAGCCGCCGGGTTGCCCTCATCCACGAGCTGGTCCACCCGGCTGCGGCGGACGGAGACGAGGGCGATCTCCGCCGCCACGAAGAAGCCCTCGAGGAGGGTCAGCAGGATGAGAAACAGGATCTGTCCGATCGGCACGTCCATCAGCCGTGGGGATCCGGAGCCTTGGGCGGCTTCTTGGGCGGCACCTTGGGCGGTCCCGGCTCGCGGATCCGGGCGGGCACGCCGACGGCGAGCTTGCCGGCGGGCACGTCCCTGGTCACCACCGCGCCCGCGCCGGTTCGCGCGCCATCGCCGAGCGTGACGGGCGCGACGAGCATCGTGTCGACGCCGAGGAACGCGCCCTTGCCGATCGTCGTTCGATTCTTGACGTTGCCATCCCAGTTCGCCGTGATCGTTCCGGCGCCGACGTTCGTCCCGCCGCCGATCGTGGCGTCGCCGAGGTACGAGGTGTGGTGCTGCCTGACGCCTGCGCCGAGTCGGCTGTTCTTGATCTCGGCGTAGTTCCCGATCTCCGAGCCACGGCCAACGTGGCTGCCGGGCCGCAGGTGGCTGAATGGGCCGATCCGGACGTCGTCCTCGACGGTCGAGGCCTCGACGACGCTGGCCCAGATCGTGCAATCGCGACCGATGGTCGAATCGACGATCGTGGCGTTCGGGCCCACGGTCGTGCCGGTCGCGACCGAGGTCCGGCCGCGGAGGATCGATCCGGGCTCGATCGTGACGTCCTCGGCGAGGACGACGTCCCAGTCGAGATAGACCGTCGATGGATCGCGCATGGTCACGCCGGCGCGCATGTGGCGCTCGTTGAGCCGAACCCGGAGGGCCCACTCGGCCTGGGCGAGCTGGCTCCGATCGTTGATGCCGTCGAAGGTGCCGTCGTCGTCGAATCCGACCGCGCTGACGATCCGGCCATCGTCGCGGGCCAGCCGGACGAGGTCCGTCAGGTACAGCTCGCGGTTGCTCTGCGATTCGGTCAGGGCGCCGATTCGACGCCGGAGCCAGCGGGCATCGAAGGCGTACAGGCCGGCGTTGACCTCGTTCGTCTCGAGCTCGTCGGGACTCGCATCCCTTGCCTCGACGATCCGCTCGACCGTTCCGAACTCGCTTCGGACGACACGGCCGAGCTCGGCCGGGTTGGCCGCGAAGACCGACGCCAGCGCGATCGCCGCGTCGTCGAGGCGGCGCTGCTCGAGAACCGCGAGGAGCTGGGAAGCCGTCACGAGCGGCACGTCGCCGGAGAGGACGACGATCTCCTCGACCTCGTCGGGAACCGCGTCGAGGGCGGCTCGGACGGCATCGCCGGTTCCGCGAGGCGTGGCCTGCAGCGCCACGCGTGCACGCCCCTCGACCAGGCCGCGGGCGGCCTCCGTCGCGCTCGAATAGACGACTACGGCGCTGTCGGAACCGGCCTCGGCGCCGCCAGGCTTGGCGGAACCGGTCTTCGTCTTGCCCGCCTTCTCCGTGCCGGCATCGCCCGCCTCGGGTGCGGCGTCCGACGAGCGCGCGGCCTCCCACGCGTCGAGCACGTAGGCGAGCATCGGGCGGCCGCAGAGGAGATGGAGGACCTTCGGGGTCCGGGACCGCATTCGCGTGCCGAGCCCGGCCGCGAGGATCACCGCCGTCGTCCGGCTCGATGCCGGCCGCGGACTTGAGGGGGTCACGCGGCATTCTCACGGCGAGCCGCAAAGGGTGTCAAACCTCGTCAGCGGGCGCGGCGGCCGGCGATCGCCTCGATCTCGATCCGTGCGCCCTTCGGCAGGGCGCCGACCGCGAACGTGGATCGAGCGGGCGGCGGATCCGGCATGAACCGCGCATAGACGGCGTTCACGGCGGCGAAGTCCTCGATGTCGGCGAGGAAGACCGTCGTCTTCACGACATCGGCAAACGTGCAGCCGGCGGCGTCGAGGACGGCCGCGAGGTTGTGGAGGGCCCGTTCGGCCTGTGCCTCGACACCGCCCTCGACGAGCGAGCCGCTCGTCGGATCCAGCCCGATCTGGCCCGAGCAGAAGACGAGATCGCCGAGGGCGATCCCCTGGCTGTACGGCCCGACCGCAGCGGGCGCGGACGTCGTCGAGATCGCCTGACGGCTCATGCGGGGCTCCTCTCCTGCGCACTCTCGATCAAGGCCGCCGCGACGAACGGTGGCCGGTCCCCCGGTGCCGTGACGGACCCGTCCTGGATGGCCGCCTCGACCGTGCCCGCCGCCTCGACGGCGGCCTCGATCGAAGGATAGAGCGCCCAGAGGGTGGGACCGGAGCCGGAAACGCCGATCGGGCGGCCGAGGAGGCGCGAGAGACCGCGCCGGAGCGCGAGGAGCCCGGGGGTGACGACGAATGCCGCCGCAGCCAGGTCGTTCGCGGCGGCGAGCACGCCGGCTCGCGCGACGAGGTCGACGGCCCGCAGGCCTGCTCGCAGCTCGACGGCGAGATGCACGGAGCTCGCCCGGGTCGACCCTGGGTCGGCCGGCGCGCCCGCCCCGCCGGCGTCGAACGCCGCGAATGCCGCCGCGGTTGGGCCGGCCACGGCCGGGGTCACGAGGACCACGCCGACAGGGTCCCCGACGACGCCCTTGAGCGGGGTGACCGCCTCGCCGCGACCCTCGACGAGCGCCGGTCCGCCGGCGAGGAAGAACGGCACGTCGGAGCCGAGGCGCGCGGCTGCCGCGTCGCGCTCGGGACCGGGGACGGCCACGCCCCAGGCCTCGAGCGCAGCCTCGAGCGCAGCGGCGGCGTCACTGCTTCCGCCGCCGAGGCCCGCCGCGACCGGGATCCGCTTCTCGAGCCGCGCCGACAGGGGCGGGACCTCGACGCCGGGTCCCCCGGCTTCGCGAGCGAGCCGGCGCGCCTCGGCGATCGCGCGAAGCACGAGGTTGCCGCCGAGCGGGCCGGTGTCCGGGCCGCTGACGTGCAGGGAATCCTCGGAGCCCGCAGCGGGGGCGAGGGTCAGGATGTCCGCGAGGCCCAGCGGGACCATGACGGAATGCAGCGCGTGGAAACCATCGGGTCGATGGCCGAGCACGGCGAGGGTGAGGTTCAGCTTCGCCGGTGCAAGGCGGACGATCGGGGCGAGGCGGCCCGTCACGGTATCCGGACGCTCATGCGGGCTCCTCGATGGGGCCGCGATCCCGGATCGGCGGGAGCGTGTCGAGGAGCCGCAGCCAATCGGCGACGGAGAGCGTCTGCGGCCGCCGATCCCCGGAGATCCCGGCCGCATCGAGCGCCGCGTCGACGCGTTGCTGGTCGAACGGGAGCTGGCGGCCGAGGACGTTGCGGAGCATCTTCCGGCGCTCCCGGAACCCCGCCTGGACGAGCCGCCAGAGGGCGGCCTCGTGCACATCGGGCGGCCTGAGGGCGTCGTGCGGCTCGAGTACGACGACAGCCGACGCGACCTTCGGGGCCGGCTCGAACGCCTCCGGCCGGACGCGGATCGCGATCCGCACCGTGGCGTGGAACTGGACGAACACCGAGAGGTAGCTCATCTGGCCCGGCGGCGCGGCGATGCGCTCCGCGACCTCCGCCTGCAGCATCAGGATCAGGCGTGCCGGCCGCGGCGCAACGCCCAGGAGGCGGTGCAGGATCGGGCTCGTGATGTGATACGGCAGGTTGGCGACGACCTCGAACGGTGCGGGCAGGAGCGTCGACAGCGGCTGGTCGAGCGCGTCGCCTTCGATGAGCGTGAGTCCGCCCGGGGTCAGTGCACGGCCCGGGCTGCCGGCCGCGTCGGCGAGGGCCAGGGCCGCCTCGAACCGCTCGCGCAGGTAGCCCACCAGGCTCCGATCGAGCTCGACGGCCGTGACGGCCGAGCCGGCATCGAGGAGCCCGCCCGTCAGGATCCCGAGACCGGGCCCGATCTCGAGGATGCGGCTGTCGGGCCCGGGATTCGCCAGCTCCAGGATCCCCTCGAGAACGTCGGGATCGGCGAGGAAGTTCTGCGACCGGGCGTGGCTGGCGTGGAGACCAGCCCGGCGGAGCGTTCGGCGGACCTCGAGGGCGTCGAGCCGCGGCACGGCGCCGGTCATCGGGTCGCGAGCGGCAGCGAGGGTCGGGCTTCGAGGTCCAGGCCGCTCCGCTCCCCCGCCGCGAACCGCTTCGCGCCCGCCGCGCCGATCATGGCCCCGTTGTCGGTGCACAGCGCAGGCCGCGGCACGACGAGCGGGATGCCGATCGCCTCGGCCTCGCCGGCGAGGCGCGCTCGGAGGGGACCGTTTGCGGCCACGCCACCGCCGAGCACGATCGAGCGGGCACCGGCCGAGCGGGCGGCCCGGATCGTTTTCGTCACGAGGACGTCCACGACGGCCTCCTGGAAGCCCCAGGCGAGATCCGCCACTCGGGCATCCGGGAGCGGGACCCCCGGATCATCCGCCAGGCCTTCCTCGACACGCGCCGCGGCGACCGTGCGCCGCGCCGCCGTCTTGAGGCCGGAGAAGCTGAAGTCGTAGGAGTCGCCGAGCCAGGCCCGCGGGAACGCGATGTCGCGATGGGTGGCCAGCTCGGCGGCCCGCTGGATGGCCGGACCGCCGGGATACGGAAGGCCGAGCATCCGGCCGACCTTGTCGAAGGCCTCGCCGGCAGCGTCGTCGATCGTCTGGCCCAGCAATCGGTACGTCAGGTGATCCCGCATCTCGACGAGAAACGTATGGCCGCCCGAGACGACGAGGGCCACCAGCGGGAACGTTGGCTCCTGCGCATCCGGCCCCTCGAGCCACGCCGCATAGATGTGGCCTTCGAGGTGGTTGACCCCGACGAGTGGCTTGCCACGAACCCACGAGAGCGTCTTGGCGACGCTGATACCGACGAGCAGAGATCCGGCGAGCCCAGGGCCGTGGGTGACCGCGACGGCGTCGACATCGGACCAGGCCACGCCCGCCTCGCGCCACGCCTCGTCGAGGACGGGGAGGACCCAGCGCAGGTGGGCCCGGGCCGCGACCTCGGGCACGATCCCACCCGTCGGCGCATGGAGCGCGACCTGGCTCGCGACGACGTTGGCCCGGATCCGCCGGCCGTCCTCGATGAGCGCGATGCCGGTCTCGTCGCACGACGACTCGATCGCGAGGATGAGGCTCATCGTCACGGGCCCTGTTCCGCGGCCGGCGGCATGGCCGGTTGGACCGCCACGACGAACGGCTCGGCATCGAGCGCGGTGCGGAGCCCCGCCAGCCGCTCAACCATCGACGGGTTCTCGAGCGGATCGGTGGTCATGATCAGGGCGTCCTCGCCGTTGTCCGTGTAGTAGCGCGGACGCAATCCGACGGGCCGGAAGCCGTATTTCTCGTAGAGCCGACGCGCGCCGACGTTGGAGAGCCGCACCTCGAGTGTCGCCTCGCGCGCACCACGAGCCATCGCCACGTCCAGCAGGGCAACGAGCAGGCGCTCCCCGATCGTTCGACGGCGCCAGGCGGGGTCGACGGCGAACGTGGTGACGTGAGCCTCGTCGACCATGAGCCACAGCCCGGCGAACCCGATGACCACGTCGTCGAGGCGAGCCACGACGTAGGTCGCCAGGCGGTTCGTCTGGAGCTCGTTCCGGTAGGCATCGTCGGGCCACGGCGGAAAGAAGCTCGCCCGCTCGATCGCATGGACAGCCGGCAGGTCCGCAAGCCCCATCGGCTCGATACGCAGCGCTACGGGCGGTCGTGCGACCACGACACTCCTTCGGCAACATCGAGTCCCTCGGCGGCCCCTCGCGGCAGCATCACGTACTCCGGGACGAGCGTCGCCGGGTCGTCCGAGCCGACGGCGAGCCGCGCAACGCCCAGCCGAAGGAGCGCCGCGGGCAGGCCGACGAGGGCCGCCTCGCCGCGTTCGAGCTCCGCCTCGGTCGCCCGGCCGGCGAGATCGACGGCGATGACGAGCTCGGGGACGGCACCGTGGCCGGCTCGGTCGGAGCCGCTCCCCGCGTTCGGGGTCGCGTTGACACCCGCGCCCGCGCCCGCGCTCCCTGCAGGGACGCCCGCCAGGAGACGCGGCGGCTCGCCGGGCCTGACCTCCACGCGGTCGTGCGGCCCGGCTGGAAGCCGCAGCACGACGCCCTCACCGGCGATCCCGGCGGCGAGGCCCGCGGCCACCAATGCGGCCCCCGTCGAGACCCCGGCCATCGGGATACCGAGCTCGTGGGCGAGCGTCTTCGCGGTCGCAAGCCCGACGCGCAGCCCCGTGAATGCGCCCGGTCCCGTGCCGACCACGACGCCGCGGAGCGCGGGCAGGTCGAGGCCGGCCTCCGCGATCAGCGCATCGATCGTGACAAGGAGCCGCTCGCCATGGCGGTGCTCGGCGGGGGCGGCCCGGCTGGCCAGGAGCTCGCCGGCGCCCGTGCCGGCGGCGACGACGACCTGGCTCGTCGCCGTGTCGATCGCCAGGATCCACGGCCGATCAGCGCCGGCGTCACGCGCCGTCATGGCGCCGCGACCCGCAGGTACCGCTCGGGCCCCGGGCCGACGGCCTGGATGGCGATCGATCGTCGGTCACTCCCCGCCCCCTCGATCCGCACGTCCAGCCGCGGCGACGGAAGGATCGGCTCGAGCCGCTGGGGCCACTCGATCAGCGTGACTCCGGTCGCCTGGCGCTCGTCGAGCAGGCCACCGGCCACGACATCAGCCGGACCGGCCAGCCGGTACAGGTCGAGATGGAAGAGCGGCAGACGGCCGGCGTATTCGGACATCAGCACGAAGCTCGGCGAGCTGATCGTCGCCTGGATCCCGAGGCCCGCCCCGAAGCCCTTCGCGAAGACCGTCTTGCCCGCTCCGAGCTCGCCCCACAGGCAGACGAGGTCGCCCGGCTCCGCGACGGCTGCCAGGCGCGACGCCAGGGCCATCGTCGATTCGGGCGTCTCCGTCTCGATTCGAAGCTCGGTGGGGGCCGGGGTGACCATCCGGCCGAGCGTACCCGAAGGTCGAGTCCGTCGGGTCCCGGGCCCGTGACCCTCGTCGCGCTCTGGCGACTCAGGCGAAGCGCTCGAGGTCCCCGAGCGGCACCGCGATCGGCGGTCGATCCCCGAACCGGACGAAGCCGGCCTCGAGGCTGACGCCTGCCGGAAAATGGCGCGGCCCCGCGAGCCCGACCCAGGTGCCCTCGGCGCCCGCGAGCGGGCCAGACCGCACTCGGACGAGGTCCGCGGCCGGCAGCGGCAGCTCGAGGTCGGGATCGTCGAGGACGAGGCACGGCGGGTCGCCGACGATCGCGACCGTCCGGCCCTCGAGCGCCTCGAGGATCGCCATGACGGGCGACGCGATCGGACGGCGGGCCGCGCCGTCGAGGACGAGGATGCCGAACGGATGCACGCCGTGGACGCCAGCCCGCCCGCGTCGCTCCGACGCCAGGAAGTCGCGGCGCTCCTTGACCCCGAGCGCGGCAACGATCACGCCCCGCACCCCCACGGCGCGAGCTCGGGTCAGCGCCTCCGCGTCGATCCGGGCACCGGCGACGAGGATCGCGCCGGCGGCGCTGACATCGACCTGCGGTGCGCGGAGCTCACCGTCGGGACCGGTCGCGATCTCGAGCCGGCCGGATGTCGGGCCGGCGAGGACCTCTTTGCCGAGGACGCCCTTGGCGGGCGACCGGAGGCGGATCCCGATGCCGTCGCGGACCTCGCGAACGATCCCCGGGAACGGCGCGTCGAGCGGCTCCATCGCGTCGGCCGTCGCGACCCGCCAGCGACCACCGACCCGGAACAGGAGCTCGCCACCCGGCTCCGGTACGCCGCCGCGACCGCGATGCTGGGCCGACGGCACCCACGTGTCGCCCGGACCGATCGCGGCCTCGGGCGGGGGGCCCGCGACGACGGCCGTCCGAGGCTCCCGCAGCCGCTCGGCGAGCGGTCCCCCGCGCACGACCGCTTGCCCCATCTCGACCAGGGCGCGGTCGCCCGGCCGGAGCGGGAAGAATGCGTCGATCGGACCGGCCACGAGCGGCCGCCGCACGATCAGTGCGAGCCCATCGAGCGTCGCCGGGGCATCCACCGTTGCGGTCGTCGCGCCTCGATCTCTCATCGAGCGTCCGCCGGCCACACGAGCTCACCCCATGCCACGAGTGCCGCGCGGCGTCGGTCGCGCCGCTCCGGCAACCGAAGCGGCACGTCCCGCAGGTCGACGAGGACGCCGGCACTGCCGCCGGACACCGGCACGGACAGCCGCTTGGCCCGGCGGCCGACGCGGATGGCATCTCGGAACTCGAGGGTCGCGAGCGCGCGATCGCCCGCCGGGAGATCGAGGAACGCGAGATCGCCGGGCAGGAGCTCGTGCTTGGTCGGGGCGCCGTCGCCGGTCAGCTCGATCTCGCCGAAAGGTGCGGTCCGCCTCTTCAGCGCGGGCATCCCGCCCACGATGATCACGGTCCCGAGCGGCGCCAGCAGGTCGTCGGCGAGGTCCATGACGAATGGCCGGCGCTCGTCGGGATCCTCGATGGTGCCGAGGGGGCCGAGGAGGCGGGCGTGATCAACGGCGATCTGCGTCGCGCCCATCCGGCGCACGACGTCCGCGATGGCCAGGGCGATCGCCGGGCCGGGTGCGAGCGCGAAGGCCCCACCGGCCGCGATCGTGAGGTCCGGGGACGGCATGGCGCTGAGCTCCGGCGTCAGCGCCACGAGCTGGGCCAGCGCCGCCCGGGTAGCCGCGAGGCGAAGGCGCGCGCCGTCGCCCGAGGCGTCGGCCCACGGCTGGGCACGAAGGTCGCGGAGGCGGTCGCCCATGCGATGGCGATCGAGGCTGCCGGTCGTCCAGGCGAGGACGGCCTCGACGCTCCCCTGCTCCGGATCGGGCGCGATGAGACCGGCGCGAGCCGTTCGGACGGCGACGACGGCCGGGCCCTGATCCGCGACGCCGGGCGAGGCCACGGCGCGGAGCCCGCCCTCGAGGCCGATCTCCAGCAGCTCGACCCGGCGACCGAGCACGTCAGCCAGGGTGAGCGCGGTCCGAACCGCGGTGTGGCGCGTGTCGGCGCTGCGCGGCAGGAGGCCTTCGAGGATCTCGCGCAGCGCTTCATCCGGACCTGCTCGCAGGCGGAGAGGTGGAGCCTCGATGATCCGATCTGCGCGATCGCCGAGTGCGTCGCCGATGCCGTCGATCCAGGCCGCCCGCGACGCGACCGGGCCCGCGAGGATGACCGTCATCTCGGGTCGACGGATCGCCACCGCTGCGACGAGTGCGGCGAGATCGTCGAGGGCGCTTCGCTCATCGGGGCCTGGCGGCTCGCTCGCCCCGAGCAGGACCGCGCTCACGTCGGCCCGGAGCGCGAGCTCGGTCATCTCGCGCGGGTCGTGCGTCTCCGGCGAGGCGGCGTTGACCCGCCACGGGGTGCGAGCGGCGACGGCCTCGACGAGACCGACCGCGCGTCGGGAGGCGCCGAGCACGGCGAGCGTCTGCGGCCGCTCGCTGCGCGTCTCGAGCCGCGGCAGGTCCTCGATGGCATCGGCCCGCAGCCCGACGGCTTCCGCCAGCTCGGGATCCGCGGCGGCGATCCGCCCCACGAGGATGGCAGCGAGATCGTCGGGATCGACCGGCGACGGGCCCGCGAGGGAGCCGAGAAGGCGCCAGCGCCCGGCCGGACGTCCGAGGATCGCGATCGCGGTCGTCGCGAAGCCGGCGTCGACAGCGAGGACGGCTCGGGGAATGGTCACCGTGCCCATCCTACCGAGTTCCGCCGATCAAGCGTCCCAGGCCGTCTCCTCGGAGATCTCCTCGAGGCGCTCGATGAGCAGCTCGATGCCATCCTCGTCGGCGAGCAGCGCGGAGGCGCTCGCCATCCCGCCGCCGAACAGGCCGTTGAGGACGGGATCGAAGAAGAGCATCGCGTTCGCGCCGAGGGGCCGATAGGGTCGTGACGCGTGGAGGAAGTGGACCGCCGATGCGGTCCGCCCGCGCAGCTGGATCTCACGAGCGACCTGCTCGACGAGCTCGTCGCGTTGATCGTCGGCCATCTCGCCGGTCAGATCTGGGAGGTCGGTCACGATCGCGTCGACCTCGTGCGTGGACCCATGTCGGAGACCAGCGTCCGGATCCCCTGCGGCCCGGATCGCGCATGGTACACCCGGGGTAATCGCGCGGCCATGGCGGTGACCACCTCCCAGGAGTTCGTTCCGCGCGCCGCGGCCAGATCCGCCGCCGTGATCTCGGCACCTCCCTGCCGGCCAAGGAGGACGAACTCGTCCGCGGTCGAGATGCGCTCGCCCTCGACATCGGTGACGTCGACCATCACCGCGTCCATGGCAGGTCCCGAACGCGGACCGGCCGGGCGTGCAGGGACATCACGGGCCGCAGGCCCGCAGCCGCCGCCTGACGAGCAGTGACCGGGTCGGCGAGGAGCTCGTCGGGACCAAGGCCGTAAGATCGCAAGGCCGGGCTGAACGCCGTCGAGGGCCGCGACCCCCCCCGTCCGTGCCTGCCGGTCAGGCGCCGGCTCCCGGCTCCCGCGGGCTGAATCCGAGTCGCTTTTCCGAGCTCGCGCGCTCGGCAATGACCGCGAGGCGCTTCCGGACCACCGGGATCACGTCGGGCAGGTCCGACGCCAGGAGCCCGGCATCGCCGAGCCGCTCCCGGACGAGGTCGCCGGCCATGCCGTGGAGGTACACCCCGAGGCGAGCCGCCGGCCCGGCCGCCATGCCCTGCGCGAGCAGCCCACCGATCACGCCCGCGAGGACATCGCCCGTCCCGCCCGTTGCCAGCGCCGGGTTCTCGAACGCCACCACCGCGGACGTGCCGTCCGGCTCGGCAATCACGGTTCGCGCCCCCTTGAGCACGACAACCTGCTTCCAGCGGATGGCGGCATCGACGGCCGCGGCGGCCCGCGCCTTGTCGTCGGCGACGAGGTCGCCGTCGGCCTCGGGATCCAGGCCAGCCCCCGTCCGGAGGCGGGCGAACTCGCCCGGATGGGGCGTGAGCACGCACGCCCGTGCCACGTCGGTCCACCACTCGCCGAGCGTGGCCATCGAGCGGAGCGCCTCCGCGTCGAGGACGATCGGGGCAGGCGTGGACTCGGCGGGGACGGCGAGGAGCTCCCGAACGAGCTCGCGGGTGGCCAGCCCGGGGCGGAGGCCGGGGCCCAGCACGATCGCGTCATGTTCGTGGTCGAGGATTCGGGCAAACGCGGACTCCGGGTCGATCTCCTCGACGTCGTCCTCGGGCAACGCCATCGTCGTGGCCTCGACGACCTTCGCCGCGAACAGCGGCTGGAGCGATTCCGGAACGGCGAGCGTGACCAGGCCCGCCCCTGCCCGGCCGGCCGCCCGGCACACGAGCAGCGCCGCCCCGGCATAGTCCAGCGACCCGGCGATGACGAGGAGCTTGCCGAACGTGCCCTTGTGACCGCGCGGCGGACGGGCGGGAAGCAGCGCCGCCGCGATCTTGTCGTCGACGACCGGGAGCTCGTCCGGCGCGGGCTCATTGACGGCCGTGGACCCGTCCTGCGGGCGAAAGCCGAGCGGCCGCGCCTCAGGCATCGGCGGGCTCCGGGGCCTCTATGGGGACATCGACGCGAGCCTCGGTCCCAGCTTCGAGGCTGGCTTCGTGCAGGAGATTGAGCCGTTCCATGCGAGCCAGGATGCGCCGCTCACGATCCTCGAGGCGGCGCTCGATGTCGGGCGGGAACACGTACCGGCCACCCGCGGTTCGAACCCCGAAGGCGATCGCGACGGCGTACTCGGCCTCGTGGCTGATCGAGAGGGCAATCCGTCCCATGCCGAGCTGCTCGGCGCGCGCGGCCGCTCGCCCGTGGAGCCGCACCGACGGCTGGCCGGTGGGCAGGCGCTCGACCTCGATCTCCTGCCAGCCGATGCCCCGGACTCCGAGGCCGAGGACCTTGCTGACGGCCTCCTTGGCCGCCCAGCGACCCGCGAAGGTCTCGGGTCGATCACGGACGTAGCGTTGCTCGGAGGTGGTCAGGACGCGGTTGGAGAAGCGCGGGCCGAATCGCGCCAGCGTGTCGCGGATCCGGCCGACGCGGATGATGTCGATCCCAAGCTCGGTGGTGCCCGGAGGGACGGTGCCGGCCGCCAGCTCGGCCATGGCCGCGAGCGCCCTACTCGACCGTGACGGACTTGGCCAGGTTGCGCGGTTGATCCACGTCGGTGCCGCGGGCGATCGCGACGTGGTAGGCGAAGAGCTGGAGCGGGATGATCGCGAGCACAGGGCTCAGCATCTCGTGGGTATCCGGCACCCAGCAGACGTCGTCCGCAAACCGGGTGATCTGCGGGTCGCCCTCCGTCGCGACCGCGATGACGCGGGCGTCGCGGGCGCGACCCTCCATCACGTTGCTGATGAGCTTGTCGTACGTGGACGACCTGGTTGCGACCGCGACAAGGGGGCACTCGGCGTCCAGGAGGGAGATGGGGCCGTGCTTCAGCTCGCCTGCCGCATAGCCCTCGGCGTGGACGTAGCTGATCTCCTTGAGCTTGAGCGCGCCCTCGAGCGCCGCGGGCAACGTCGCGCCCCGACCGACGAACATGAAGCCGCGCGAGTTCACATAACGCCGCGCGAGGTCCCGCGATCCGGGGGCATTCATCTCGAGGGTCCGGGCGGCCGCGTTCGGCAGCGCCCGCAGGGCCGTCGCGAGCTCCCGCTCCACCTCGTCCGCGAGGCTGCCACGGAGCTTGGCGATCGTGGCGGCGAGGACGACGAGCGTCGTCACCTGGGTCACGAAGGTCTTGCTCGCCGCGACGGCGATCTCGGGCCCGGCCTGGAGGAACAGGACCGCATCGGCTTCGCGGGTGATCGCCGAGCCGACCGTGTTGGTGACGGCGATGATCGGGCAGCCGCGCTCGCGGGCGAGCCGGGTCGGGGCGATCGTGTCCGCCGTCTCGCCGGACTGCGTGATCGCGATCACGAGGGTTCGCACATCGAGCGGCGGCGGGTCGTACCGGAACTCCGAGCCGACGGTCAGGCGGGCCGGCAGTCCCGTCCACGCCTGGATGGCCCTCGCACCGACGAGGGCGGCATAGGACGCACTGCCGCAGGCGACGAGCTCGACCCGGGTGGCCGCCCGGATGGCATCCTCGAGCCCCGCCAGCTCCGGCACCTGGACGTGGCCGTCGCGGCTGACGCGACCTGCGAGCGATTGGCGCAGCGCGACCGGCTGCTCGTGAATCTCCTTGAGCATGAAGTGATCGAAGCCGTCCTTCTCCGCGGCCTCGAGGGACCAATTGATGACCTCGACCGTTCGCTCGACGGGACGGCCCTGGACGTCGGTGACGATCACCCGACTCGGATCGAGGTCGGCGACATCGCCGTCGTGCAGGAAGATGACCCGCTTCGTATGGGCCAGGATCGCGGCCACATCCGACGCGAGGAAGCTCTCACCGTCGCCGATCCCGACCACGAGCGGCACATCGTTTCGCGCGCCGACGAGGCGATCCCGCTCGGCGCGATGCATGACCGCGATCGCGTAAGCGCCCTCGAGCTGTCGGAGCGTGATCCGGACGGCCTCCGCGATGTCGCCGTCGTAGGCCTCCTCGACGAGATGGGCGATCGCCTCGGTGTCCGTCTCGGACGTCAAGGTGTGGCCGCGGGCCTCGAGGCCGTCCCGGAGCTCCCGGAAGTTCTCGATGATGCCGTTGTGGATGACCGTGATCTGGCCGGTGCAGTCCACGTGGGGATGGGCGTTGAGGTCATTCGGTCGGCCGTGGGTCGCCCAGCGTGTGTGGGCCAGGCCGAGCGCCGCGTGGGGGGTCCGCTCGGCGATCGCGGTGGCGAGATTCGAGAGCTTCCCGGCGCGCTTCTCGACGAAGAGGTCACCCTGGTCGTCGACGAGGGCGATCCCCGCGGAGTCGTAGCCGCGGTATTCGAGGCGCTTGAGCCCCTCCATGAGGATGGGTCCCGCCTCACGCGGTCCCGTGTAGCCGACGATGCCGCACATGTGTCTGGAGCCTACCCCTGATGACGAAGCGTCAGTCTAGACGCTGCTTCGCGAGATCCGCGAGGGAGTTGGCCAGCTCGACCACGACGTCCGCGTTGCTGCCCTCGACCATGACCCGGAGCGTGGACTCGGTGCCCGATGGTCGGACCAGTACGCGGCCACCCTCGCCCAGGCGGCGCTCCGCCGCGGCGATCGCCGACCGGATCGCCAGATCGCCCTCCCATTGCTCCTTGTGCCGGACCTTGACCGCTCGCTGCTCCTGCGGCAAGAGCGGGATGTCCGTCGCGAGATCGGCGAGCGAGCGGCCGGTTGCGGTCATGACCCGCAGGATCTCGATCGCCGTCACGATCCCGTCGCCCGACGTCGTGTGCTCGCGGACGATGACGTGGCCGCTCTTCTCGCCTCCGAGGCCGGCGCCCGACACCTCCATGCCCTCGAGGATGTACTTGTCCCCGACCGGGGTCCGAACGACGTTGCCGCCGGCCGCCTCGACTGCCTGCTGCAGCCCGCCATTCGAGAGGACCGATACCACGAGCGTGCGGCTCGGCGGCTCGGGCCGGCCGAGCAGGTCGAGCGCGAGAATCCCGAGGATCTGGTCGCCGTCGACGATTCCTCCGGTCGCATCGACCGCGATCAGGCGATCCGCATCGCCGTCGAGCGCAAAGCCCGCGTCGGCGCCGGTTTCGAGAACGCGCGCGGCGAGCGCGGCCGGGGCCGTCGCGCCGGCCCCGAGGTTGATGTTCACGCCGTCGGGGGCGTCGTTGATCACGTCGACCGTGGCGCCCGTCGCGAGGAGGATCTGCGGGCCGACCGCACAGCCCGAGCCGTTCGCGCAATCGAGGACGACGGCGATCCCGGTGGCGGCGACGGACGCGGCGAGCCGCAATCGGTCCTGCACGTACTCCGCGACGCGAGCGCTCGCATCGACGACGACTCCCAGCCGTTCATTCGGCGAGCCGACGAGCTCCTCCGACCGCCAGATCAGCTGCTCGAGCTCGTCTTCGACCGAATCGTCGAGCTTGAGACCCTTCGCGTCGAGCACCTTCAGGCCGTTGTCCTCGGCCGGGTTGTGCGAGGCGGACACCATGATCGCGGCGGTGTATTCCGCATCGGCGGCGATGAAGGCCAGCGCCGGCGTGGGGACGACGCCGACCCGATGGACATCGACACCGAGGCTGGTCGCCCCGGCGGTGATCGCGGCCACGAACATGTCGCCCGAGCGCCGCGTGTCCTGGCCCACGACGATCGCCCCGCCCGGACCCACGAGGCGGTGTGCGGTCGCCCGCCCCAGGGCGAACGCGACCGTCGGCTTCAGGTCGACGTTCGCGACGCCGCGGATCCCATCGGTGCCGAACAGGCGAGGCACAGTGAAACGTTCCTCCGAAAGCGGTTGGGTCGGGTGGCTACGGGGTGGGCGACGGCGACGGGCTGGAGATCGTGACGGTGATCGGGCTCGGGCTCACGCCCAGCAAGGACAGCCCCGTGGTCAGGTTCGCGGTCGGCGTGACCTGGTGCGATCCGACGCCCAGGCCGCTGACGTCGACCGTGAGGGCGAGCGACGCGCCTGAGAGCCGGTCGAGGTCGGCTTCCGAGCCGCCGATCGTGACGAGGAGTCGATCGATCGACAGCTTGTAGACGAGGTCCCCTCGCGCCCCCGTCAGGATGACGCCGGCATCGAATGTTCGCGTGCCGGTCAGCGAACGGAGTTTCACCGTGACCGACACGTTGCCGGCTCGGAGGACCTGCACGCCGGTCGGCAGCTGGAGCGCCACGCTCGTGGTCAGGTCGGCCGACAGCCCGGTCACGGAGATCGCGACGGTGTCGGCTCGGTCGAGCCCCGCCAGGTCGTTCGCGTCGCCCTCCACCTGGATGACGATGGGATCGACCGTCACGGAGGCCACCTCGAAGCCGGCCGCGGGTGTCCCGATGATGACCGGGCTCACAGGGATCGTCCGTGTTCGACGGTCGGTGAAGACCGGGACTCGGACGTGGACGCTCGCCGGCGTGACATCGATCGGGAGCACCGGGTTGCCGGCGGCGTCGACCGCGACGAGGTCGACCGTCCGGTTGATATCGATCCCGGACGGGTCGATCGTGACCCGAGCCTGCGCCTCGGTGACCTTGATCAGCAGGGACTCGGGGCCGGTCACGACCGCCGATGTCTGGTCGAGGACGGGCGTCCCGACGGCGAGGCCCGTGGGGAGGGTCCCGAGCACTGCCTGGATCGGGACCGTGGCGTGGCTGACGCGATCGAGCGTCACGACGATCCGGCGGGGCTGGTAGTCGAGCACCTGGACGCGCGGATCGACCGCGGTCACGCGAACCGTCAGCGAAACCGGCCCGCCCTTCGGATCGATGCCGCTCAGGTCGACGGTCGCCCGGAAGCTCGCGATGTCGACGCGCAGGCCCAGATCCCCCGGAGCTACGTAGCGAATCTGGCTGACCGTCCCGAGGTCCGACAGGACGATGACGTCCGATGCCTGGTTCACGGTCTCGATCGGGACGCTGCCAGGGAACTCTTTCGTCGTCTGCGACAGCACGAGACCGCCATAGAGGAGCGTCGAGAGCGCAATCGCGCCGAGCTTCAAGGGCCAGTTGCGCGTGACGAACCGGAGAAAGCGCATCAGGGGCGAGGCACCGCGGTTGCCGCCGGCTCCTCCACGGGTTGGGCGTCGACCGGCTCAGCGGCTGGCGGCGGTCCGGGAGCGGCTCGCGGCTCGGCGCCGGGCGGCGGCTCGGGAGTGGGCCGTGCGTCGGGTGGCCGCACGGCGCTGGCCGTGAGCGGTGCCTCGACCTTCCCCGGCGCGCCATTGCCGGCATCGCGGCGGACGAGCCGGCCCAGGTCGGCCAGGCGGGGCGCCCGACCGCCGGGAGCAGACGAGCCGATCCGGACGCGGGCGTGATCGCCGCTCGGCTGGAGGAGACTCCGGATGGATCGCGCGAGCTGGGCTTCGTTGAGGTTCCGGACGATGCGAGCGCGCTGGACGAGGCTGATCTGGCCGTTCTCCTCGGAGACGACGACGACGACCGCGTCGGTCTGCTCGGTGATGCCGAGGGCGGCCCGATGTCGCGTCCCGAAACGCTCCGTGTGGACAGTCGTCTCCGCGAGGGGCAGCAGCGAGCCGGCCGCCAGGATCGACGTCTCGCGGATGATCACCGCGCCGTCGTGGAGCGCGGATCTCGGGGTGAAGATCGTCCGCAGGAGGTCCGCGGACAGGTCGCCGTGGATCAGGACGCCGGTCTCGGCGATCTCCTCGAGGCCCGTTTCACGTTCGAGCACGATGAGGGCGCCGTGGCCCTCCGCCGAGAGCAACGAGGCGGCGCGTGCCACCTCGGTCGCGACGATGTCGGCCGTGCGCCCTTCCGCAGAGAGCAGCCAGCTCAGGGATCCCACCCGCCCGATGCGATCCAGGGCCCGTCGGATCTCGGGCTGGAAGACGACGACGAGCGCAAACAAGCCAACCACGGCACCCGTCTCGAGGATCTGGGTGAGCAGTCGCAGCTGCAGGAACCGGGCGACGAAATACACGGCGAAGAGGATCGACACGCCGATCACGAGACGGACGGCGCGGGTCCCCCGGATGAGGCTGAAGAGCCAATAGATGAGGAGCGCCGTGATCCCGATGTCGAGCAGTGTCGTGGGTCGAACCTGGTCGAGGATCGAAGCGATGAGCTGCGGCATCGTCCGCCGAGTCTAGCATCGGGCCTCGGCCGAACCGCCCAGTCCCGAACGGGAGCGGGCCCTGCCCGACGGTGGACTACTTGCTGGTGACGCTCGCTGGCGGCTCGTCGCGGACCCGCTCGGCGGCGAGGGCATGCACGTCCGCCTCGGCCTGCGTGTCGCCGGTCAGAGCCGTCAGCCGCAGGAGCAGGGCGATCTTCTCGGTGGCGAGCGTTCGCCAGCCGCGGTCGAGCTGGAGGCCCGCGATGGCGAGGTGCACGTACGCGTCTCCGGGCGCGAGCGCCAGGAGCTGGAGGCAGACGTCGAGTGCCGCGTCCGGGCGACCGGCTGCCCGGTGGACGGCGACGGCGGTGAGCATCAGGTTCCTGGCCTCCAGGAGATCGCCTCGGTCGATCAGGGCCCTTGCGTCCGCCATCAGCGTCTCGACGTTCGGCGGCGGACCAACGGGCATCGGAGGCGGCGGCGACGGAAGGTCCACCGCGGGCCAGGGGATCGCGGGCTCGGCGGCTTCGTCCACTGCGGCCACCGCGGGCTGCGGCACGGTTGGAGCCGCGGCGAGCGGCGTGGCAGGCTCCGGGGCCGTCGCGGCTGGCTCCGGGACCGATGCGTTGGCGGGCTGCCCCGGGGCCGGTGCCTCGGCGGGCGCGAGCTCAGGCGAGCGCTCAGGCGAGGGCGCCATGTCCGAAGGCGTCGAGGCGACGACCTTGGGCGGACGCGGCTTCCGTGGAGACGCCTGCGGGGCGGTCGATGGATGCCCGGCCAGCCGTGGGCCCGTCGCTGGCTTGGCCTTCCCTGGGGCAATCGGTGCAACCCTGGGCGGCGGGACAGGCTCGGCTTTCGGGGCCGAGAGCGGAGGCGGCATCGGGGCCAGCGCCGCCTGTATTGGCCGACCCGTGACCCGGTCGGCGACCGCAGAGGCCTCGAGCCGGGCGACGAGTCGACGTCGCGCCGGGGTTGCGGTCAAGACGACGGCGCGGCGAGCCACGGCGAGAGCGTCGCTACCGCGACCGCTGGCCTCGAGCGCTTCCGCGAGATGCTCGAGGTCGGCAGCCGCGCTCGCGGAGCGACCGATCTCCTCGAAGACAACGGCTCGCGCCCGGAGCGTGGCCTCGTCATCCGGTGCGATCGCGAGCGCCCGCTCGAATGCCGCCTGCGCTTCCGCGGTCCGGCCGACGTGGTGCAGCGCGGTCGCGCTGCTCGTGTGCGGTGCGGCTCGATCGGGCGCGAGGCGCGCCGCCTCGGCGTACGCCTCGAGGGCCGCGTCGATCGTGCCGCCGCGCGCGGCGAGATGGCCCTTGCGAAGGGCTTCCTTGTAGAGCTCGAAGAGCGGCCGCGTCACGGCCGGGAGCCTACCGCGTCCGGGGACGCAGGGCTATCGCTTCGTGTACTGGGGCGCCTTGCGGGCGCGCTTGAGGCCGTACTTCTTGCGCTCCTTCATCCGCGGGTCGCGGGTGAGGAGGCCGGCCTGGCGCAGCGCCAGGCGATGGTCCGGATCGAGCTCGAGGATCGCCCGGGCGATGCCATGGCGGATGGCCCCGGCCTGGCCCGTCACGCCACCGCCCTCGACCTTGATCATCGCATTGAACCGACCTTCGGTCCCCGTGACCCGAAACGGGAGGCGGACGTCGCCCTCGTCGATCGCAGCGCCGAAGTGCTCGAGGAGCGATCGGCCGTTGACGACGATCTCACCCTCGCCGGGGAGCAGGCGGACCCGAGCGACGGCCGTCTTGCGACGTCCGGTGCCCGAGTTGAAGACTGGCGCGGTAGCCATGGAGATCCTCCGTGTCAGGCGAGCGGCTCAGGCTGCTGCGCCTGATGGGGATGGTCGGAGCCGGCGTAGACCTTGAGCTTGCGGAGCTGCTGCGTGCCGAGCTTCGTGTGCGGCAGCATGCCCTTGATCGCCCGACGGACGACCTCCTCGGGACGGCGCGCCAGGAGCTTGCCGAGCGACTCTTCCTTGAAGCCCTGGGGATGGCCGCTGTGCCGGGCGTAGGACTTCTTGTCGAGCTTGTCGCTGCTCACCGCGATCTTCGCGGCGTTCAGGACGATGACGTGGTCACCGGTGTCGAGGTTCGCCGTCCAGGTCGGCTTGTGCTTGCCCGAGAGGACACGCGCGACACGCGTGGCGAGGCGACCGAGGGTCTGGTCCGCCGCGTCAACGACGAACCATTGCCGCTCGATCTCGCTCTCGCGCGCCGTGTACGTCTTCGTGTTCATCAATCGTGTCGTCCTTCGTTTCCCGATTCGCCTTTGTTCGTGTTCTCGATTCGTTGTCGTCGCCCGACGGCGACCCGGCGGAGGCACAACCCCCGCGCCGGCGCGGCCGCGCCGCGGAAGGCCGGCATCCGTTCGAGCAGCGCCGCCGCGACCGCATCTTCGCCGATCTTGCCCGTCCCCACCGAGATCAGCGCGGCGACGATGCGCCGGACCATCCCCCGGAGGAACGCATCGGCCCGGATGTCGATCGTGACCCGGTTGCCGTCCCGCCGTACCCGGATCCGATGGACCGTCCGGACCGGTTGCGGATCTGCGCCCCCGAAGGCGGTGAAGTCGTGGCGGCCCTCCAAGGCCGTCGCGGCTCGTGCCATCGCGTTCGTGTCCAGTGGGCTCCGAACCCGGAACGTCGTCCGCTCCAAGAGCGGGCTCCGCGGCCCATTCCAGATGGTGTAGCGGTACTCCCGATACCGCGCCGCGTAGCGAGGCTGGAACCCGGCGGGGACCCGACGAATGTCGCGAACCGCGACGTCCGGCGGGAGCGTCCCGTTCAGGGCCGCCAGCAGTGCCTCCGCCGAGAGCCGGCCAAGGTCGGTGAATGCGATCACCTGCCCCGTGGCATGCACCCCGGCATCGGTACGTCCGGCGCCGTTCACCGGCTGGCGTTGTCCGCCGTTGAGGCGGGCCAGCGCGGCTTCGAGCTCTCCCTGGACCGTCCGGACTCCAGGCCGTTGGGCCTGAAAACCGGCGAACTCCGTGCCGTCATATTCAACCGTGGCCCGATATCGGATCGGTGACGGGGCGGTCTCTCGAACGCCTTTGCTATGTCTCGTTTCGTGGCTAATCGCGGCTCAGCCGAGTCGAGCCTCGATCCTCAAACGAGTTCAATTTGGACCATCTCGGCGGCGTCGCCGGCACGTTGCCCGATCTTGACGATGCGCGTATAGCCCGAGGTCCGGTCGCCGTACTTCGGCGCGATCTCGTTGAAGAGCTTCGTGACGACGAGCGGCTCGTTGGGGAATTGCGAGATGACCGCGCGCCGGGCGGAAAGGTCACCTCGCTTCGCGAGCGTGATCATCCGCTCCACCTGGCCCTGGACCTCCTTGGCCTTCGCCTCGGTGGTCTTGACGCGCTCGTACCGCAGGATCGAGACGGTCAAGTTCTTGTAGAGCGCCGTGCGGTGGCCGCCGGAGCGCCCGAGCTTGCGGCCGTCGATCCCGTGAGCCATCGGTCAGGCGTCCTCGCCTTCGAGCGCCGCATCCTCGTCGGTCTCGAGCTCATCCTCGGCGAAGTCGCCCGGCTCGCTCTCGGGGACGATAAAGCCGCGCATCCGGAGGCGCTCCTTCATCTCGTCGAGCGACTTCTTGCCGAAGTTGCGCATACGGAGGAGGTCCTCATCCTTCAGCTGGAGGAGCTGGCCCACCTTGACGATGTTGTTGCGCTTGAGGGAGTTGTAGGCGCGCATCGGGAGATCGAGCTCCTCGATGGGCATGTCGAGCATGTTGGGCGGGAGCTGCGGAACGCCGGCCGGGCTGCGGTCGGCCTGCATCTGGGCCTGACCGATGCTGATGAACGGCCGGAACTGCTCCATGAGGATCGAAGCGGAGCGGCTGAGCGCCTCCTCCGGCCCGACGGTGCCGTCGGTCTCGATCTCGATCGTGAGCTTGTCGAAGTTCGTGACCTGGCCGACCCGGGTGCTCTCGACCCAGTAGTTCACCTTCTTCACCGGGGTGAAGATGGCATCGACGGCGATGACGCCGATCGGCAGGGCGTCCGTCCGCTCGACGCCGAGATAGCCGACGCCGCGCTCGACGGTGAGGTCGATGTCGATCGTCACGTCGTCGGAGTCGAGGGTCATCAGGACGAGGTCACGATTGACGATTTCGACATCGGCCGACTCCAGGACGTCGGCGGCCAGGACGGGCCCGGCGCCGCTCTTTGTCAGACGAAGCTGGACGGGGTGGGTCGCGAAGCTCTTCATGCGGAGCTTCTTGACGTTGAGGACGATCTGGGTGACGTCCTCCTTCACGCCCGGGATCGTCGAGAACTCCTGGTACACGTCGCGGATCTGGAGCGACGTGACGGCCGCTCCTTCAAGGGACGACAGGAGCACGCGACGGAGGGCGTTGCCGAGAGTGACGCCGTAGCCGGCCTGCAGGGGTCCGACCTCGTACTTGGCGTACGTGCCGACTTCCTCGACGGGCTCGATCTGCGGGGTCTCGAGTTCGATCATTGGGGCGGTTACCTCGAGTAGTACTCGACCACGAGCTGCTCGCTGAGATCGAGCGGCATCTGGTCGCGGCGGGGCAGGCTCAGCACCGATCCGGACAGGTTCGCGGCGTCGAGGTTCAGCCACTCCGGGGCCTGGTGGGCCTTGAGCAGCTCGCGGGTCGTCTTGAACGCCTCGCGATTTCGCCTCGACTCACGGATCTCGATCCGATCGCCGGTCTTGAGCTGATAGGACGGCACGTCGGTCGGGACGCCGTTGACGGCGAAGTGACCGTGGGTGACGAGCTGGCGGGCCTGGGCTCGCGAGGAGCCGAAGCCGAGCCGGAAGGCGACGTTGTCGAGCCGAGTCTCGAGGGATCGGAGCAGGTTCTCGCCGGTGATCCCATCGGCATGCTCGGCGCCGACGAAGTAATTGTGGAACTGGCGCTCGAGCAGGCCGTAGACGCGACGGACCTTCTGCTTCTCGCGCAGCTGGATGCCGTACTCGCCCATCTTGCGGCGCCGAACGCCGTGCTGGCCGGGCGGGCTCGGGCGCCGCTCGAACGAGCATTTCTTGGTGTAGCAACGCGTGCCCTTCAGGAAGAGCTTCGCGCCCTCCCGACGGCAGAGGCGGCAGACGGGTCCGGTGTAGCGTGCCATGTCCTCTCCTCGCTCAGACCCGGCGCCGCTTCGGCGGGCGGCAACCGTTGTGCGGGATCGGCGTGACGTCGGTGATGGCACTGACCTCGAGCCCGGCGATCTGGAGCGACCGGATGGCCTGCTCGCGACCGGCGCCGGGACCCTTGACGTAGACCTCGACCTGGCGCATCCCGTGCTCCATGGCCTTCCGGGCAGCGCCCTCGGCGGAGAGCGCCGCGGCGTACGGCGTGCTCTTCCGCGAGCCCTTGAACCCGGCAACGCCGGCGGAGCCCCAACTGACGACGGCGCCGGCAGGGTCCGTGATCGTGATGATCGTGTTGTTGAACGACGCCAGGATATGGACGTGGCCCTGGGGCACGTTCTTCTTCTCCCGGCGGCGTTGCTTGACGGCGCGCTTGCGTTCAGCCATTCGTGCGACGGTCCCTCATCACTTCGTGGTCTTGCGCCGAGCGCCGACCGTCTTCTTCGGTCCGCGCCGCTGGCGGGCGTTGGTCTTCGTGCGCTGGCCGCGGACCGGCAGGTTCCGGCGATGGCGGAGGCCGCGGTACGAGCCGATCTCCTGGAGTCGCTTGACGTTGAGCGCCACCTCGCGGCGGAGGTCGCCCTCGACCTTGTAGCGTCGGTCGATCAGCTCGCGGAGCCGGTTGACCTGCTCCTCGGTGAGATCGCGCACGCGGGTGTCGGCATTGACGTTGGTCTGCGTGAGGATCTTCTTGGCCGTCGGCAGGCCGAGGCCATAGATGTAGGTCAGCGCAACCTCGACCCGCTTCTCGCGGGGGATGTCGATGCCGGCGATACGTGCCATCTCGCTCCTACCCCTGCCGCTGCTTGTGCTTGGGATTCGTGCAGATGACCATCACGGTGCCGTGACGGCGGATGACTTTGCAGTTGTCACAACGGGCCTTGACGGAGGCTCTGACTTTCAACGGTTCCTCGGTGTCGCTCGCGCTCGTCCAGATGGACGGCTCACTTCAATCGGTAGGTGATCCGGCCGCGCGTCAGGTCGTATGGCGACAATTCGACCCGGACGCGGTCCCCCGGCAGGATCCGGATGAAGTTCATCCGGAGCTTTCCGGAGATGTGGGCCAGCACGCGGTGACCGTTCTCGAGCTCAATCGCGAACATCGTGTTCGGGAGCGGTTCGACAACCGTCCCTTCCACTTCGATCGCATCTCGCTTTGCCACGGGCGGTGCAGGATCCCTTTCTCAAACGCTGTGCCGGCCAGACGGGCCGGCACACGAACGCATAGGTTACCAGAGGTCGGTATCTGTGAGCAAATCAGATCGTGGTCAGGATCAGCGGACCGTTGTCGGTCACCGCGATCGTGTGCTCGAAGTGCGCCGCGATCGAGCCGTCGGCCGTCACGACGGTCCAGCCGTCGTCGAGGACCTCCGCGTCGCCCGTACCGAGCGTGAACATCGGCTCGATGGCCAGGCACACGCCGGGCGCCAGCTCGGGTCCGGGCGAGCGTGTGCTGAAGTTCGGGACCTGGGGGTCCTCGTGCATGTCCGTGCCGATGCCGTGACCGACGAACTGCCGGACGACGCCGTAGCCGAGCGGCGTCGCGACGTCCTCGACGGCGGTCGAGATGTCGCCGATGCGATGACCGACAGTGGCCGCGGCGATGCCGGCCATCATTCCCAGGCGGGTGGCTTCAACGAGGTCGACGCGCTCGCGCGGGACGCTGCCGACGACGAAGGTTCGGGCCGCGTCGCCATGCCAGCCGTCCACGATCGCGCCGACATCGATCGAAACCAGCTGGCCATCCTCGATCTGGCGACCGTTGGGGATCCCGTGGACGATCTCGTTGTCGATCGAGACGCAGATGCTCGCCGGGAAGGCGTGCGGACCCCGGCCGTAGCGGCGGCCACCGAGGTAGCCCTTGAAGGAAGGGACGGCACCTTCCGCTCGCATGTGGGCTTCCGCGATCCGATCGAGGTCGATGGTCGCGACGCCCGGCTTCAGCGCCGACTCGACCAGGGCGAGGACCTCCGCGACGACGCGGCCGGCGCGGCGCATCTTCTCGATCTCGCCGCGTGACTTCCGGGTGATCATGCGAGCGGTCGGCCCGCCGCTGGGACGTCGACGGCGTTCAGGAGCTGGGTCGTGACCTCGGGGATCGGCAGCCGACCGTCGATCGTGGCGAGGACGGAGCGCGACCGGTAGTACTCGACAACCTCCTCGAGAGGCGGCATCTGCTGGGCCATCCGGGCGCGGACCGTGACCTCGCCGTCGTCGGCGCGGTGGACGAGCGGCGAGCCATCGATGTCGCACCGCTCCGCCTTCTGCGGCGGGTTCGATTGCAGGTTGTAGACATGGCCGTTTGCCTGGCAGATCAGGCGGCCGGCCATTCGGGTGACGAGCTCGTCCAACGGGACGTGGATGAGGATGGCCCGGTCGACCCGCGCGCCGTGCTCGGTAAGCGCCTCATCGAGGGCGACGGCCTGGCCACGGGTGCGTGGAAAGCCATCGACGATTGCACCCTTCGCTGCGCCGGGGCTCTTGAGCCGCTCGAGGAAGATGCGCACGATCGTCTCGTCGTCGACGAGCTCGCCCGACAGCATCGTTGCCTGCACGTGCCGGCCGAGCTCGCTGCCCGAGGCGACGACGGATCGCAACAGGTCCCCGGACGCGAGGATCGGCACCTTCAGACGGGCAGCGAGGATCGGGGCCTGCGTGCCCTTGCCCGCACCGGGTGCTCCGAGCAGGACGACGACCGTCATGGCGTGCCTGAGGCCCTAGGCGCCCGGAATGGCGAGGCTCGCGCGAGATCCCGTCATCTAATGAAGCCTTCGTAGTTGCGCATCATCAGCTGCGCTTCGATCTGCTTCATCGTCTCGACCACGACCGACACGACGATCAGGACACCGGTGCCGCCGATGGCCAGGCCCCGCAGCGATGGATCGAGGACGCCGGCCACGACCGGCGCGACGGCGACCGTCCCGAGGAACAGGGCCCCGGCGATCGTGATCCGGGAGACGACTCGGGCGAGGTAATCCTGGGTCGGCCGGCCGGGCCGGATGCCTGGGATGAAGCCGCCGTTCTTGCGGAGCTGCTCGGCGGTCTCGTCGGGCTTGAACGTGAACGCCGTGTAGAAGTACGTGAACCCGACCGTGAGCAGGAAATAGAGGATCGCGTACTGGATCGTGGTCGAGCTCAGGAAGTTCGCGATGGCGGTTGCCACGTCGCGGACGCCCTGGACCTCGCTGAAGGAGAAGTAGACCGCGAGCTGGGCCGGGAACTGGAGGATGCTGATCGCGAAGATGATCGGGATCACGCCGGCGAGGTTGACCCGCAGGGGCAGGAACGTCTGGCCGCCCTGGTACATCCGCCGGCCGCGGACGCGACTGGCGTATTGGATCGGGATCCGGCGCTGGCCCTCCTGGATGTAGATGATCACCGCGACCGCGACGATCGCGAGGAGGGCGAACAGGACGATGTCGCGCGGGGACGGCTGGCTCAGCAGCGCGCCGAGGCCCGCCGGAGCCCGGCTCACGATGCCGGCGAAGATGATGAAGCTGATGCCGTTGCCGATCCCCTTCTCGGTGATGAGCTCGCCGAGCCACATCAGCAGCACGGCCCCGGCGACGAGCGTGACCATCTGGACCCACGAGTTCGGATTGCCCAGGCCAAAGGGGGCGCCGAGCAGGATCGGCGGGCTCTGGCGGCTGAGGGCCGACAGGATGCCGAAGGCCTGCAGGAAGGCCATCGGAACGGTCAGGTAGCGGGTGTACTGGTTGAGCTTTTGACGACCGTATTCACCCTCGCGGCTCAACGCCTGGAGGGACGGGATCACGCCCGCCATGAGCTGCATGATGATCGAGGCGTTGATGTACGGGTTCATCGCCAACCCGACGATCGACAGCTGTGACAGGCCGCCGCCAGCGAACAGGTCGATGATCCCGAAGGCGGTGTTCTTGTCGAAGAACGACTTCAGCTGGGTGTGGTCGACGCCCGGCAGCGGAACCTGTGCGAGCAGGCGGTAGACGACCAGAATCCCGAGGACGAACAGGATCCGCCGCCGGATGTCCGGCGCGCGGAACGCGTTGAGCAGGGATTCGAACACGTCGGCTCAGGCCTCGGTGTCGGGCGCGACGGCTTTCGGCTTCCGGGGCGCGCGGGCTTTCGGCTTCGGCGCGGCGGCGGGCGCGGTGGCTTCCGCATCGGGGTCGGCATCGGCGTCGGCCGACGCGTCCGCTGCCTTCGCCTGGATCGGCTCGGCCTCGCCCGGTGATTCGGCCACGGATGCCTCGGGCGCGGTGTCCGATTCGGCGGGTGGAGCTTCGGCGGGCTCGGTCTCCAGTTCCGCCTCGGCGGCCGGTGCAGCCTCGGACCTGGTCCTGGCCTTCTTTTCGGCCTTGGGCTCGGACTCGGACTCGGGCGCGGCCGGACCCTCCGTCCCGGGCGATCCGGCAGCCGGTGTGACGCCGACCGCGGCCCTGCGCTCCTTCGGCACCTCGAGGACGGACACCGAGCCGCCGGCGGCCTCGATCTTCGATCGAGCCGAGGCGCTGAAGGCGTCGGCCACCACGAACAGCGCGGTCGACAGCTCGCCGGCGCCGAGCACCTTCATCGGCTTGTTGAGCGTCCGGATCAGGCCGGCCGCGCGCAGGATCTCCTGGTTCACGGTCACCGGGGCAGGCGAGGACTTCGGCTTCTTCGTCGTGGTGCCGGGCATTTCACCGGACTCGAGGGTCCCGAGCTCCAGGAGATGGGCGATGGCGCCGATGTTGACGACCTCGTACTCGATCCGGAACGGGTTCCGGAAGCCGTGCAGCTTCGGGATGCGCTGGTGGAGCGGTGTCTGGCCGCCCTCGAACCACGCCGGTATCGAGCCGCCGGCGCGGGCCTTCTGGCCCTTCGTGCCGCGGCCCGCGGTCTTGCCCTGGCCGGACGCGATTCCGCGCCCGACGCGGCGCTTCGCCTTGCGCGAGCCCGGCGCGGGCCGCAGATCGTGGAGCTTCATGCCTTCTCCTCGCCCTCGCTGCTGCGAGCGCGCCTGGACTTCGCGGGCGCCTCGGCCCCGGTCTCCTCCACGGAGACGAGGAAGCGCACCTGGCGGACCATGCCGCGGGTCGCCTCGTTGTCGACGACCTCGACGCTCGATCCGATGCCGTGGAGCCCGAGGGCCTTGATCGTCGCGCGGTTGCGGGCGATGTGGCTGATCGTGCTCTTCGTCTGGGTCACACGAAGCTTACCGGCCATTCTGGACCCCCGCCGCGGGCTGGCCCGGGATGTGCAGGCGCACGGTCACGCCGCGCCGCTCGCTGAGCTCCTCGGCGGACCGGAGACTGCGGAGCCCCTCGATCGTGGCCCGCGTCACGTTGACCGGGTTCGTGGAGCCGTGGACCTTCGAGAGGATGTCGCGGATCCCCGCGGCCTCGACGACCGCGCGCACGGAACCGCCGGCGATGACGCCGGTGCCCTGGCTCGCCGGCTTCAGGAGGACGCTGCTGGCCGAGTAGACCGTGCGGACCTCGTGCGGGATCGTCGTCCCGACCATCGGGATCTTGATGAGGTTCTTCTTGGCGTCCTCGACGCCCTTGCGGATCGCCTCGGGGACCTCGCCGGCCTTGCCGATCCCCACGCCGACGTGGCCGGCGCCGTCACCGACGACGATGACCGCGCTGAAGCTGAAGCGTCGGCCGCCCTTGACGACCTTCGCGACGCGGTTGATCTGGACGACGCGCTCCTCGAGCGCGAGCTTGTTAGCGTCGATTCGTGCCATGGTCGCTCCTCAGAACTCGAGACCCGCTTCGCGGGCAGCGTCCGCAAGCGACTTGATGCGACCGTGGTACCGGAACCCGGCCCGATCGAATACGACGCGGCCGACCCCGGCCGCCTTTGCCCGCTGGGCGACGAGACGCCCGACCGCCGCAGCGTCGTCCGTCTTCGTGCCCGTCGCGGTGCGGAGCTCCTTCTCGAGGCTCGTGGCGGCCGCAAGCGTGCGGCCCGAGCTGTCGTCGATCACCTGCGCGGAGATGTGCTTCAGGCTGCGGAACACGGCCAGGCGCGGCCGCGCACCATCGCCCTCGAGGCGGAGGCGGATGCGGTCGTGGCGTTTCTGCCGCGCGGCGCCGCGGCTGGCAACCTGGGTCATGGTCGTTCGTCCTCGGTTTCTACTTCTTGCCGCCGATCTTGCCGGCCTTGCCGGCCTTCCGGCGGACCTGCTCGCCCGCGTAGCGGACGCCCTTGCCCTTGTACGGCTCGGGCTTGCGCGTGGCTCGCACGCGCGCCGCGATCTGGCCGACGAGCTCCTTATCGATGCCGGTCACCGCGAGGTGGGTCGGGTTCTCCAGCTCGAAGCTGATGCCGGCCGGCGGATCGATCTCGATCTGATGGCTGTAGCCGAGGTTCAGCTGGAGCTTCCGCCCGACCAGCGCCGCGCGGTACCCGACACCCTGGATCTCGAGGCCCTTGCGGTAGCCCGTGGTCACCCCGACGACCATGTTGTTCACGAGCGTCCGGGTCAGGCCGTGGAGCTGCTTGTGGGTCTTCTGCTCGCTCGGGCGGCGGACGACGATCTGGTCATCCTCACGGCCGATGAGCATCTCCGGATGGAGCTCGCGGGAAAGCGTGCCCTTCGGCCCCGTCACGGTGACGTGCTGGCCCTCGATGGCGATGTCGACGCCGGCGGGCACGGCGATGGGGAGACGACCGATTCGAGACATCTTGGCCTACCAGACGTACGCGAGGACTTCGCCGCCGAGCTGGGCCTTGCGAGCCTGCGCGCCGGTCATGATCCCCTGGCTGGTGCTGACGATGACGATGCCGAGCCCGCCGAGGACCCGCGGGATATCGGTCTTGCCGGCATACACGCGGAGGCCGGGCTTGCTGATCCGCTTCAGCCCGGAGACGACCGGCACCTTGCCGTCGACGTACCTGAGCTGGAGCCGGAGCACCTGCCCGGGACCCGCCTGCTCCTCCGTGACCTCGGCGATGAAGCCTTCGGACTTGAGGATGCGGGCGATCTCGCGCTTCGTGCGCGACGCCGGCACGACGACCTCGGTGTGCCGTGCCCGCGATGCGTTGCGAACGCGGGTCAGCATGTCGGCAATGGGATCGGAGATGTTCATGGGTCCTACCAGCTCGACTTCGTGACGCCCGGCAGCTCGCCCTGGAGGGCTCGCTCCCGGAAGCAGATCCGGCACAGCGCGAATCGGCGCATGAACGCCCGCGGCCGGCCGCAGACCACGCAGCGGTGGTAGCCGCGGACCGGGAACTTGGGCGTCCGCTTCGCCTTCGCGATCATCGATTTCTTGGCCATGTCTCCCCTCCTCGCCTACGAGGCGAAGGGAATGCCGAGGAGCTCGAGCAAACGCTTCGATTCCTCGTCGGACTTCGCCGTCGTCACGATGCTGATCTCCAGCCCGCGGAGACGGTCAACCTTGTCGTAGTCGATCTCCGGAAACGCGATCTGCTCCCGAAGGCCCAGGGTGTAGTTGCCACGGCCATCGAACGACCGACCAGGCGTGCCGCGGAAGTCGCGGATCCGGGGCAGGGCCAGCATCGACATCCGCTCCAGGAAGTCCCACATCCGGCGGCCCCGGAGGGTCACCTTCAGCCCGATCGAGTTGCCGGCCCGGACACGGAACTGGGCGATCGAGCGCTTCGCCTTCGTGACGATGGGCTTCTGGCCGGTGATGATCGTGAGGTCGCCGGCGGCCGCGTCGATCGCCTTCGCGTTCGAGAGGGCCTCGCCGAGGCCGACGTTGACGACGATCTTGGCGAGCCTGGGGACCTGGTGCGGGTTGGCGTACTCGAACTGCTTCACGAGCGCGGGCACGACCTCGCCCTTGTAGCGATCCTGGAGCACGCTGGGCGTCATTTGGTGGTTACCTCCACGGCCTGGCCGCAGTGCCCGCAGACGCGGATCCGGCGACCGTCATCAAGGACCGTATGGCCGATCCGCGTGGCGAGGTGGCACTTCGGGCAGACGAGCATGACCTTCGAGGTCGACATCGGCATCGCGATGTCGAGAATCCCGCCCTGCTGGATCTTCGGTGCCCGGTCCGTGCGGCCCTGCTTCGGCGGCGGGGCCTTCGTGTGGCGCTTCGCGATGTTCACGCCGCCCACGACGACGGACACGCCGGCGCTCGGGGTCCCGCGGCGGTACTGGCTGCGGAGCGCGCCGCGGCTCGCCGTTCGCCGGATGACGCGCTCGATCGTGCCCTGCTTGCCGGCATCGCGGCCGCTCAGGACGACGACGGTGTCGCCCTTGCGGAGCTCGGGGACGCGGCTCGGGCGCTCGTGTTCGTTGACTCGAGGCATCACAGCACCTCCGGCGCGAGCGACACGATCTTCATGTAGTTCCGATCGCGGAGCTCGCGGGCGACGGGCCCGAAGATCCGGGTCCCACGGGGATTGCCCTGGTTGTTGATGAGGACGGCCGCGTTCTCGTCGAAGCGGATGTAGCTCCCGTCGGCGCGACCGAACTCCTTGGCAGTCCGGACCACGACGGCGCGGACGACATCGCCCTTCTTGACGGCGGCGTTCGGGATCGCCTGCTTGACGCTGGCGATGATCACGTCGCCGATTCCGGCGGTCGTCTTCGTGGAGCGGCCCATCACGCGGATGCACTGGATCGTCCGTGCACCCGTGTTGTCGGCGACCTTGAGGCGGGTCTGGGCCTGGATCACGAGGCGCCCTCGTCATCGGACGCGTTGCCACCGCTCGCCGACTGCGCCTCCGCGTCCTCGTTCGTCTCGGCCTCAGCCTTCACGCGGCCTGGGTGAGCGGCGGCATGAATCGCCTCGGACGTCGCGGCCTCCTCGGCGACGATCTCGCCGCCGGGCAGCCCGTGGTCGCCGGCCCGCTGGACGATCCGGATGAGGCGCCAGCGCTTCGTCGCCGACAGCGGTCGGGACTCCTCGATGAGGACCGTGTCGCCAACATGGGCGTCGTTCGTCTCGTCGTGGGCCTTGAACTTCGTGGTGAGGCGGATGACCCGCTTGTAGAGCCGGTGGCGGGCGAGTCGCTCGACGGACACGACGATCGTCTTGTCCATCTTGTCGCTGACGACGCGGCCGGTCTTGGTCTTGCGCTGTGCCTGCACGGGGGGGGTTGCTCCAGTCATCGGGATCCGCCTACGCCGACTTGCGGGCGGCGGTGGCCGTCCGGGTGGTGCCGCGCTCGCGCTGGACCGTGAGGATCCGGGCGATCGAGCGGCGGGTCTGCGGGATGGTGCTCGTGTCGTTCAGCTGCCGCGTCGACAGCGCGAAGCGGGCGCTCCACAGGTCCTGCTTTGCCTGGCGCAGGGCGTCCTCGAGCTCGCTGTCGGACATCTCGCGCATCTTGCCGAGGTCCATCAGCGCTCGCCTCCTTCGACGGTGCTCTCCCGGGCGACGACGTGCGTCGCGACGGGCAGCTTGTGACTGGCGAGGCGCATGGCCTCATGGGCCTCTTCGGAGGCGACACCGGCCATCTCGAACAGGATCCGGCCGGGCTTGACGACCGCGACCCAGTGGTCGGGGGCGCCCTTGCCGGACCCCATCCGCGTCTCGGCCGGCTTCTTGGTGACCGGCTTGTCGGGGAAGACCCGGATCCAGATCTTGCCGCCTCGCTTGACGGAGCGGGTCATGGCTCGCCGGGCCGCCTCGATCTGGCGGCTCGTGATCCAGGCCGGCTCGAGCGTGGCGAGGCCGTACTCGCC
>JBBRNM010000016.1:0-41267 GCA_038230295.1 Candidatus Limnocylindrales bacterium
CGTCGCGGCCCAGGCGATCACCCCGAGCGGCCTCGTCCGGGCCGGTCTCGCGCACTTCCTGATCGGCGCCACGGCTGCGGCCCTCATCGCGGCGATCGTGCTTCGGCCCTGGTCCCGGGCCCGCTCGCTCGTTGCCGCGACTGGGCCGCTGGCCGCGCCCAGCCTCTCCTAGCGGGGCCACCGCCTCGCCCGATCAGGCCTCAGGGGCGGCGAGCTCGGGCGCGAGTGATTCGGTCGCCTCGTCGAAACGGGTGACCTTCGGCGGCTCCGGCTCATCGGTCGATACCGGCACTGCGGTGGTGGCCGACCGGCTCTCGAAGGCGACGACCATCGGTGCCGCGAGGAGCGACCCGACTCCGATGAAGAACCACAGCGCGAACGACGTGGTGTTGCCTTCGAGGAGCATCTCGGTCCCGGAGTCGATCGCGAGGAGGATCGTCGAGCTCGCGATCGCCGCCAGGAGCACGCGCCGCCGGCCGGTCGCCGCCCGTACCGCTCGCAGCATCTCGAGGACCGCCCAGCCGAGCATGCCGGCGAGCAGCACGGCGCCGAGGATGCCGAACTCGACCACCGCGTGGAGCCAGTAGTTGTCGACGGTCCGCCCGGTCGGCACGACGCCGTCCGTGTACTTGCTGTATTCGGGCGAGCCGAAGTGGGCGGCAACGCCGCCGCCATAGGTGCCGGGCCCACTCCCGATGAGCACGTGATCCTGAACGATCGGCAGGGCGTTCTCCATGAACTTGAAGCGGAGGTCGCGGCCCTTGGTGATCGCGTCGATGCGACCGAACGTGGCGTTCCCGAGGTCGATCGACCACTGCGAGTTGGAGGGCAGCAGGATGCCGCGGGGGAGGGTGAGCGCGATCGCCAGCGCCGCCGCGCCGATGACAGCGGTGATGATCAAGGCCCGTCGCTCGACCGCCAGGCCGACGATCCCGATCGCGAGCGCGAGCGCCAGCCAGGTCCCCCGCGAGAACGTGTACACGAGGGCCACGCCGAGGATCAGGGCCGCCACGAGGCAGACGATCCGGGTCCAGCGGCTCAGATCCGGCCGCGCGGCGCCGAAGGTCGCGAAGGGCAGCGCCAGCGCCAGCACCGCCCCCAGCAAGTTCGGTTGGCCGGTGAAGATCGAGCCGGGTCGGAGTCCCTCGCCGAACCGCCCGGTCCACGTGGTCAGGCCAAGGAAGTCCGGCGTCAACACGACCTGGCCGAGCGCGAGGGACCCGGCGAACACGGCGACCGCGACGAACGCGGTCGCAGCCAGCCAGCCCAGCCGCTCGTCGAAGCCGATGATCCGGACGAGAAAGAACAGGGCGAACGCGTCGATGGTGAAAACGATCCCGAGACCCGCGACCTCCAGGCCGACGTGGTTGACGAGGGCCGAGAGGACGGCCAGGGCCACGAAGGCACCGATGAAAACGGTCATGGCGTGTCGAAGCGCCGGCCCGATCCGGCCGGCCCGCCGCCCCTGGACCAGGATCGCGATCCCGACGATGACGAGCAGCCCTTCCGACAGCATGTCGGCATACCCCTGGAGGGATTCAGGGACGGTCTGGCGGACGATGTAGCGGTCGACCAGGGGCGCCAGGATCATGAGCACGAGCATCGCCCTGGGCGCCCGGAACGAGACGTAGGCGAAGACGGCGAGCAGGACGGCGACCATCATCACGAAGGCGACCATCGAGACCCTCGCGACGACGAGCGCGGCGAGCGCCGTGACGATGAGGGCTCCCCAGAGGCGGATGGTGTCGCGGGAGATGGCGATGCCGCTCGTGAATGGAAGAGCGGTCCGCGTGGACATTGCCGGGAGTATAGGGGCAGGATCCACCGCCTCGGATCTCACTCCGGGTCGTGGACCTTGCGGCGAGCCATCGACACGATGAGGTCGGCCGCCCGCTCCGCTGCGCGGCCATCAAGCGGACCCAGGTGCTCGGCCAAGGCGGCGGTGGCGCGCTCGACCGTCGCCGCTCGATACGCCGGGTCGAGGAGGGCCCGAGCGGCCGCTGCGGCGCCGGTCTCGGTGTCGACGCCGATGCCCAGACCCTCCTCGGCATAGGCCACCGGCGATGCGTGCTCGACATCGATCATCAGTGACGGGACCCCGCGCAGCGCGGCCTCGAAGACGCTGTTCGACCAGGCCGTGACGAGCAGCCAGGCGTCGTCCAGCAGGTCGTGGAGCCCCAGGCCGTGCTCGATCCGGAGGTCGACGCCGGTGGGCACCGGTTGACGACCGGCGATGCCTTCGATCAGGCCGGCGGGCTGGACGGGATGCGGCAGCACGATCAACTCCGAAGGAGCAGCCGCGGTCGCCGCCGCGAGGACGGCCCGGTGGCACGCCTCGAGTCCTGCCAGGGTCATCGCCCCCTGCACATACTGGGCGGCGTACAGGATGCGACGCGGCCGGGCGGGAGCAGTCGCCGGCGGCCGTGGCCGCGCCACGAGCGCGTCGAAGTGCGGCGCGCCAATCTCGACGACGCGCTCCGGCGGGATCCCGGCCTTGCGGAGCACGGCCGCCGCCCGAGGGCCGAAGACCGCGAAGCGGTCGTAGTCCGCCCCGGCGATCGCGACCGGCATTGCTGCCTCGGCATGGGGCAGGTTCAGGCTGGAGACGGCGCTCGCGTGGGCCACGGCCGGCAGGATCCGCGACCACGTCCCGACCTCGTCGAAGCCGATGAGCAGCGAAGGGCGCCAGCGGCCGACCACGGATCGAAGTCCGGCTGCGCCCAGCGCGATCCGGGGCAGCTCTCGTGCGGCGATGGTCAGCAGTCCCGCGGCGCGACTCGATCCGACGGCCGCGGACCACGCTCGATCGGCCGCTCGGAGGCCACGAGGCAGCCGGAGCTGATAGCGCCACATCCGGACCACCTCGCCCGGGAGCAGGACGTCCTGGAGACGGTGCGTGGGCATCGGTGCTGTCCCTGCCAGGTCGCTCTTGCTCGGCCATCCGTCGGCCGCTCTCTCCGTCGCTTGGGCGACCGCGACCACCTCGAGCGGAGGGCCGTCAAGCCGGCGCAGGGCCCGTTCGATCGGTTCGAGGATCGCCATCCGGGCCGGCTGGCGGATCAGCGCCACGATCGGGCTGCTCTCCCTCGAGCGCGGGCGCTGCCGTCTGGGCAGCAACGAATACCCCAGCGCGGCGGTAATGCGGGCGAATGCGGCCACGTCAACGTGGGATACGCGGCGCACGGACGCGTCGAGGCCGTCGCGCAGGGCAAAGAACAGCTGCTGCTCGAGCGCCGGACCGAGGTCGACGCCATCGAGATCGAGGGTCGATGGCGCGCTCGCGGCGAGCTCGCGAACGAGCGCCGCGGCGATTGCCCGAGCGTCGGCGGGTGCGAGCCGATCGGGGGGCATGGCCGCCATTCTCGCACGCCGGCAGTTCCGGTCCGGATCGGCGGTATGCTGGGCCGGATGCCGACCCTCACCAGCCGAATGGGAACCTGGGAGCTGGACGCCCTCCAGGAATGGTCGAAGCGTGAGCTCGTGATCCGGGCACCGATCGAGCCGATCGTCCACGCCGAGACGATCGTCGCCACGATCGGCAGCTGCTTCGCCGAGGAGCTCGCCGAGATGATGGGCGAGGTCGGCGTAAAGGGCGCGATGCACCCCGGCGGCCTGTTCTATTCGAGTGCGACGATCCGCCAGGAGCTCGAGCGGATCGGCGGGGGCTGGCCGGAGCGCGCCGCGGAGCCGCTCTGGCAGACCTCCGGCGGGCTCATCGATCCCTTCCGCGACTACCGCTCGACCTACAAGACCGAGCAGGCCCTGCTCGAGGCCCGGACAGAAGCCGATGCCGCGGCCGACCGGACATTCCGTGGCGCCGGCGTCGTCGTCGTCACGCTCGGACTCATCGAGACCTGGCAGAGTGCGACCACCGGCAACACGTTCCGCCAGATCCCCCACCCGGAGTCGTTCCCGAGCCTCGGCGCGCGTTTCCACCGGCTGACCGTCGCCGAGATGCTCGACGACCTCGAGCGGATCCGAACCTTCATCCGCGACGGCCTCGGGGCGGAGATGGTCGTGACGACCTCACCGGTCCCGCTGCACGCCACGTTCACGCCCCACGACGTCCGCGTCGCGAACGTCGAGTCGAAAAGTCGGATTCGCTCGACGGTGTCGGAGTTCATCGATCGCCACCCGGACGTCCATTACTTCCACTCGTACGAGATGGTCGTCACCGCGGAGCGCCAGAGCGACTATTACCGCGAGGACGGCCGGCACGTCCATCGGCACGCCGTGCGCTACATCATCTCGGAGTTCCTGCGGCTCTTTGCAGATCCGGCACTCCATCTCCACGATGTCGACAGCTCGTGGCTGACTCCGATCACGAAGACCGCCGCGACCGCCCCTGCGCCGATCACCCAGCGCGTCGTCCGACGCGTCCGCCGGGAGCTCGCGCAGCGTCGCTGATCGAGCGCGGCCGGGCTCGTCTGCGCGACGAATCCACCACCTATGATGGCGGCGATCGAGTCTCGCCCAGGCCAGATGGGAGCGCAGGATCGACCCGAAGACCGAGCCAGGCGAGTTGATGCTCACCCGCGGTCGGGTCCGACCGGCGACGTTGATTGCCGGTCTCGTCGTCCTGCTGTTTCTCCTGAGTAGATTCTTGTTCCTGGACGCGGACCTGCCCGATTTCCGCCTGTCCGAGTACTCGCCGATCGATGAGTTCGCGTACGCGGTGCCGGCGTTCAACCTGTACCACTACGGGACCTGGACGCATCAGCTTGCTCCGTGGGCGCCGGTCGAAGGCTGGCCGATGAACATCGTCCAGAACGTGTTGACCGCGCTCACGATGGCCGTCGGCGGATACACGTACATGGGCCTTCGCGCCTCCTCGGTCATCTTTGCCCTGCTCGCCTTCGCCTTCATCTGGCGGATCAGCGCTGCGACCGCACGGGAAGCCGTAACCGACCGGCTCGTTTCGGATCGAACGGGTCGGCTGCTGGTCGCATTCAGCGTGTCCCTGCTGCTCGTGGATTTCGGGTCGATCGCCTCGGCCCGGGCCATCGAGCCGACCATCTCTCGGCTTGCCGCCGTTGGCCTGGTGGTTTGGGCGGTCGAGCGGGGTTGGTTCCTGAGCCGCGACCAATCGACGAGTCGAGCGGCCGTTTTCGGTCTCGTGTGCGCGGCTGCGGTCTGGCTCGTCTACATCTACAACCTGTTTCTTCTGCCTGGGGCGCTCATCGCCCTCATCGCCTGTACCTTCCGTACCGGAGGCGTCCGGCGGACTATCGTGCAGGCCGGCGCGTTCGCTTTGGGGGCCGCAATCAGCACGGCGGCCTATTTCGGAGCCGTGGCGCTCGTCTACGG
This sequence comes from Candidatus Limnocylindrales bacterium, assembly GCA_038230295.1. GTDB lineage: Bacteria > Chloroflexota > Limnocylindria > Limnocylindrales > CSP1-4 > UBA5189. Next base: position 5,308 of record JBBRNM010000016.1, read on the forward strand.
GCAAAACCCGGCGGACTGGTATCGGGTCTGGATCGCCGGCTACAGCGGTTCCGAGCGATTCGGGGGTCTCTCGATCACCAATGTCGCTTCGATGCTGGACGCGAATCTCTTTCGCTTCGACGGGCCTCTGCTCCTGCTCGTCCTTCTAGGACTCCCTATCTTCCTGTGGTGGACGGCGCAATCGAAGCGGCCTTGGGCGCTGCTGACCGTGTCGCTTCTCGCCCTATTCATCCTCCAGTCGGCCGCGGTTGCGGATTACCCATACCGGAAGTTCCTGATCGTGACCGTGTTCGCCGTCCCGATCGCGATCACGGCCATCCTCAGAGGCGCGAGCTACTGGCATTGGCTGCGGGCACGCCCCCCCAGGCTGATACTCGGTGCCGTCTACGCTGTGCTCGTCGTCATCGTCTTCGTCGAACATCTCGTGTCGACCAATCTCGGAGCGCCGCTCACCCGGCTCATCGAGCTTGCGGCCGTGCTGTTTGTCGCTGGATCAGCCGCATTCCTGATCGCCCCACGATTCCTACGGACTCCCATCGCCGCGATCCTGGCCGTGACGATCCTCCTCCCGCTCGCCTACGTCGATTGGCGCGAGATCTACCACCGCCCGACGTATACGTACCGGGACGCGCTCATCGCATCCGGTCAGGTTCTCAACGGCCACGTCACAGCTGGCGATTTGTCGTTCGCGATGCAGCTCTACAACACCTCGACCCCGGTGCTCGAGGGATACGTGTACGGCCTGACGAGAGAGGAGTACAACTCAGACGTGGTTCGGGCGTTCACGGACGGCCACGCGAGCTGGCTGTTCGCCTACACGCGGCCCGCCATCAGGGCCCATTGGGAAGCCGAGGGCTTCAGGCTGGTGGAAACCTATTCGATCAAGCTGCCGAATGGCTGGCTCATGGGACGCTACGCGTACGGCCCGAAAACCTGAGCGCCCGGTAGCTGGCGGCCGCCGCCCGGGGACAAGGGGCCACGATCACCTCTCGTCGGCCCGAAGGCGCGCCACGAGCTCCTCGAGCGATGGGTTTGCCTGGTCCCGTTCCGAGAGGATCGGTCGACCGTCGGACGTTGCCGAGACGGTCGGCCATTCGATCCCGAGCTGCGGGTCGTCCCAGGCGAACCCGAGCTCATCGCCGCCGTCGTATTCGTTCGTCACCAGGTACAGCAGCTCGAGGGCCTCGACGGCGAGGAAGCCGTGGGCCACGCCGGACGGGATCTGGACCGAATCGCCTTCGCCGAGCTCACGCGTCTCGACCGCCGCCTTCGGGCCCGTTCCGGAGACGAGCGGCCGGACGTCGACCAAGGCGACGAACGCGAGGCCGGAAAGGACGACCCAGTAATCGAGCTGGTGGCGATGGAGGTGGAGCCCCCGGAGCACCCCTCGCGTGGACGTCGAGAGGTTCGCCTGGACGAACGTCGCCCCGGGCATGCCGGTCGAAGCCGCATCCAACCGTCGAAACGAGCTTGCTCGCCAGAGCTCGCCGAAGCTCCCGCGTTCGTCGGCGTGCCGGATGAGCCGGCCGTAGACGACGCCGTCGAGCACACTCGTCATCGCCTGGTCAGGCAACGGTCGCCGGCCGCGACGCGAGCAGGAGCGGTACGTAGTCGGCGAGCGCCTCTTGCCATGGGCGAAGCCGCCTTTCGATTCCAGGGGCTTCCGGCGCGAGGACGGCCCATCGCGGCGGCGTCGACGCTCGCGGCCAGGCGGCCGATGAGATCTCCTCGATACGCGTCTCGCGGCCGGCGAGCCGGAGAAGGTCCTGGGCCCAACCAGCCCGTGAAGCCACGCCATGGTTCACGAGGTGGTGCAGCCCGGCGAATGATCGGGCGGTCATCAGGTCCACGATCGCCTGGGCGAGGTCCAGCGTGTACGTTGGTGACCCGAACTCATCCCCCACGACGCGCAGCGGCGACCCATTCGCGTCGGCGCGATCGGCAGCGGCCAGGATCTTCGCCGGAAAGTCGCCGCCCGGCGGGCCGTAGAGCCAGGCCGTCCTGACGATCGCGAGCTGCGGGCGATCCTTCGCCGCCGGTCCCGGGGGTGTGAGGTCTTCCTGGCCGCGGAACGCGGCGCGCGCAGCGGTTTCGCCGGCGAGCTTGCTCGCGCCGTATGGATTGATCGGCTGTGGTTCGTCTGCCGGGACATAGCCGCGTCGATCGGTGCGGCGGCCGTCGAAGACTTCGTTCGTGGAAATGAGGACGAGGTCGACCCCGGAGGCCGCACAGGCTGCAGCCAGCTCACCGACGGCGGCCCCGTTCCGGCGAAGGGCGAGCTCAGGTTCGCGCGCGCAGCCATCCACGTCGGTCCAGGCGGCGGCATGGATGATGACATCGGGACGATCCCGAGCCAGGAGGCGTGCGGCCGCTCCCTGCGTGTCGAGGTCGTAGTCCGGACGACGCCACGCGATCGGTCCCGACGGCTCCGCGGCGGTCGCCCGGTCGAGCGCGGCGACCAATGCTCGGCCGAGGCGGCCGCCGGCGCCCGTTACGGCGATGCGCACGCTTAAGCCAACTCGGCGGTCGCGTCGGGGGTCACCGAGTCGGCCAAACGAGCGCCGTACTGCTGCTCGTAGTACGCGTCCCACTCCCCCGACTTCGCTGTCCGCCACCAGGCCTCGTTCCGCCGGAACCATTCGATGGTCGTCGCGAGCCCCTCGGCGAAGTCCACCCGATTCTGCCAACCAAGGGCAGCGAGACGCGCACCGTCAAGCGCGTAGCGCCGATCGTGGCCGGGCCGATCTTCGACCTGCCGAACAAGGGTCCAGGGTTTGCCGAGAAGGCGAAGCAGGCGAGCCACGACCTCCCGGTTCGGGAGCTCGTTGGTTCCCGGAAGGTTATAGACGGTGCCGGCCTCTCCGTAATTGAGGACGTGCTCGATCGCACCGACGTGGTCCGTCACGTAGAGCCAGTCGCGTCGCTGCATGCCGTCGCCATAGAGCGGCAGCGGCCGATCCTCGAGGGCGTTGGTGACAAACAGCGGAATGAGCTTCTCGGGATGCTGGTATGGGCCATACGTGTTCGCGCCGCGAGTGATGACGACATCGAGTCCGTACGTTACGTGGTAGCTCCTGGCGAGCAGCTCGCCGGCCGCCTTGGCCGCTGCGTACGGCGAGCGTGGCAGCGGAGCATCGTCCTCGACCGAGCGGCCTTCCTCGACGGAACCGTAGACCTCGTCGGTCGAGACCTGGATGAATCGTGGCGCCGCTCGGCGTGTCCCTTCGGCCGCCCTGGCGGTCTCCCTGCGGCAGGCCTCGAGCAGGACGTGAACGCCGAGCGTGTTGGTCACGAGGAATGTGTCTGAATCCAGGATCGAACGGTCGACGTGGGACTCGGCCGCGAAATTGAGAATCGCGTCGGCGTCCCCAACGAGCGGCGCGACGACCATGGCGTCGGCAATGTCGCCGCGGACGAACCGAAACCTCGCGGACTGTTCGGGGTCGCGCTCGACGGAGGCGAGGTTCGCGCGGTTCCCGGCATAGGTCAGCTTGTCGAGCACCGTGATGCGGGTCCCATCTCCGCGCCCGAGGACCTCACGTACGAAGGCAGACCCGATGAATCCGGCGCCGCCCGTGACGAGCAGATGGCTGCCCGGCCCAACTCGTGCTGAGGGCGCCGCCGGACGCTCGGTCACGCGGCGCTGCCCGGCCCGGGGGCTTCCGCAGGCCGCTGCGGCGGCGGAGGGAGCCGACCCGCCTTGTCCTCGGTCGCCGCGAGCTCGGTCGCCTGGACGAGCGATGGAACCGTACCTGCATCCGTCCAGTGGCCGTCGTACGTGCGCCAGAAGAGCCCGGTCGTCGGAATGTAGTGATTGAGGACATCCGTGATCTCGAACTCGCCACGCCCCGATGGGACGAGCGTGCGGATGACCCCGTAGGCATCCGGTCGCAGGAAGTACACGCCGATCGGGATCAGGTCGCTCTTGGGTCGCACTGGCTTCTCTTCGAACCCGATCACGACACCGGCTGCATCGAACTCGGCGACTCCGAAACGCTCCGGATCCGGGACCGCGTACAGAAGGGTCCCGGCGCCCCAAGTACCCGATTCGAACTCCCGGGCGAGGTCCGCGAGCGGGGCTCCGAGGAGGAGGTTGTCGCCGAGGATGCAGCAGAATGCGTCGTCGCCAACGAAATCACGCGTCAGCCCGATAGCGTGGGCGATCCCAAGCGCGCCGCGCTGGTAGCGGTACGTCAGGCTCAAGCCGAAATGCGAGCCGTCGCCGAGGAGCTCGACGACATCGCCGACCCCTTTCCCACCGACCACGACCATGACTTCGCGGATCCCCATGCCCGCGAGCGTCTCCAGCGGGTAATAGATCATCGGTCGGTCGTAGATCGGAAGGAGGTGCTTGTTCGTGACGATCGTCAGCGGGAACAAGCGGGTTGCCGTCCCTCCGGCCAGCACAACCCCTTTCATCGCCCGCGGAGGGTAGCACGCTCCCCCGCGGCCTCGACCCGCGATCCGATGCGTCGTGCCAGTGACCCGCGGATCCGCCCCAATCCTCGGCTATTCTCTGTCGATGCAGACGCCGACCGACACGTCGAGGCCCGACCGGACCTCCGTCGACGGCCCTCGCGTCGTCGTCGTCATGCCCGCTTACAACGCGGCTCGGACGCTCCTGCGCACGTATCGCGAGATCCCGCACGACCTCGTCCACCACATCATCCTCGTCGACGATGTCTCGGCCGACGACACCGTCGCGATCGCGGGCCTGTTGGGCATCCGAACCATCGTCCACCAGCAGAACCGGGGGTACGGCGGCAACCAGAAGACGTGCTATGCCACGGCACTTGCCGACGGAGCCGACATCGTCGTCATGCTCCACCCCGACTACCAGTACGACGCGACGACGATACCGGCGCTCATCGCGCCGATCCTCCGTGGCGAGGCTGACCTGATGCTCGGCAGCCGTTTCCTGGGCGACCCGCTCGGTGGCGGAATGCCGAAATGGAAATGGTTGAGCAACCGATTCCTCACCGGCGTCGAGAATCGGGCGTTCGGCCTGCGTCTCTCCGAGTATCACACCGGTCTGCGCGCCTACAGCCGTCGCCTGCTGGAGACGATCCCGTTCCAGCGGAACTCGGACGACTTCGTCTTCGACCAGGAGCTGATCGCCCAGGTCGTTGCGGGCGGCCGCTTTCGCATCGGCGAGATCGCGGTTCCCACCCGCTACTTCGCCGAAGCCAGCTCGGTCGGCCTTCGCCGGAGCGTTGTGTACGGGCTCTCAACGCTCCGCGTGGTCCTCAGGTTCATCCTCCATCAGCGGGGACTGCGCCCGTCCGCGCAGCTGACTGCCGGCCCGCCCGACAGCTGAGAACGCGGACGATTACGACCCGCCTGGAAACGCGACCGGTCGCCCGCATGCGACGAACGCTGTTGCGGGGAGGCCTTGGGCTCGCTATCTCCGTGGTGTCTCTGGCTCTCGTCGTGGGTCGGGTGGACCTCGCCTCCGTGGCAACGGTGCTGAGTCGTGCGAATCCGTGGTTCGTCGCTGCCGCCGTTGGCGCCACCTGCCTCGATCTGACCTGCAGGACATTCCGATGGCAGGGGCTTCTCGCTCCGATCCGGCGCGTGGCGTTCCTGCCGACCCTCGGTTACCTCCTGATCGGATACCTCGCCAACAACCTGCTTCCGGCCCGGCTCGGTGAGCTGGTCAGGAGCCACTACATGGGCGGCCGCGAAGGGTTCAGCCGGGCGACCGCTCTCGGCACGATCGTCGTCGAGCGAATCGTTGACACCGCCGTTCTCGTTGGGCTGGCATCCGTTGCAATCCTGCTGCTCGGAGTTGGAGGGATCCTCGCGAGCGCTGTTCTCGTGGGGCTGGCCCTGACCGGTCTCCTGATCGTCGGACTTGCCGTGGCCCTCGCCATGCATCGGCTGCCATTCGCCGGCCGCCTCGTCAAAGGGGTCGAGCGCTGGCCCATGGTCCTGAGCCTCGCCGGCCGTCTCCGGGGCGGCCTGGCAATCGCCGCCCAGCCCCGAACGATCGTCCCGGCGATCGCCTGGAGCATCCTCGCCTGGGCCGCGACCGCGGTCGGGTTTGCCGCGGCGGGTCAGGCCGTCGGCGTCCAGCTCAAATGGAGCGAGACCCTGCTCCTGAGCTCGGGGGTGGCCTTGTCGACGGCGATCCCGGCCGGGCCCGGCTACGTCGGGACATTCGAGCTCGTCGGTGTCCAGATCGCCGGCATCCTCGGAGTTCCACCTGCGGCGGGCCTCGCCCTGACACTCCTGGCCCACGCCTCGAGCATCCTGGTCACATCGGTGGGTGGCGCCGTCGCCCTGCTGCGACTCGGCTGGGGAAGGGCGCCCCTCGAGGAGGCAGCTCCTGATCGTCAAGGCGGCGGTGGGTCGTGATCAGTCGCTTCGTTCCAGGGGCGCTCCGCGGAGTCAGCCGGACGGATGTCTGGTTCATTGTCGTCGTCACCGTTGTCTACGTCGGGGTCACGGCCTTCGTCGCGTCACGCATCGGACACAACCCGGACAGGATGATGGTCCTCGCCCAGCAAGTGGTGCATGGCCATCTGGACTCCCCGACGTTTGCCAACAGCGTGGATTCGGTTGCGGTCGGCGGGCGCTACTACGTGGCGGTCGGTCCGCTTCAGATGCTTCCGTACCTGGTCTTCGTGCCAATCCATGCGCTCCAGGGCGCGGCCAGGTACCTCGTCTCCCTGGCCTTCGGCCTTGTCGCGGCCTGGCTCGCACTGCCGCTGGCTCGAGCGTTCGGAGGGCAGGGCAAGGCGACCTACTGGGTCGCGAGCTTCATCGCCTTCGGGACGCTTCTGTTCTTCGTCGCCGTGTTCGGCAACTTCTACTACCTGGCCCACGCGGAGTCGTTTCTCGCCCTCGAGCTCTTCCTGCTCGAGTGGGCCGGTCGTCGACGCCCCCTGCTGCTCGGCCTGTTCCTCGCGGTCTCGTTTCTCGCCCGCCCGACAACGGTCGTGGCCGCTATTCCGTTTGGGCTCGCGCTGCTCTGGCGACGTCGGTCCCGGATTCGGACGGCGGTCGCACTCGCGGCGCCGCTCGCAGTCGCACTCGCGCTGTATGCCGCCTACAACATCGCCCGATTCGGAGCGCCGCTTGAGAGTGGCTATGCCATCTCGCACCTCCTCGAGCCGACGCTCATCGCCAGGCGGGCCCAGGGCCTGTTCGCGCTAAGCCAGGTGCCGGAGAACATCCGGCTCGCTCTGCTTGCCCTCCCGAATCTGCGGCCCTCATTCCCCTTCATTCGGCCGGACGACCATGGCATGTCCATGCTGCTCGTGTCACCCGGGCTGCTCGTTGCAGCGCGCGCTGGCATACGGGAACCCCTGCAGCGGACGCTGTGGATCGCCACCGTCCTGGTCGCCATCCCAGTCTTCCTGTACTACGGTGGCGGCTACACGCAGTACGGATTCCGATACACCCTCGATTTCACGCCCTTCCTCCTGGCCCTGGTAGCCATGGGCACGACGCGGCGGTTCGGTCGCATCGAGAAGCTCCTCTTCGCGGCGAGCGTCGTGTCCGTGTCATTCGGGATTCTGTGGCACGCCCACGTGGTGTGACGGGCTTGTGCTCGCGTCTACGTGACGAGCCTAGAGCGGCTCGCCCGCGTCGCGGCGGCGCGAGATGAGGTCGTCGATGAGGGCGGCGTAGCGATCCGCCTCCCGACCCCAGCTCATCTCGGCGACCTGCTCCATCAGCCGCGCCACTCGGGCCTCCCGATCCGCCGTGTCGTCGGCGAGCCCGATGATCGCCGCGGCCATCGCGGCGCCGTCGCCGGATGGATAGGTGACGACGCTGTCGGTTCCGAAGGTCCGCTCGACGAGTGGTAGCCAGCTCGCGACGACGGGCTTGGCCATGGCGCCGTACTCGAAGATCTTCGTCGAGAGCGTGGAATCCGTGTAGACGTCGCGGCGGGTCGGGGCGATGCCGATGTCGGACCCGGCGACCGCCGGCGGCACCGCCTCGAACGGCACCCGGCCGTGAAACGTGACGCGGTCGGCGATACCGAGCGTCGCGGCCTGGGCTCGGAGCGACGCGTCCAGGTCCCCGCGTCCGTAGAGGTCGAGGTGCGGGCTCAGGTCCGGCCGGTCCCGGGCGATGAGCGCCAGCGCGTCGATGCCCACCTCCACCTCGTAGGTCGGGGTCAGCGCGCCCGTGTAGATGATCCGGAGCTGGCCATCCTCGCGGAACTCGCGGCGCGGGTGTGGCGCTGGATCGAAGCGGGTGAGATCCGGGCTGTTCGGCACCACCGTGAGCTTGTCGCGGGGCACGATGCCGAGCCGCACGAGCCGGTCCTCCATCATCGAGTTCACGGTCAGGACCCGGTTCGCGGCGGCCGCCGAGATGCGCTCCTGCAGGCGGATCAGCGCGGGCAGGGGCGGGTGGGCGAGGCGCGGGAAACGCATCGCGAAGAAGTCCGCCATCGCCTCGTGCAGATCGAGGATCACGGGAACGCCGACGAGCTTCAGCGGCAGCGCCGCGAAGACGAGGAAGTCGGGCGGGCTCGCGACCTGCACGAGGCCATAGCGGCGTCGCGGCTGGGCGATCACGAGGGCCAGGCAGGCGCGGACGAGGAAGGCCAGGTACTCGAAGAGGTAGACCAGGAAGCCGGCGCCCTGGTGGCGCTGGACGTCGAGGCGCTTCACCCGCACGCCTTCGAGCCAGCCCTCGGCCGGGTCGCCGGGCCGGCGCAGGCCGTAGACATCGACCGGGCGGCCGCGGGCGACCAGCGCCTCGGCCTCGCGCCGAACCCGGGGATCCTCGTCGTAGTAGGAGTGGACGATCATTGCGACCGGCCGGGGAGCCGCGGCTCTCATGCGCGCGTCGACCACCCCGCGCCCAGGCGCAACACCTGCCGCTCCTTCGTCGAGCGAGCGCGGGAGCTGTCGACGGTGTCGACGACGAGCGCCGCTTCCGCGTACACCCGGTCCCAGTCGATCGCCCGGTGCGCGGCGAGCACGACGACGACGTCGCTCTCGGCGAGGAGCGTCTCGAGCGGCACCGAGGCGCGCGTCTCGTCGTCCGCGTCGACGAATGTCTCGACGTGTGGATCGTGGAAGGCGACGTTGGCCCCGCGCCCCGCGAGACCGGCCAGCACCGCCGCGGCCGGCGAGTTACGGGCGTCGCGGACATTCGGCTTGAACGCCACGCCGAGCACGCCGACCCGGGCGCCTTTGAGCGCCCGGCCTCGATCGTTGAGCCCCTCGGCGACGAGCTCGACCACGTGGCGGGGCATCGCGAAGTTGATGTCGCCGGCGAGCTCCACGAAGCGGTCGATGAAGTCGAACTCGCGGGCCCGCCAGGCGAGGTAGTACGGATCGACGGGGATGCAGTGGCCGCCGACGCCGGGCCCCGGAGTGAACTTCATGAACCCGAACGGCTTCGTGGCCGCGGCCGAGATGACCTCCCACACGTCGAGGCCCATCCGCTCGCACAGCAATGCAAGCTGGTTCACGAGGGCGATGTTCACGTTGCGGAAGATGTTCTCGAGCAGCTTCGCGAGCTCGGCCGCGTCGGGCGACGAGACCTGGACGACCTCGTCGTTGATGTTGACGAGGAGCGCGGCGGCTCTCGCGGTAGCGGCCGGCGTGGTGCCACCGACCAGGCGCGGAATCGCCTTCGACAGGCTCTCGGGATCGCCCGGGTTCACCCGCTCGGGCGCGAAGGCGAGGTCAAAATCCGTACCGGCCTTGAGGCCGCTACCTTCGATGGCCTCCCGGAACGGCCCCGCGGTCGTCCCCGGGAACGTCGTCGACTGGAGGATCACGAGCTGCCCGGCGCGGATGTGGGCCTTCAGGTACTCGGCGGCGGCGAGGACCGGCGCGAGGTCGGGATCCTTCGAGGCCGTGATCGGTGTGGGCACGCAGACGATCACGACGTCGGCCTCCGCGGTGTCGGCGCTGTCGGTGCGGATGATCCGGAGGCCGCGATCGAGGGCGGCCCGCAGGCGCTCGTCGGTGATGTCGTCGATCGGCGAATGGCCCGAGGTGAGCTCGTCGACGCGGTCGGCGGACACGTCGACCCCGAGGACCTCGAGGCCCGCCTCCACGAAGGCGATCGATAGGGGCAGGCCGACGTAGCCGAGGCCGATCACGGCGATGCGCCGGTCCGCGGGCCGGGCTGCTGCTTCAGTCATCCGCGTGAGGATAGCCACCCGGCCATGACGTCGGCGATCCGCTCGCCGGCGTGGCCGTCCCACAGTGGCGGCGGGATCGCCGGGGTCACCACCCCGGAATCGAGGACCGCCCGCGCCGCCGCAGCCAGTGCCTCGGGCTCGACGAGCCGGTTCGTGCCGTGGCTGATCGTGATCGGTCGCTCCGTGTTCGGTCGCACGGTCAGGCAGGGAATCCCGAGGATCGTTGTCTCCTCCTGGATTCCTCCGGAGTCGGTCACGACGAGCGCCGCGCCGCTCACGAGCGAGAGGAAGTCGACGTAGCCGAGCGGGTCGACGATCGTCACCCCGGGAGCAGCCGCGAGGCCCGCAGCCTCGAGCGCGGGGCGGCCCCGCGGATGGAGCGGGATGACCAGGGGGACCATCGCCGCGACCTCGACGACGGCCCGGACGATCCGGGAGGCGACGGCCGGATCGTCGACGTTGCCGGGTCGATGGAGGGTCGCGACCCCATACCGGCCCGCAACGCCGAGCCGCCCGCAAATCCGGGCAGCGTCGAACCGATCCCGGTGGGCCAGGAGCGTGTCGATCATCGGGTTGCCGACGAAATGGATGCCGTCCGCCGCGACACCCTCGCGCAGGAGGTTGTCGCGGGCCTCGAGGCTCGTCGTGAAGTGGAGGTCGGCGAGGATGTCGGTCACGACCCGGTTGACCTCCTCGGGCATCGAGCGGTCGAAGCTCCGCAGGCCAGCCTCGACATGCGCGATCGGGATGCCCGTCTTGGCGGCCACGAGCGCCGCGGCGAGCGTCGAGTTCACGTCACCGTAGGCGACGACGACGGCCGGGTCCAGCTCGGCGAAGGCGGGCTCCAGCGCCACCAGGAGCGCCGCCGTCTGGGCGGCATGACTCCCGGAGCCCACGCCGAGGTTGAGGTCCGGGGCGGGAATCTCGAGGTCCTCGAAGAACACGTCGGACATGAGCGCGTCGTAGTGCTGGCCCGTATGGACGATCGTCTGGCGGATGTCGCGCTCCCGAAGCGCCCGGACGACCGGGGCCGCCTTCACGAAGTTCGGTCGGGCGCCGACGATGTGGACGACGGGGCCCGGGATCACCTCGGCGTCGAGATCGTCAGGCGGGAAGGCGCGGCTCGGGGGCGGTCCGCTCCTCGAGCCGCTCCGCGTCGGCGACATAGACGAACGTGCGCTCGCAGCGCGGGCAGGTCAGCTCGGGATGGCGCGAGTAATGCGGCGGCTCCGCCTCGGCGAGCGTTCCGTCGTTCGCGACGAGGCGCATGCCGCACGAGCAGACCCAGCCGAGACGCCGCGCCGGATTGCCGGCGACGAGGGCATGGCTCGGGACGTCATGCGTCACGATCGCGCCGGCGCCCACGGTGGCGAACTCGCCGATCTCCGCCGGAGCCACGATGACCGCGCCGGCTCCGACGGTGCTGCCGCGCCGGAGCGTCACCGGGCCGCTGGTCTCCGCATCGGCGGCGGCGAGGTCGGCCCGGGTCGTCACGGCTCGGGGGTAGCGGTCGTTGGCGAGAATTGCCGCGGCCCCGATCATCACGCCGTCCTCGACGACCGCGCCGGCGTACAGCAACGCCCGGTCCTGGATGCGCACCCGATCGCCGATCACGACGCCTCTGTCGATGAGGACATCGCCATCGATGACGGAGCCGCCGCCAACGCGCGCTCCAGCCAGGATCCGTGTTCCGGCGGCGACGGCCGTATCGGGGCCAACCGTCGCGTCGGCATCGATCTCCGCAGAGGGATCGATCACGGGCGCCCGACGCGCCGGCCGATGCTCCGCACGACGCCGGCGACGATGCCGGCCGCGGCGCCGAACGCCAGTGCACCGCGCCAGTCGAGCAGGACCTTGACGTCGCCAACCACCCGCCGAGCGATGAGCACCCCGATGAATGTCGGCCCGCCGGTCGTCACGTCCGCGGCGATGACGCTCCGGACGGCCGACTGCTCGATGCGGACGTTCTGGGCCAGGACACCCCGGGCGAACCCCTGGCTGAGCTGGACCTCGCGCGCGATCGCTCCCCCGATCGCCCCCCGATCGACGACGATTCGCTCCGCGCGGGCGGCGCCGATGGCCCCCTGGTGGACGGAGATCTCGGCCGAGTCGACCCGTCCGACGGCGCCCATCCGGACGTCGACGCGTTCGGCCTCGATCGGTGCCCCGTCCTCGACGATCACCGGTACCGAGCTGATCGCGGACTCGGCCATCGGGCTCGGCGGTGCGGCAGTCGCCGCTTTCGACCGCGAACGCCGAGGTCGTGGAGTGGCGGGCGAGGTGTTGTCGTCGGTGGCCATGCTGGACGTCTCCGGGTCGAGCGGTGAGCGGTGAGCGGCGCGCTGGGTCGCATCAGCCTACTCGACCCTCGCGGACCGAGGGATTGCGCGGTTGGGCCATTGCGCCGTTGGGCTATCCTGCACCGCGCGCGCCCACCGCCGCGCCATAGGAGGCAACGTGTCCAGCTCAGGCCCACCGAGGGGCAGCTCGGGGGCTCGTCGTACGGCCGCCGTCGCGCTGATCGCGGGTGTGATCGGGGTCGTGCTGCTGGCCGGCGCCCTCGTCAGTGGGGTCCTCGGTCGCCCCCACGACTCGCCCGCGGCGGTGGCATCGCCATCCGCCTCCCCCGGGCTGACGAGTGAGCCGACGGGTACTCCGCCGGCGATGCCCGGCCCAAGCGGGTCGCCGGTCCCCTCGCCGACTCCGGGGCCAACGACCAAGCTCGTGCCTGCGCCACTGACGGGGCTGCTCGTGAGCCCGGCGGCGGCACGGCGGCACCCGATCGCGGTGATGATCGACGACCATCTCGACGCCCGACCGCAGTCGGGCTTCAACTCGGCCGCGATCGTGTGGCAGGCCCCGGCCGAGGGTGGGATCCCGCGTTACATGCTCGTCTTCCAGGACACGATCCCGAAGGCCGTCGGTCCCATCCGGAGCGCGCGGGAGTACTTCGTGGAGTGGGCGGCCGAGTACCGCGCCATGTACGTCCACGCGGGCGGTTCACCGCAGGCGATTGCGACGCTCCGAGCGTCCGGCAACGGCAGCCTCGTCTACAACGCCGAGGGCCTGCGGTTCGACGGCAGCTTCCTCTTCCGGGTGGGATTCCGGTTCGCGCCCCACAACCTCTACACGGACGGCTCCAAGCTCCACGCCTTGCAGGCCTTCCTGCACGTGGGCGATGGCACCGTCAAGTCGATCTGGTCCTTCCAGCGCAATTCCCGCGACGCCGAGCGACCCCGGCCCGGGTCGATCACGGTCAGCTATCCCCTGTACGAGACGATCGTCTATCGCTACAACCCGTCGACGAACGGCTACCTCCGCTACATCAACGGCTCGCGGACTCCGCAGGTCGATGCCGCGGACGGCAAGGTCGTGGCGCCGAAGAACGTCGTCATCCTGCGGATGCACTTCGCCCCGATCGCCGGCGCCCACCAGAAGGGTCGACTCGAGGCGACCGACGTCGGCAGCGGCCCGGCCTGGATCTCGACCGGCGGCGTCACGATCCAGGGGACGTGGCGGAAGGCGACGCGGGGCGGCCCGACGCTGCTCTTCGCAGCGAATGGCAGCCGGGTCCTGCTGACGCCCGGCCAGACGTTCGTGAACGTCATGCCGTACGGCTATCCGATCACGATTGCCACCGGCAAGGCACCTGTTGCTCCGAGCGGCCCGCCGGGCTTCGGCTTCAACCCGAGCTGACGTCCCCGGGCACGTCCCGCGTGCGGACACCCACCGCCGCGTAGACCCGGCGCGTATCGGCCGCAACGTCCGCCCATGACCGCGGGTTCGCGGCCCGCTCGAGCGCGAGGACGGCGAGGCCACGATGGACGCGCTCGTCGGCCCAGGCGGTCCGGAGCGCCTCGGCCAGGCGATCGGGGTCGCGCGGCTCGACGATGATCCCCGCCGTCCCGACGATCTCCGGCAGCGCACCAACCCCCGACGCCACGACCGGAACCCCCGCCGCGAGGGCGTCCAGGGCGGGCAGGCCGGCGGCATCCGACACCGCCGGGAGGACTGCTGCACGCGCGCCGCGGATGAGCGCCGCCAGCCGCTCCGGCGCCAGCAGTGGGGCGTAGGCGAGTGCCTCGCCAACGTCGAAGCGGATCGCGGCCCGGGCCAGGCCGGCCCGGTCGTCGGGCGATGCCCCGACGAGCAGCACCCGCGGCGGCCATGGCACCTCTGCTGGGAGGCCGCGCGGCCGCGGTGCCCTGGCGAGGCGCGCCAGCGCGTCGAGGAGCGTCGCCATGTCGTGTCGCGCGTCATAGCGCCCGGAGTACACGAGGTATCGCTCCGGGAGGCCGAGGCGCTCCCGCTCCGATGCGGCCGCGAGGTCCGGCCCGTCGCCGATCCAGGGCGCGAACGCCGGGTGCGGGGCCAGCTGGATCACCCGCAGCCGCTCCGTGCGGATCCTCAGGAGCCGCCGGGCGGATCGCGCCACGGCCTCGGTCCCGACGATGACCGCGGCCGCGTCGCGCAGGAGCTGGGCCCGGAGGCGCTGGCCGAATCGCGCGGCCGGCCCGCGCTGGAAGCGGCCGGGGAGCTCCCACGGGGCCAGGTCGAGGAGCGTCACGACGATCGGGATGCGCGAGAACAGCGGCGAGGCACCGGCGCTGGCGTGATAGACGGCGCCGGCCGCGCCGCCGCGCTCCGCCCGCCACGCTGCACCGAGGGAGGCGCCGCGCAGCAGGAACGGATCCACGGTGAGCGCACCGCCACGCAGGAGGCGGGTCGGCGGCAGGAGGCGCCGACCGACGACGTCGACGTGCTGCAGGTTCACCGTGGGATCGTCGAGGTCCGACTGGAGGAGGAAGGCGAAGGATTCGCCGGCGAGCGGCGCGGCGTCATACGCCCCCAGCAGGCCCTCGAGATAGCGAGCCGTTGCCGGCGACCGTTCCGGGTCCTGGATCGGGCGGATGTCCATCACGACCCGCACGCCAGGCGGATCAGGCTCGCGATCGCGGTCGGATAGCGCCAGCTCGATCGGCCGCTCGCTCACCGGTCTCGGCGTCGCCGCCTGGCCGACGCAATCTCCTCCGCCCGGAGGCGGACGACCACGAGGAGGGCCTCGACGATGATCCGGCGCGACATCTTCGACCGGCCAACCTGTCGGTCGCGGAACGTGATCGGGACCTCGGCAACGCGAGCGCCCGCCCGCGAGGCCCGGTGAGTCATCTCGATCTGGAAAACGTAGCCCCCGGCGTGGATCCCCTCGAACGGGATCGCGGCGAGGGTCGAGGCGCGCCAGGCCTTGAACCCGCCGGTGAGATCGTGCGGTCGCAGCGAAAGGACGACCCGAGCGAAGAGGCTGCCGAGGCGCGAGATCAGGCGCCGGCCCAGCCCCCAGTCCTCGACCCGCCCACCGGCGACGTAGCGGCTCCCGATGACGAGGTCCGCCGTGCCCGCAACGATCGGGGCCAGGAGCGCCGGCAGCGCCCCCGGCCAGTGCGACCAATCCGCGTCCATCTGGATCACCGCACTCGCGCCGCCGGCGATCGCAATCCCGAAGCCGTCGAGGTAGGCCCTGCCGAGACCCGCCTTGGCCGGGCGGTGGCGGACCCGGATCCGGGGATCGTTGGCCGCCAGCGATTCGGCCAGCTCGCCGGTTCCATCGGGCGAGCCGTCGTCGACGACGAGCAGCGTCGCGGCCGGCAGCGCCGCGAGGATCGCGGCCGCGATCCCGGGGAGATTCTCGGCCTCGTCGTACGTCGGGAGGACGACCCACGTCCCAGCGCCCTCGGCACGGGGAACGTCGGAGGGCGACGCGGTGCCCGCGGGACTGGTCATCGCGAGGGAGTGTAGCCGCCGCCTCGCGGCCTCTAGTGGAGGACGAGGAATGCGTCAACCACGACGGTCGGCCGTCCAGATGTCCCGGCGACGACGAGCTTGAGGGTGTGGGTCGTATACGTGTTGAACGTCCGCGCGAAGGCGACCGAGCCGTAGCTCGCGCTCGCGGCGTAGAGATCGATCGTCGCCGCGAATGTTCCATCGACGTAGACGGAGACCCGGCCGCGCGACGGACCGCGGCTGAAGACCGCACCCACGCTCCGGCCGCTGAACGTGAAGGTCGAGCTCGCGCCCGCCGTGCTGCTGTACTTCGCGGACCCGCCGGAATAGGCCGTCGACGAGACGGTCGTCCAGCTGCCGGCCCAGGCGGCGCTTGTGGTCGTCTGTTGGACGACGGCCGGGTTCAGGGTCGGGCCGGCAACCCAGGCGCCGCGATTGGAGGCCTTGTCGGTCGCCCGCACCTCGAAGCGATAGGTGTGGCCGGGAGCGACGCTGAGATTCAGGCTCGCTCCCGGTAGGGCGCTCCGGATCGTGGCAAACGCGCCGCCGTCCGTGCTCTGGGCGATGTCGTAGTTGCGGATCCCAGCGCCGCCGGCATCGGTCGCGGTCCAGCTGAGCACGGCCGGCACGCCGGTCGCGCCGAGCGTGCCGCCGGACTGGATCGAGACCTTCGGGCCGGCGACGACGGGCGCGGTCCGATCGATCAGGACCCAGGGGGCGCTGACGGATCCGGCCGGGCCCCGGTTGGCGAAGGTGTCGACGACCGAGCCGGGCTGGAGGGTCAGCACGAACCTGCCGGGTGCGCAGCCGGTCAGGGTCACGGCGTAGGTCGTCCCGCTGCCGACCGGTTCCCCGACGACACAGCCCGTCGTCCCGGTGACCGCGAAATCGGAGGCCGTGAGGTCCGTCACGACGTCGTGGAAGACGATGCCGTAGCTGGTCGAGGTCGCGTTCGTGGTCGCGGGCGTCGTCGGGACGAAGCTCATGACCGCGGTTGGCGGGATCGGCGGGTTGCTGAGGTGGATGACGCCGCTCGTGTCGAGCGCCAGGTTGCCCCAGCCATCGACGGCGTGGACCGACCAGGTGTAATCCGCCGTCGGCGGCGCGACGCCAGCCACGACCGGGTTCCAGGCCAGGATGGCGGAATCCGCGGTCCCGTTGAAGGTCTTGACCACCGCTCCGGTCGGATCGAGGATCCGGGCGGTCCACGTGACGGGCTCGGAGAACCTCGCCAGCAGGTTGAGGGTGTCGTGATCGCCGTCGGAGTTCGGCGTGATCGTGGTGGCGCCATCGATCGCCCAGAGCTGCGGCCCGACGCTGTCGCGCGGGACCAGACCGCTCGCGGCGGTCCAGCCGGCGGTGACGTTGTCGAGGGTCGTGATCCGGGCCACCGCGGGGCCGCTGGATCCATCCGGCAGCGGAGCGCCGGCCTGGCTCTCGGCAACCCGCACGCGGGTGCCGGCCGTAAGGGTGGTCGTGGCGGGCGCGGTCAGGGCGGCATCCCCGAACAGGGCCGCGCCGCCCGTGGCCACGGACGCCGCCCCGGGGACCTGCAGCGTCGATGGGTCGCGATTCGTCAGGCCCACCGAAGCCCCGGCGATGAGCTCCCCTGTCTGCATCGCCAGGTTGCCGACGATCGAGCGGTGGAAGCCGGTCGTCGCCGTGTCGGGATCCATGATCCCCGTGTAGCTCGGGTTCCGGGCGGGGGTCCATGCGATGTCGTGGCCCTTTACGCTCCGAAGGCTGTGCCACAGGGTCCCGATGGACTGGCTGGTGGTGAAGAGGCCGCGGATCATCTGCTCGGCGATGCCGTTCCAGCTATCGGCCATGACCGCGCGGGCGCCGGCGCGGAGGAAGCCCGAGGCGAAGTTGTCGACCCGCTCCTTTGCCACGGCGATCGTCGGCTCGGCCGCACCGGCCTCGGAGGAGCCCGCGGAATAGCACAGGTGGTTGAGGATGACGATCGCGTTCTTGGCCAGCCGGATCTCGCTCGCGATGTACGATTCGCCCCAGTACTGCTTGTTCGCGTCGCCGCCGTTGAGGGCGATGTTCAGCCCCATGCCGTCGTGGACGCTCGGCGTCAGGACCGGCTTGTACGGGCTCGGGAAGCCGTAGCCGTGGCCGAGGTAGACGAAGACCGAGGCCCCCTGCGCCGCTGCCTTTACGGCCGCCCAGGTCGCATTGGGGCTGTAGATCCTGACCACGTTCGGGGTGTACTTGATCGCCTCGGCATAGATCGAATCGGCGTCGGTCCGATAGGCCGGCGTCGTCCCCTCGGTTGCCCCGACGACGATGACGATCTTGGGGCTCGCCGCGATGGCGTCCTGGACGGCAGCGGAGCTCGGCGCGGCGATCGTCCCGGCGAATGCGGCGACCGTGAAGCCGGGCAACGTCGCGAGCAGTGCCACGAGCAGGGCTGCGGTGGCGGCTCGGGAAAAGGTATGGGACATGCGAGATCGGGCTCCGGGAGCGATGAGTGCTCGCCCAGCGTCGCCTCCGGTGCCGGTCGACTCAATACCGAAGTAGTCCCGGGCAGCCTCGCCCTTTGGTCAGGGCACCGCCGATGGCCGCGCCGTCTAAGTCGGTCTCGGGGCGCCCGTCGCGCACGGCTGGTCCGAATTGGGCAGCGTCCCGCTCGCCGTCGGGAGGCACGGATCCTGGCTCCCGGATGGCCCTATCAGGCCGCCCTGGTAATCGGTGATCACGAGCAGGAACTCGAGGCGGTCGAGGGGCGCCGCCGGCTCGAGATACACGGTCTGGACAACCTCGTTCGGGTCCCGCCTGACGTCGATGACCCGGCCGAGGAGGAGCCCCTTCGGATACGGCGAGCGGATGCCCCCGCTCAGCTCGATGCCGGCCGTGAAGACCTCGTCGCCGATGTTGACCTTCACCGTCGAGTCGACGTCGGTCATCACCAGCGCCCCGCCGAGCTGGCCCACGACCTTGCCGGTCGAGCCGGTGCCGAGCAGCTGGCCGATGACGGTCGAGCTCGAATCGCTGATCAGCACGACGCGGGCGAAGTCCGCCCCGACATCGACGACCCGGCCCGCGAGCGATCCGCCGGCCGCGACGATGACCTGGCCGACGGCGACGCCGTCATTCGAGCCGCGATCGATGACGACGGCCCGCCTCGCCTCCGATGATTCGCGGGCGATGACCGCGGTCGGGATGGTCTTGAAATCGAGCCCCTGACGGAGCTGGAGGAGGCTGGTCAGCGCGTCGTTCTCGCGACGGGCCTCCGCGGCCGCCCGGTTCTCCGTCTGGAGCCGCTCGTTCTCGGCCCGCAGCGCCTGGTTCTCGACCCGGATCCGATCGATCTCGGTGATGGCGCTGCCGATCGAGCCGACGCCGTTCGCCACCCCCTCGATGGCGACCTCGAACGGCTTGAAGGCGAACGCGACGCCGTTCTGGAGATCCCGCACGAGCGGATTTGCGGACACGGCCATGAGCAGCAGCGAGACCGCCAGCAGCGCGAGATACGTGACGGTCCGCCGCCGCGTCGCCCGGCTCGCGAACATCGCGCTCATCGATCCGCCCTAGCGGGGTGGTCGGGAGTAGGTCTCGGTGACGAGCACGCGCTGCATCCCGACGAGGTCCTGGAGCACGATCCCGGTGCCACGGACCACGCACGTCAGCGGATCGTCGGCGATGTGGACGGGCATCTGCGTCGCCTCGGCCACGCGCCGGTCGAGGCCGGCGAGGAGCGCGCCGCCGCCGGCGAGCACGACGCCCTGGTCCATGATGTCCGCCACGAGCTCCGGCGGCGTCTCCTCGATCGTGTCCCGGATCGTGTCGACGATCTGGACCACCGAGGGCTCGATCGCCTCGCGGATCTGGTCGGCACCGACCTCCACGCTGCGCGGCAGCCCCGTCAACAGGTCGCGACCTCGCAGGTTGACCCGCTGCTGGTCCCATTCGCCCGGGTAGGCGGACCCAATCGCGATCTTGATGTCCTCGCAGGTCCGCTCGCCGAGGAACAGGTTGTACTCGCGGCGGGCGAAATTCATGATGTCGACGTCCATCTCGTCGCCGCCGATCCGAATGCTGCGGCTCACGACGATGCCGCCGAGGCTGATGACCGCAACCTCGGTCGTGCCGCCGCCGATGTCCACGACGAGGCTGCCCGAGGGCTCGCTGACCGGCAGGCCGGCGCCGATCGCCGCCGCCATCGGCTCCTCGATCAGCTTGGCCCAGCGCGCGCCGGCGTTGAGGGCGGCGTCGAGGACGGCCCGCTTCTCCACCTCGGTGACCCCGGACGGGATGCCGATGACCATCCGCGGCCGCGGCAGCAGCCCGATTCGATCGTGGACCTTGTCCACGAAGTACTTGATCATCTGCTCGGTCACGTCGAAGTCGCTGATCACGCCGTCGCGCAGCGGCCGGACGGCGATGATGTTTGCCGGGGTCCGGCCGACCATCCGCTTGGCCTCCGCGCCGATGGCGAGGACGCGCTTCGTGCGGGCGTCGATGGCGACGACCGAGGGCTCGCTGATCACGATGCCACGATCGCGAACGTGGACGAGCGTGTTCGCGGTGCCGAGATCGATCCCGATGTCGCGGGAGAACAGGCCGAGGATGCGGTCGAGCATGCCGGGGAAGGGTCCTCGTGCGAGAACCGCGCGAGATGGGCGCGGGGTTGAGCAGTATACCCGCGGCCCCCACGCGCTCCGCAGCAACGCTGCGGCGGCCCTCGGAGCCGCTCGTGAGGCGGGAGCTCCGCTCAGGCCGCCGGGCTCGGGTGACGGCCCGGTCGATCGAAGCTGATCCCCCGGTCGCGCAGCGAGACATACGCGTCGTGGCCGATCACGAGGTGGTCGAGCAGGTCGATGTCGAGGAGCCGACCGGCTGCCAGCGCCTCCGCGGTGAGGTGCAGGTCATCCGGGCTGGGCGTGGGATCGCCCGAGGGGTGGTTGTGGACGAGGATCGTACCTGCGGCATCGAGTCGGACCGCGTCGCGAAACAGCTCGCCGACGCGCACGAGCGAGGCGCTCACGTTGCCCTGGTAGACCGTCGCGACCCGAAGGACCACGTTCTTCGTGTTCAGGATCACGACCCGCAGCTCCTCCCGCTCGAGGCGGCCCATCTGGAGGATCAGGCGGTCCGCGACGTCGCGTGGTGATCGAATCGACCAACGACCGGTCGGCCAGTCGGCGAGGAGGCGCCGCCCTAGCTCGAACGCCGCGAGGAGCTGGGCCGCCCTCGCCTCGCCGACCCCGGGGAGAGCCTCGAGCTCGGGGCCGCTGGCCCTTGCCAGGCCGGTGAGGCCGTCGAAACGAGCGATCGCATCCGCCGCCAGGTCGACTGCGGAGCGGCCCCGGCCACCCGAACCCCAAAGCAGGCCGATGAGCTCGGCTGCGGTGAGGCCGGCCGCGCCACGGAGCTGGAGGCGCTCCCGCGGCCGCTCGGCCGGCGGCAGCTCGCGGATCGCGCGGCCGACCGGCGGGAGGAGCCGCAAGCCGGCCTCGATCTGCGTCACGAACACCTCCGCTGTGGGAGTGAGGGCGCCCTCGGACCCGGGCGACGGGAGCCCGCCGATTCCCCCCGCCATCCGAACCCGAGGACGAGCGCAGACTACGAGGCGGGGCTCACTCCGGGCTCACCCCGGGCTCACCCCGGACTTTCGGCGTGTCATGTGGACGCTGGCGTTTCGGGCGGCCGCGTTACACACTGGTAGCGACACTTCGTCCATCGTGCCCTGGGATCGCCACCGCCGGCGGCGGCCCATGATGGATCGGGGGCTCCGCGTGTTCGTTCGCACCCCGGCTTCACCACTCCGCCAGGGGAGACGCCACGCCCTGCGCCTGCTCGCGCTTCCGATCGCCGTCGTGATGGCGACCGGTGTCGTCGTCGCGAGCGTCTCGCTGCGCAACGGTTCGGCGCCCGGAGTTGCCACAGGCCCGGTCGCGACCGTCAGCGGCTCGCCCGCAGCCGGCACGCCCGCGGCCGGCACCGCCGTCTCGAGCTCCACGCCCCAGGTGACACCGGCGCCGCCCGCCACGATTCCCGCGCGGACCGGGGCGCCGCGGGTCATCCATCGCGGCTCTGCGGCACGGAAGGTCGTCGCCCTCACGTTCGACGATGGCTGGAGCGCGGCGAATGGGCGGCTGATCGTGTCGATCCTCCTCAGGGAGCACGTTAAGGCGACGTTCTTCGTGAACGGCGTTTGGCTGGCGAAGGATCCGGATCTCTGGCAATCGGTCGCCGCTGCCGGTTTCGTCGTCGGCAACCACACCTACCTTCACGGGGACGCGACCAAGATGACCTCCGCGGCGCTGGTAGCAGACCTGAAGCGCAACGCCCGGGTCTGGCAGGCCGTCACCGGTACGAAGATGGCGCCGCTCTTCCGACCGCCGTATGGCTACCGGAACGCCGCCACCGATCTGGCCGCCGCAAAGGCAGGCTTTCCCGACATCATCCTCTGGGACGTGGACCCGAAGGACACCGCGAAGCGGTTCACCGATGGCCAGCTGATCCACAATGCGTCGATGGGTCTGGCCGGGTCGATCGTCCTGATGCACGTCGGGCCGGACGTGACTCCCCGGATCCTCGCCCGCGTGATCGCGAGCTATCGCGCCCGCGGCTTCACGTTCGTCACCGTCCCGGAGCTCTTGTCACCGCCGGCGCCGACCCCGACCCCGACCCCGCCCACGCCGGCCGCCGTGCCCACCGGTCCGCGCCTGCCCGGGATTCCACGCTGAGGCTAGGAACCGAGCGTCCCGGTCGCCATCTCGGCGGCGATGAGCAGGATGGCGTTGAACGTCGCGTGGAGCCCGATCGGGGCCCAGATGGTTCGGCTCCGCAGGTAGAGCCAGCCGAGGGCGAGGGCGACGGGCAGCCGGCCCACCGCCCCGACGAACGCCAGGGAGGCCGCCTGGCCGAAGTTGTCGCCACCGATCAGGAGCACGTGGGCGACCGCGAACAGCAGCGCCGCGCGAACGATCGCGACCGTGGGTCCGTTCGACCGCGCCCAGGCGGTGACCATGAACCCCCGGAACAGCACCTCCTCGGCGATCGGCGCAACGACCGCCCCGGCGAGGAGATGGAGCACGAGGCCCGATAGCGTGCCCGTCGAGGGCAGCGGGCTCGGCGGCGTCACGCCGGCGATCGAGACGACGACCGCAGCCACGATGGCCGTGACGATGACGACGGGGGCCGCCAGCAGCGCACCCCGGGCGAAGGCCTCGGCGGCTTGCCGGAGCCCCATCCGAAATGCCATGTCGGACCAGCGAAGCGCGCCGGTGCCGATGACCATCAGCTGGACGACGCCGATGAAGACGAGCGCCTGGAGGGCCGTGGCGATCAGGTCGCCGACGGCCAGCGGCAGCTGGACACCCGCCGAGCTGAGCGCGGCGCCGACGACGATCGCGACGAACAGGCTGGCCGCGACGACGGCCAGGAAGACGAGGAGCGGCGAGGGTCCCGCATAGGGCAGCCGGGCGGCTCCTCGCTCGACGGTCTGGGAGCCACCGAGGAGCACGAGCCCGAGCGCGAGGAGTGCCAGCCCGACGGCCGCGAGAAGCAGGGCCGCGCCGCCGGGGCTTGAGGCGATCCCGACCGCCGTCGTGGCCGCGCCGATGATCGTTGCGAGCCAGCCGCTCACGAAGAGAGCCGGCGCGCGCCGGCCCTCGAGGGAGAAGCGGAAGAGGCCTGCGGCCGGCGACCCGGCCGGTTCGGGGGCCGGCTCGGTCAACGCTCGGCGACTTGGTCCGCGCTCCGGTTGGCTGCCCGGACCGAGGTCCGGGGACGATCGCTCACGACGCCGGCCTCGCCGGATGTCAACGCCTCATGCGTCGGCAGGCTCACGATCGGTGCGGACGCCGCCGCGATGGCGTCGTGGCGCTCGAACTCGCGACCGCACCAGGCGCACAGTGACCAGTCGAGACCGACGAGACGGGTGCAGTTCGGACAGACGCGATTCAGGCGGGCTCGGCACGTCGGGCAGATGATCCACGCCGCGTCGACTCGCCGGTCGCAGTTCGGGCAGTGCGGAATGGCCTCGATCTCGGCGAGCATCGCCTCCTCGGCCAGGTTGCGCTCGTAGACCTCCCCGATCCGCTCCTGCGGCCGCACGATCTTGTACGTGAAGACCGCCAGCGGGAACAGGATCGGAGTGAAGACGATGACGAAGGCGGAGGCCAGGTACGGGGCGATCGGGTTGTCGGACCGACCCTGCATGTCCCGAAACGCCCAGTACGCGGCGGCGATCCACAGGATCACCCAGTAGATCAGGAAGAGCTTGCCGCCGAGCTGGACGACCGGGTTGTCGAAGATCGAGCCAATCGCGTCGCTGATCGTTTGGAAGATCTGGTCCATTCGGCCCCGCCGGTGCCTCCGTGTGAACAGCCGTCGTTCGAGTCGAGCCGCGAACGATCGGCGGAGTGTAGCAGGGGGTTCAGCGCCCTCAGCGTGACGGTACCGACGCCCCGTGCGTCGTCTGCGTGACGAATATCCTGGACTATCCCGGTTCGGGGGCGGGCGCCAGGAGCCCGATCGGCGCCGAGACCCGGTTCGAATCGGCGGTCCAGGCCACGCTGCGCCAGGCCAGCACGACGCCGAGCAGCAGCAGGCCCGCGAGAAACGCGACGATGAACCCGAGCATGGCGAAGCCGAGATCGACGGCCGCGAAGCCGTCGGCGAGGCTGTCGGCGAGACGGGTCCACGCGGCCGACGTCGCCAGCCAGGCCGCGACCGCGATGGCGATGACGGCGAGGTTCGTGACGAGCAGGACCGCGAGGCCACCCGGGCGGACGAGGTCCCTCGCCCCCCTGACGATCGCGCGACCAGCCGTCGCTGGTGGGCCGCTCGCGACCAGGCGGCGGAGGGCCAGCCCACCGAGCGCCTCGGCCCCGATCCACGCCACGAGGAGCGCCACGACCGCTTCGGGAGTGCGGGCGATGATCCGGACGGCGAGGGGCGCGGGCGAGCTCGTGGGCGACGTCAGCTCGTCGTAGCCCGCGGTCACGACACGAAAGACGGCGTAGCCGAGCGCGAGGATCGTGATCGCGTGCGGCGTCAGCCGGGCATTGAGCGCCTCGCGCAGGGAGACCCGGCCGGTCGGCGCCGCTCCACCGAGGGCCGCCGACGCGGACGAGAAGAGGGCGATGTCCAGCCAGGCACCGAACAGGCCCGTGACGAACACCACCGCGGCGAGCAGGGCGGCCATGGCGCCGAGCTGGACGACCGGGGGGATCGGGGAATCGCCAAGGACCACGCCTGTCAGCAGCGGCGCGACCACCGTCGACAGCCCGGCGAGCGAGGGCAGAGCCAGCACGGGAAGCGCGACGAGGAGGATCCCGCCGCGGACGAGGAACGCGGCCAGGGACATCGCCCACCAGTCCGGGTGCCCCAGGGTCAGCAGCAGCGAGCGACGCATCGAGCGAGGGTGGCTCCGTTACGGGCTGGGGGCCGGGCTCGATCCCTGGAGCTGCTCGAGCCGCTGGATCGCCTGTCCGACGAACGCGATCTCGCTGCCGTATCGCGCGAGGTCACCGTCACGGAGCGCCTGCTGGGCGAGCTCGTAGTGGGCGTTCGCGTAGGCGATCAGGCCCGGGACGTCCGACGGCAGGCCGGGCGCGACCGTCGGGCCCGGCGATGGCGAGGTCCCGGGCACGGGTGTGCCGCCCGGGGTCGGGGAAGGAGCTGGCCCGCCGCGGGCCTGGAGCAGGAGATGGAGTGCCTCGGTCAGCGTTTGGCCCCAGACGACCGTGGAGGGCGAGGCGACCACGATGCGCTGGAACTCCGGGAACTTCGACGAGGTCGACTGGAGATAGACCGGCTGGAGATAGATGAGGGCGTCGCCGACCGGGATGACGATCAGGTTGCCGCGGATCACTTTGCTGCCCGACTGGTTCCAGAGGGAGACCTGGGCGCTGATCGTCGGATCCTGGTCGATCCGGGCCTCGATCTGCGCCGGGCCGAGCACGGTCGTGTTCGTCGGGAACCGGAACACCCGGACGGTCCCGTAGTTCGGGGCGTCGTTCCGCGCGGCGACCCAGGAGATCATGTTGGGCCGGTCCTTGGGGACCATCGGCTGGAGCAGCAGGAACTCGGGATTCGGCTCGCCTGGGATCCGCATGACCACGTAGTAGGCCTCCGATGGCAGCACCTGGTCGCTGGTCGTCCCCGCGGGCACCGTCCACAGGTCGTTGCTGCTGTAGAACGTCTCGGGATCCTGGACGTGGTACGCGCCGTACATGCGGGTCTGGACGTTGAAGAGCTCCTCGGGCACGCGGAGGTGCGGGGCGAGATCGGCGGGGAGGTCCGTGATCGGGCTGAAGAGGCTCGGGAAGATGCCCTCGTAGGCCCGGATCAGGGGGTCGTTCGGGTCAGCGACATAGAAGTGCATGGTCCCGTCGTAGGCGTTCATCACGACCTTGACACTGTTCCGGATGTAGTCGATCGAGCCGCTGCCGAGGCCGGATCCGGCGAGGGTTGACGCATCGAACGGCTGCGCATTCGGGAATTTGTCCGTCACCGTGAACGCGTCCTGGATGTAGACGAGATGCCCCTGCCCATCGACGACGACGTAGGGGTCCTTGTCGTAGCGCAGGAATGGCGCGACCAGCCGGAGGCGCTCGGCAAGGGACCGGTGGATGAGGATCTGGCTGCTGGCGGTCACCTGGTCGCTGATGAGGAGGTCGAGGTCGCCGTAGCGGATCGCGAAGAGGAGCCGGTCGAGCGTCGTGTGCAGCGGGATACCGGTGTCGCCCGACCAGACCGTCGTCGTGACCGGGCCGCCCCCCGTCGGGTCGCCGGCCCCCTGGGGATAGTCGAACTCGGGCTGCTTCGCCCCGACGATGACGTAGCCCGTCGGCTTCTCGCCGAAGTAGATGCGCGGCTCGCTGATCGCGGGTGCGCCGTCGGCTGAGATTGGCGGCAGGTCCTTGACGAACAGGACGGGCTGGCCCTCCGGCGTGACCTCGTTGACCGGGACCATCACGAGTCCGATCCCGTGGGTGAAGATGATCCTTTGGTTGACCCAGCCGGTGGCCTCGGTGTTGGCAGCGAGGTTCAGCTCGCGCGCCGAGAGCATCAGCTGGCGGAGGCCGCCGTTGATGGGATATCGGTCCGTGTCGACGTTGACAAACTGGTAGTACTTCCGGACCGTCTGGAGTTGGTCGATCGTGTCGCCGAGGGGCCGGTAGTCCCAGAGGCGGGCGTTCTGGAAGGTCGCGGCATCGGCGTCGATCTGGGCCTGCGTCAGCAGCGCCTCGCCGCCGTAGTTTGTGGGAGGGTCCCAGCTGGCCAGGTTGAATGCGAGCCGCGTCATCGCGATGTTGTTGGCGATGTAGGGCCGCTCCTGCGCCAGCGTGTTCGGGTTCACGACGAACCGCTGGATCGCCTCCGGGTAGACCGTCCCGACGAGGATCGAGGCGACGAACCACGCGGCGACCGTGACGCCGAGTGGCCAGTTCCAGCGTGTGAACGCCGCTCCGATGAGGAACGCCGCGGCGAACGCCGACAGGACCGTGAGGATGTCGAAGGCCGCGAACTGGGCATGGGCATCGGTGTACGACACGCCGGTCGCGAACCCGCGGGTTGAGTACACGAGCTCGTACTTGTCGAGCTGGTAACCAACGGCGACAGACAGCAGGAAGAGGCCGCCGAGGACGGCCAGGTGGACTCGGGCGGGCGTCGGGAAATGGAGCCCGGCTCGGGCCATGCCGGCGACGTAGCGGGCCGCCGCGACGAGCAGGCTGAGGGCCACGAGCGCGTTGAAGACCGACTGGACGCCTCGCAGGAACGGCAGGTCGAAGAGGAAGAACGAGATGTCGCGGCCGAACACGGGGTCTGTCACGGGGGCGCCGCTCGGCGCGAACGGCACGCGGTGGATCCACAGCAGGACCGTTTCCCAGCCGGCGGCCATCGAGCCGCCGACGATGAGGGCGACGAAGATCGAGATGCCGACGATCACGAGCCTCGTGATCGGCGTGAGATCGGGCAGCTCATCGCGATCGAGGACCACGGGCCGAGGGCCCGCCCCGAATCGCGCTCCGGGCTGGCTCGTGGCGGCCCGGTTCAGCCGATCGAGGAAGTCGCCGATGCCCGCGGTCGCAGCGGGATCGGCGGGCGGCGCAAGCCGGCCTGCGATCGCGAGGTTGCCCAGCAGGACCGCGAGCGTCACGAGGACGCCGATCACGAACAAGGCGCTGGTGGCGCCGACGCGCGTCCAGAGCACGGATTCGAAGCCGACGCTGCGATACCACAGCACGTCCGTCCAGAACCCGACGCCGACCGAGACGAAAAGCAGCGCGATCGCGGCGAGCGCGAGGACGACCCAGGTCCATCGGAAGCGGCGGGGCTCGCGGGTGCGGATCACGCGAGGTCGGCGGGGTGGCCCGTTGCCTCGGCTGGGCGGGCCGGATGGCTCGGGGTCGGATCGTTCCGGGTCGGCCGGCGGCTCATCGCCGGGATCGTCGCCGCCTGGCTCCCCGTTGCCGGAATCGCTGCCGGCCGGGCCCGCCTGCCGCCGTTTCAGCTCGTCCAGGAACTCGTCGAAGATGTCGGGCACGTCGTGAGTCTAGCCGTGCGCCCGCCGATGCCCCACGGCTGTTCCGGAATTCCGAGCTCAGGGCCGACCGAGCGCCTCCACGGAGCGCCTGAAGCCGGCGAGGACCTCCGCGGCGAGCTCATTCGGGCGGAGCACGGCCGCCCGCGCAGGCTCCCACCGGAACGCCACCCGGACGAGCAACGGACAGCGCCATGGACGGGCCGGATCCGGTGGAGCCGCCACCAGCCCGAGCCGGATCTGGAGCCGGCCATCGTCCTCGAGGATGAGCCCCGAAAGGGATCCGGCGAGGGCCGGTCCCAACCGGGCCAGCGGGGGGTCGGGCGGCGGTCCTGCGGTCGGCGCGACGTCCGTGAAGGCAACGACCGCGCCGCCCTCGGCGGCCCACAGGATCGCGGTCCACCAGTCGTCGACGATCGTCGGTCGGGTGATCCCGAGCTGGAAGACCCGGCCGTGGGCGCGAAGCTCCGGCTCGCGGAGGTACGAGGGTCCGGGAGCCGGCAGTCGCTCGGGCGGGCGAGGCGGTTCAGGAGGCGGCGCGGTCCACTCCCGGCTCGGGATCGGCGGTCGTCGGAGCGGGGACATCGGCCGGGGCCTCGGGCTCATCGGGCTCCTCGGAGCTGGCTCGCGGCGCCTCCGCGTCGGCCAGCACGGCATCGGCCTGGGCAACGGCGGCCTCGGCCTCCATCTCGGTCTTGAAGGCTTCCATCTCGAGGCGGAGCATCTCCTGCTTGACGGCGTCGGTCGGCGGTTCGACTCCGGCTCGATCGGCGTCGGACTCGGCGGTCTCGACTTCGCCCGAGAGCCAGCCGAGCAGGCCCCGACTGCGGGGCGTGGGCCGAGGAGTCGTGGCTGCGGGATCGAGCTGCGTCACGCCGGGGATGTCCGCGGTCGCATCGTCCAGGAGCTTCGCGCCGCAGGACGGGCACACGGCTGTCTGGGGGGTGACCTGCGCGGAGCACCAGGGGCACCGGGACGACGAGGTGGCGTCGGCGCCCGGTGCGGCGTCGGCAGGAGAATCCGTCATGGCGTCACTCTAACCCCCGGCGCCGCCGGCCGAAAGCCGCGCGATCCGGATTGCTACTCCCATTCGATCGTGGCGGGGGGCTTGCTGGAGATGTCGTACACGACTCTGTTGACCCCCGGCACCTCATTCACGATGCGGCTGCTGATCTTGCCGAGCACGTCGTATGGGAGCTTGGCCCAATCGGCGGTCATGCCGTCCTCCGACGTGACGGCCCGGATCGCGACGACGTTCGCGTAGGTCCGGCCATCGCCCATCACGCCGACGCTCCGGACGGGCGTGAGGATCGCGAACGACTGCCATACGCTGCGGTAGAGGCCGGCGGCCTTGATCTCGTCGATGACGATCCAGTCGGCGTCGCGCAGCGTGTCGAGCCGCTCCGAGGTGACCTCGCCGATGATCCGGATCGCGAGACCCGGACCCGGGAAGGGCTGGCGCTGGACCATCGCGTCGGGCAGCCCGAGCTCCGTCCCGACCGAGCGGACCTCATCCTTGAAGAGGTACCGCAGCGGCTCGATGAGCTTGAAGCGGAGGTCCGCGGGCAGGCCGCCGACGTTGTGGTGGGTCTTGATCTTCTGGGCGGTCTTCGTCTCCGCCGTCGCGCTCTCGATCACATCGGGGTAGAGCGTGCCCTGGGTCAGGAAGTCGATCCGGCCGGCGCCGCTCTCGATCTTCGCCGCCTCCTCCTCGAAGACGCGGATGAACTCGTCGCCGATGATCCGGCGCTTCTCCTCAGGGTCGACCACCCCGGCGAGGCGGGCCACGAATCGATCCCTGGCGTCGACCATCACGAGGTTCATCCCGAGGTTCTGCTCGAACGTCGCCCGGAGAAGCTCGGACTCCTTCTTCCTCATCAGGCCGTGGTCGACATAGATGCAGGTCAGGCGATCGCCGACGGCCCGATGGACGAGCGCGGCGGCGACGGCCGAATCGACGCCGCCGGAAAGGGCACAGATGACCTGGCCGTCCGAGCCGACCGCCGCGGCGTGGGCGTCGACGCGCTGGCGGATCTCGGCGACGGTGGACTCGATGAAGTTGGCCGGGGTCCAGGTCGCCGTGGCCCCGGCGATCCCGAGCACGAAGTTCCGCAGCACCTCTCGGCCCTGGGGCGTGTGGACGACCTCGGGGTGGAACTGGATTCCGTACAGGTTGCGCCGCTCGTCGACGAGCCCGGCGAACGGCGTCGAGTCCGATTGCGCGGTCGAGCGGAAGCCGTCCGGCAGCCGGGTGATCGAATCGCCATGGCTCATCCAGACCGGCTGCTCGCGATCCAGGCCGGCGAACAGCCCGTCGCTCTCGTTGAGCGTGACGGTCGCGGGGCCGTATTCGCGCTTCGAGACCGGCAGGACGTCGCCGCCGAGTTCGAGGGCCATGAGCTGGGCGCCGTAGCAGATCCCGAGGACCGGGATGCGGCCGCTCCAGATCGCCGGATCGGGCTTGGGCGCGTCGACGTCGTACACGGAGTTCGGGCCGCCCGACAGGATGATCGCCGTGGCGCCGCGACGCTCCAGCTCCGCCATCGGCGTGTCGTGCGGCAGGAGCTCCGAGTAGACGTGCAGCTCGCGCACACGGCGCGCGATCAGCTGGGCAAACTGGCTCCCGAAGTCCAGGACGACGACCGTGCCCGCCTCGGGAGTGGCCGGCCGGTCCGCGGGGGCCCGATCGGGGCCTGGAGCGTGGAGCGCCTGCTCGAGATAGGCCTCGACCTCGGCGTCATCGGGGGCGAGCACGCGATGGCCGGCATTCGCCGCCTCGCCGTGGACCGTCTTGCCCTTGCCCGCCACGCCCGATCCAGGCCCTCCCTGCTCTCTATCGCTCGATCGTTGACGCAGTCTACCGGCCGCCGCGCCTCAGGCGGGCCGCAGCCGAAATGCCGGGCCGCGCCCGAGACCTTCCGCCGGGGTGCCGTAGCGGAGGATCAGTCCGATGACGACGCGGGTGGCCTCGGCCGGATCGAGCGGCTCGGCGGTCATGTCGAGGGTTCGCTCGCCGATCGTGACCCGGCAGCGCGGATCCGCCTCCAGATTCCTGGCCCACGCCGCGTCGGGCGAACCGGCCGCGACGAGCAGGCCGCCGTCGGCCTCCTCGATGTAGCCGACGGCCGCCGCGGCCACTGTGCCGCTGAGCCATCCGCGAGTCTCGATGCGGACGACGGTGCCCCAGCCGATCAGCTGGTCGCCAACCTCATCGGGCGGCCTGACCGGTCGATCCGCGCGAAGGGCCGCGTCCGAGCCCGCGTCGTCCGTCAGCGGCCGCGCTGCTGCCAGGATTTGCCCTCGGTCTGGGTCGAGGGCGCGTAGACGATCTCGACCTGCTGCATCGCCCGGATCGTGCGTGCCCCGAGGGCCGCCATCGACTGGCGAAGGGCGCCCATCAGGTTCTGCGAGCCGTCGGAGACCGTCGCGGGGCCGAAGAGGATCTGGTCCAGGGTTCCCGCGGTCCCGACCTTGATGCGGGTCCCACGTGGCAGCACCGGCGAGGGCGCGGCCATCCCCCAGTTGACGCCCCGCCCCGGAGCTTCGGCGGCTCGGGCGAGTGGGCTGCCGAGCATGAGCACGTCCGCCCCCGCCGCGATCGCCTTCGCGAGCTCGCCCCCGCGACGCATCCCCCCGTCGGCGACGACCGGCACGTAGCGCCCAGTCTGCTCCTGGTACGCATCGCGCGCGCCGGCGACGTCCGCCACGGCGGTGACCTGGGGAACCCCGATCCCGAGTACCTCGCGGGTCGTGCACGCCGCTCCCGGCCCGACGCCGACGAAGATCGCGGCCGCGCCCTGCTCCATGAGCGCGAACGCGGCCTCGGCGTTCGTGGTGTTGCCGACGGCGACCGGGATGGGCATGAACCGCGTGAACTCGGCCAGGGAGAGCGGGTCGTAGCCGGTCGCGAGATGACGCGCCGAGCTGACCTGCGACTGGACGAGGAACAGGTCTGCGCCGTGCTCCGCGCAGAACGGACCCCAGCGTCGGGCCGCGGCCGGGGTTGCCGCCAATGCGGCCTTCGAGCCGGCCGCGTGGATCTCCTCGATCCGGCGGGCCACGAGATCCTCGCGGACCGGCGCCTCGTAGGCCTCCGAGAGCAGGTGCTGCACCTCGTCGTCTGGCGCGGCCGCGATCCTCGCGATCAGTGCCGACGGGTCGTCGTAGCGCGTCTGGACCCCTTCGAGGTTCAGGACCGCGAGGCCACCCAGCCCGGCGAGCGTCCCGGCGAACGCGGGATCAACCACGGCGTCCATCGCCGAGGCGAGGACCGGAATCGCCAGGTCGATGCCGCAGAAGGACTGGCCGAGCTCGACGTCGTTCGGCTCGACGGTCTCGATGCCGGGGGCGAGGGACACATCCTCGAAGCCGTAGGTCGGCCGCAGCCGATCCGCCTTCGAGCGGAAGATCGGGCGCGCCGGGGCCGTCGCCGGAGCGTCGCCCTGCTCGATCACCCGATGCGCCTCCTCATGCTCGTCGCCGTGGCGGAAGTCTAGCAGTGGGTCAGGCCGGATCCGGCAGGCGGAAGGCGGCGGCCCGGTCGGGCCGATCCACGAGCCAGCCGATCGCATCGATCGCCCGCACGTAGGCCGGCCACGTGACGAGCGCCTTCGCGGCCTCGGGATCGAGCCAGCGCATGTCGTCGTGCTCGATCGAGATGGCGATCGCCGCCTCCGGCCGGATCCTCGCAGCGAAGACCGTTTCGCACAGGATCGCGTCGAGCGACTCCTCGTGGAACCAGTTGACGATGTCGGTCTCGTACACGGCCTCGAGGTCGGGCGCCCGGAGACCGGTCTCCTCGGTGACCTCGCGCAGGGCGCCGTCCACGATGCGCTCGCCCGGCTCGAGCTTGCCGGTGACGCATTGCCACAGGCCCGGGTACACGCGGTCGGGTGCGCGCCGGATCAGCAGGATCTCCAACCGCCCGTCAACGGTGATTCGGAAGAGCCAGCAGGCGACGAGGTCGGGCCGGACGCTCACCTGGCCCGCCTGCCCTAGAGGCGCTCGAAACGCTCGACGGGAACCACGAAGACGGTTGCGCCGCCGACCTCGACCTCGAGCGGATAGGGCATGAAGAACTCGCCGGGCTCCATGATCGGTGGCATCGGGTTCACGACCTGGGTCCGGGACGTGCAGTTCTCCCGAACGATTGCCATAACGTCATCGACCTTGTCGTCGTCGACGCTCAGGACGATCGTCGCGTTCGACTGCCTGAGGAAGCCGCCCGATGACTGCAGCCGGGTCGTCCGGTAGTCCTTCTCGAGGAGGGCGTCGACGAGGGCGCCTGCGTCCTCGTTGTGGACGATCGCCAGCAGCAGCTTCACGGCCCGGAGTATAGGCGGCGCCTCTCGCGGATCGGCGGGGTCAGGCCTCGATCGTCCGTTCGATTGACGGGTGATCGGGCCGGTGTACGATCGGCCGGCCGTGAGCTCCGATCCCCTCCTCCATCGCGCCATCCGGGCGGTCGCGCGCGGGAGCGATCCGGAGTCGACCCTCGGCGAGCTCCTCGACGTGGCGCTCGAGCTGTCGCGTGGCAGCTCGGCGGCGGCGCTCCTGTGGGACGCGGACCGCCGGGCCCTCGCGGTGGCCGGCGCGAACGGCCTCGACGAGACGGCGACGGCCCGGCTCGAAGCCGCCGCGGCGGAGGCCTCGAATCCCATCCACCGGGCCGCCCACGAACGCGTTCCGAGCATGGGCAACGCGGCAGTGGGAGCGCCCGAAGGCACGACGCGGCTCGCGGCCTGGCCGATCGTCCTCGCCGCCGGCGGTGTCGAGGAGCCGATCGGAGCCCTGGCGATCCAGGGAGAAGACATCTCGGCCGTCGGCGACGTCGCCGACGGGGTGCAGGCCATCGCGGACCTCATTGCGATCACGGTCGATCGAACGCGACTCGCGAGCGAGGGCGCAGAGCGAGCCGACTGGGTCGAGCGCGTGGGGAACTCGGACGCCCTCACCGGCCTGGCGAACGCCCGAACGCTCGCCCGGGTCATCGAGCTCGAGATTGCGCGCGCGGCCCGCCAGGCGTCCGAGCTCTGCATCGCGCTGTTCGACGTCGACGGGCTTGCCGGCATCAATGCCGAGGCCGGCCGTGGCGCCGGCGACGACGTCCTTCGTGAGGTCGCGGCCATCGCCGCCGAGTCCGTGCGGTACGTCGACACGATGGCTCGCTGGGGAGCCGACGAGTTCATGCTCGTTGCGCCCGGCGCGACGGGGACCACGGTCGTGAAACGAATCGTCGAGGCGGTCGCCGCCCGACCACCGATCGGCGGCCAGGCCGTCACGGTCTCGGCCGGCCTCGCCCGATTCCCGACAGACGGCACCACCGGCGAGGCTCTGATCGAGGCGGCCACGTCCGCCCTGGGCGCGGCGAAGGCGGTCGGGCCGGGAACTCTCGCCGAGGCGGTTGCGGCAGCGGGGGCGTCGAGCTAGCGCCCGAGCAAGAGCCCCGTCTGCGGGATCAGCCCGGGCGACCCTGGGCAGCGCCTTTGGCAATCAGCGGCAGCGTCGGTGCCGTCGCCCCGGGGCCGGGCTCCAATGTCAGTGCGACGGTCACCCCCGGCGAGGGCGTCGCGTTCGTCGCGACGAGGGTTCCGGAGCCGCTAGCGCCGACCTGGAAGCCGCCGATCGGAACGGGCTTCGCGTCTGGGCCGACGAGCCACGCCTCGTAGACCTGTGCACCGCTGGTCGGGGCGAGCCCGCGCATCGCAATGGCGACCGTACCGTCCGGCCTGACGGCGGCGATGCCCGCTGCCGGCGAGCTCGGCGAGGCGGCCGCGAGGACCGCCAGCTGGGCGCCCGGTCGCGAGGCGGCATCGATGACCGCGACCACGCCGCGCTGATAGGCCGCCAGCTCCTGATTGGAGGCCTGGAGCTGGAGATCCAGGGAGCCGAGCAGGACGACGGCGAGGACCGCTGCGATGCCGAGCGCGGCCCACGCCGGTCGCCGTCGCGCCTCGCCGAGCCCGAGACGATCGAGCCAGATCGGCGCGGAGCGAATGTCGAGCGCCGGGCTGGGCGCAGGCGTCGCCGCCGGGGTTCGGTCGGCCCGCGCGGCGTCGAGGATCCGGCCCAGGAGCGCCTCGGACGGTTCGACCTGGTCGACGGACGCGAGCAGCGCCGGGAGCACGGACCCGAGCTCCTCGAACTCGGCGTGCGCCTCGGGGCACTCGGCGAGATGGGCCCGGACCGTCGCCATCTCGGCGGGTGCAAGCGCCCCCAGCACGAACGCCGGCGCCAGGTCCGAGAGCTCGCTGCAGCGGGTTCCGGCCACGAGTCGATCAGCCATCGTCGGGCCCCGGGGGATCGATCACGGCGTAGCCACCCTCCGGACCGACGAGGGCCCGGCGCAGCCCGAGCAGGCCCAGCCGCATCCGGCTCTTGACGGTTCCAAGGGCCACGCCCAGCCGGTCGGCGATCTCGACCTGCGTCAGGCCGCCGAAGTAGGCCATCTCGAGGGCATCACGCTGGACGCTGGAGATCGTGGCCATCGCTCGCCCGATCGCCTCCCGATCGAGGCCCTCAACGACGTTGCCCCAGACGTCGGGCATGGTC